>CBDDRM010000198.1:0-58259 GCA_965233135.1 uncultured bacterium | reverse complement strand
ACCCCGCCGCCCTTGCCGCGTCCGCCGGCATGGATCTGCGCCTTGACCACCCACACCTTGCCGCCAAGCTTGTGCGCCGCCGCCACCGCTTCGTCGACGCTGAAGCATGCGACCCCCCGGGGCGTGGGCACGCCATATTTGCGCAGCAGTTCCTTCGCCTGGTACTCGTGAATTTTCATTTGCGGCCTTTAATCACTTCGGCTGGATGGATCGCTGCATGGCTTCGTGCGCGCGCTTCAGATCCTGATAAGCCTGGTCGTGCAGTTCGCGCCATTTTGCGGCCTGCGCTCGCGCTTCCTGCAGCGTTTTGTCTGACTTCTCGGCCCTGATCCTGGCTTCTTCGAGTTCTTCCTTCGCTGCCTCGTCTTTGCGCGTTGCGGTCTTGAGCTTTTTCTCGGCTTCGTCCAGTTGCTCGCGCGCGAAGCGGGCGCGTTGCTGCGCCACGTCCAGCGGAAGCGGTTGAGAATTGTCGCCTTGCCCGAGAACAGCGGTGGATACCAGCGTCAATGCGATCATGCAAAGCGTTTTGAACATGTGACCATTGCCACCGCATACGCGGCGCGCGGAGAAGGATTAAGAAAGTGGTGCCGGCAACAGGAATCGAACCCGTGACCTTTTGATTACAAATCAACTGCTCTACCAACTGAGCTATGCCGGCTTTGAGCGAAATTATATTCCGCCATTGCACAGATCACGGGGCTACTTGATGATCTGCAAGCGTGGGCGCCCGCCTGAGGGCGGCGTGGGATGATCGTCATTCGGCGGCGCCGGATCGTTCTTGTTGGGGCCAACGACTTGCGGGGGTGCTGACGGCGCGGTCGGAAACGACAGGCCCTGACCGGTCTCTTTCGCGAAAATACCGCTCACGGTATTGATGGGCACGGAGATCTCGCGCGAGACGCCCGCAAACCTTGCGGAGAACTGCAGCAGGTCATTGCCGATTTTCAAGTTGCGCGTGGCATCTGGACTGACATTCAGAACGATCTCGCCGTTCTTTACGTATTCCATGGGCACTTTCGTGGTTTCGTCCACCTTCACCGCGATATATGGCGTGAGCCCGTTATCGCAACACCACTCGAAAATCGCGCGGATCAAGTACGGCGTGGTGGACATTTCTTTCACTTGCGCATGACCTTTTCCGAGGCTGTGAGCGCCTCGATGAAAGCCGGGCGGCTGAACAGCCGCTCGGCGTACTTCATCAGGGGCGCGGCCTGCTTTGGCAACTGGATGCCGTAGAAATCCAGGCGCCACAACAAGGGGGCGATCGCCACATCGAGCATCGAGAACTCGTCGCCGAGCATGTACTTCTGCTTGACGAAAACAGGTGCGATCTGCGTCAGATTGTCGCGCACAACGAGCCGCGCCTTGTCCGCCTGCTTCTGCGTGCCGCTGTCGATCGCGTCGATATTGGAAAACAGTTCGTTCTCGAAACGGAACAAAAACAGCCGCGCGCGCGCGCGCATAACCGGATCGGCGGGCATCAATTGCGGATGCGGAAACCGGTCATCGATGTATTCATTGATGATGTTGGACTCATAGAGGATCAAGTCCCGCTCCACCAGCACCGGCGTCCGGTTGTAAGGATTCATTACCGCCAGGTCTTCGGGTTTGTTGAATAAGTCGACATCGATGATCTGGAAATCCATCCCTTTCTCGAAAAGGACGATCCGGCATCGTTGGCTGAAGGGGCAGGTCGTGCCCGAATAGAGGGTCATCATTGGCGGTTACCTGAGGGGGTCAATGCACGTCTTTCCAGTACTCTTTCTTGAGCAGCCAGGCCGGCACCAGCAACAACAGCAAGAACAGCAGCACCAGAATGCCGACTTGCGATCGCGTGGTCTTGGCAGGTTCGGCCATATAGGACAGGTAATTCACGAGATCCCGGGTCAGACCGTCGTACTCCAGGGCGGAGAGCGTACCGGGCGTTTCCAGGACCAGTGACGTGCGCTCAACTTTATGGCCAGCCCGTTCCTCGGTTCGGGTTTTCAGCACCTGCGTACCCTGCAGTTGCCACAGCACATGAGGCATGCCTACGTTCGGGAAGACCAGGTTGTTCCATCCGGTTGGCTGCTTGTCGTCGCGATAAAACGTCCGCATATAGGTATACAGCCAGTCGGTGCCACGCGAGCGCGCGATCACCGAAAGATCAGGCGGCTCGACGCCGAACCATTGCTTCTGGTCAGCGCGCCTGGCGCTGATGCCCATGGGATCGCCCACCTTGTCCGACGAGAACAGCAGGTTGTCCTTGATTTGCTGTTCGGTCAGACCCAGGTCGGTCAGGCGGTTGTAGCGCATGGCATTGGCCGAATGGCAGTTCAGGCAATAGTTCACAAAAGTGCGGGCACCACGCTGAATCGAGATCGCGTCCCGGGGATCGATGTTGGCGTCATCGAGGTGCATATTCTCACCGGCTGCAAACGCCACGAGCGGCGCGAACAGCAATGCCAGAACCAGTTTTCTCACGATGTCACCCTTTCCGGCTCGGGCTTGGTCCTGTCGATTCGGGTGTACCAGGGCATCAACAGAAAAAACAGGAAATAGACGATGGTGAAAATGCGCGCGGCAACGGTTGCGCGCTCTGCTCCGCCGAGCCAGGCGCCGAACTGTCCCCAGACGTTGGTAGGAGCGGTCCCCAGGTAGCCCAGGATCAAAAAGGATATTACGAACAGCGCCAGGGCGGTCTTGTAAATCGCTCCCCGATAGCGGATGGACTTGACAGCACCGCGATCCAGCCAGGGCAGCAAAAACAGGATCATGACCGACAGACCCATCGCCAGCACGCCGGGGAACTGCGAATCGAACAGCGGAGGAACGGCGCGCAAGATCGAGTAGAACGGCGTGAAGTACCAGACGGGAGCAATGTGCAACGGCGTTTTCAGCGGGTCCGCGGGAACAAAATTGTTGTGCTCCAGAAAGTACCCGCCCATTTCAGGGGCAAAAAATACGATCGCGCTGAAGATCATCAGGAAAACCACGACACCGACGATGTCCTTGATGACGTAGTACGGATAAAACGCTACGCCGTCGAGAGGGATACCCGTTTTGGGATCTTTCTTCTTTTTGATTTCGATGCCGTCCGGATTGTTGGAGCCGACTTCGTGCAGCGCCACCAGGTGCGAGGCGACCAGCAAAAGCAGCACAAGCGGTACGGCGATGACATGGAAGGCAAAGAAGCGGTTCAATGTTGCGTCCGAAACGACGTAATCGCCGCGAATCCAGAGCGCCAGATCCGGCCCGATGAAAGGCACTGCTCCAAACAGATTCACGATGACCTGCGCGCCCCAGTAGGACATCTGGCCCCATGGCAACAGATAGCCGAAAAACGCCTCGGCCATGAGGCACAGGTAGATGAGCACACCGAACAACCACAGCAGTTCGCGCGGCTTGCGATACGAGCCGTAAATAAGCGCGCGAAACATGTGCAGGTAGATGACGACGAAAAACAGGGATGCGCCGGTGGAATGCATGTAGCGGATCAGCCAACCCCACGGCACATCGCGCATGATGTATTCGACGGACGCGAACGCCAGGGCGGCATCCGGTTTGTAGTGCATCGTCAGCAAAATGCCGGTGACGATCTGCAACACCAGCACCAGTATTGCAAGCGAACCGAAGTAATACCAGAAATTGAAATTCTTCGGCGCGTAGTACTCGCTCATGTGCGCCTTCCAGTTTGCACTCACCGGAAAACGCTCGTCCACCCAGCCTAGCAGTGCCTTCATTTTTCCCATCGCATCAGGCTCCCTTGCTGTCGGTCCCGATCACGAGGCGGGAATCGCTCAGATAGGTATAGGGAGGAACCTGCAGATTGATGGGTGCAGGCGCGCCCTTGAAAACCCGGCCGGCCAGATCGAACTTTGAACCATGGCAGGGACAGAAGAATCCGCCGGGCCAGTCGCTACCCATGCCTTCGGCGCCGGTAGTAAGTTTTGGCGATGGGGAACAACCCAAATGCGTGCAAATGCCGACGATCACGAGGTACTCCGGTTTGATCGAACGCCACTCGTTCTTGGCGTACTCGGGCTGCTGATTCACTTTGGAGTTCGGATCTGCCACTTCGGTGTCGATCTTTGGCAGACTCGCCAACATGTCAGGCGTGCGATTCACGATCCACACCGGCTTTCCTCTCCACTCGACCGTGATCATCATGCCCGGCTCGATTTGCGAGATATCCACCTCGACCGGCGCGCCGGCCGCCCGCGCCCTGGCACTGGGCGTCATGCTCAGAACGAACGGCACGGCCACCGCCGCGCCCGCCACCCCACCCATTACGCTGGTGGTGGCCACCAGAAAACGTCTTTTGCCACGATCAATATCGCGTTCAGCCATGGTGCAGGTCCGGTGCGTTACTCAAAACAGCGCATTTTAGCGAAGTGCCTCTGAAAATCCCAGCTTTTTGACTCTAATGGTCTGTTTTAACAGAACAATATTGAACCGCGCGGTGCCCGGTCATCGGCAGCGGCGGTGCGCTAGTCCCCTGACCATGAATGTGCCAACTTGCGCACGGAACGCCTTGGACTCGTTTGCTACCATGCGCAAATCCAAGGTCTAACTCCGGGAAAGCGAGCACATGAAAGTCAGAGTCAAATGGATCGAAAATGTCGCGTTCGTCGCCGAAACGCAAAGCAGTCATGCCATCGTGATGGACGGCGCCCCGGAGGGCGGGGGGCGCAACATCGGCCCGCGCCCAATGGAGACCATGCTGGCTGGAACCGGGGGTTGCACGGCGTATGACGTGGTAAGCATCTTGAAAAAAGGCCGGCACGACATTGACGACTGCGTGCTCGATATCGAGGCCGATCGTGCCGAGACCGATCCCAAGGTTTTCACCCGGATCCACTTCCAGTTCACGATCAAGGGGCGCAATCTCAAACGCGAACCGGTCGAACGCGCGATCAAGCTCTCGGCGGAAAAATACTGTTCTGCCTCGATCATGCTCGGCAAAACGGCCCGGATCACCCACGATTTCACGATCGTGGAAGTCTGACGCTGCTAGACCCAGTACGTCGCCCCGGTCATGAATCGCGATGCCGCGCGCATGGCCCGGCGGGCCGGTCGCGGCAGTTCTGCCGCGCCGTGGCTCAGCGCTGTGCGCGCATGGGCAGCTTCATCCTGTTTCATCTGGGCCACAATGGCACGGCTTTTATGGTCCTCGCCTGGCAGCCGGCCAAGATGGCCATCGAGGTGACCTTCAACCTGTCTCTCCGTTTCTGCCAGAAAGCCCAGGTTCCACTTGTCGCCGAGCAATCCGGAGGCCACGCCGATGGCGAATGAACCGGCGTACAGCAGAGGATTGAGCAGGCTGGTCCGGCCGCCCAGTTCATCGATACGTTGCTGCGTCCAGGCCAGATGTTCGGTTTCTTCTGTCGCGGCACGTTCGAGAGCGCGCCGCACCGTCGGATTGCGCGCGGTCACCGCCTGGCCGTGATACAGCGCCTGCGCGCAAACTTCTCCCGAATGATTAACCCGCATCAGCGCTGCCGCATCGCGCCGGTCATGCTCGCTCAGATCGCTCTCCTGCAGCTCTGCGCCCGGCATCGGCCGCACCGAGCTCGCCGTTGCACGCAACGTGCGCAGTGCACGGTCGAATACCAGTATCGCGCTGTCAATCGGGGATTTGGGCATGGTGGTTCATTTCTTTTGCAACAGGAACAGAAATTCACCCTGGCTCTCGTCGGCAAGCAGCAGCCGATTGCCCGTCTGCTTGCAGAACGCCTGGAAATCACGCACGGAACCCGGATCCGTGGCGACGACTTTGAGCACCTGGCCCGAGGTCATAGCGTTCAACGCTTTTTTGGTGCGCAGAATCGGCAACGGGCAATTCAGTCCGCGTGCATCGAGTTCGCGATCGAATCTGATTTCTGTTTCGGCGTTCATCGAACCTCTACCATCATGAATATCGCTAGGCATCGCGCACCACGCAAAATCCATGCGCCATCCATGCACCGATGCCACCTGCCAGGTTATACACCTGCCTCCACCCGTTGCCAGCCAGAAACTGACCCGCCATTGCGGAGCGCCCGCCGGACTGGCAGTAGAAAACCACCGGGCAATCCTGCGCGATCTGCATGTACCGGGCGGGCAGATCATGCAGCGGAATATGCAGTGCGCCAGCAATGCGGCCGCGCTCGACCTCGTTATGCGTGCGCACATCGATCAGCACGATCGGACCGGAGAGCATCTCCTGCAGTTCGACCGGGTCGATTGTCAGATAGTTGCTCATACGATGCCGTGCGACGAATGATAACGCGTGGCGAGGTTCGTCAGAAGAGGCTGATATTGCGATCGAGCAGCAGTTGCGACAGCCGGGTATTCGCCGCTTCTAGCCGTCCGACAAGCAGTTCCAGGAAAGCGGCATTGAATGCATGCCGGCAGCCTTCGGTCGCCTGCGCGAGCGCCTGTGCGCTGATTTCAATAACGGTGATGTCGTTGACGGCCGTGACGCTCGCCGTGCGCTGGAAAGCACGTCTGCCCAGAAACGCCATTTCCCCGAAACACTCTCCCACCCGCAGGATATTGAGAAGTTTGCCCTGCTTGGTGACTTTCACCTCTCCTGCGGCCAAGATAAAAAATCCGGTCCCTACCTCCCCTTCCCTGACGACCACCGAGCCCGCCGCATGTCGCACCCAGCTTGAAATGCGCAGAACCTGCCAGAGGTCGACATCCTGGAACGTCGTGAAGAATTCCAGATTGCGCAAGGTGCTGAATTTCTCCGTTTCCGGGACGACTTCTTCTGGCTTCTGCAAGGTGCTGAAGGTGCCCGCCAGCGCGTCGGCGAATTCCTCCCACGTTTGATAGCGGTCCTGAACATCCTTTTCCAGCGCGCGCTTCACGATCCGGTCCACCACCTCCGGAGCATCGGGGCGCAACAGACTCACCGGTGGCGGATCGACGTTGATGATCTGATAGACCATGCTGTAGTTGTTGGTGGATTTGAACGGCAACGCGCCGGTAAGCAATTGGTACATCACCACGCCGAGCGAGAAAATGTCGGTTTGATGACTCAAGGTCATTTCCTGCAATTGCTCCGGCGACATGTAGGCCGGAGAGCCGATGCCCGAGACTTGCGTCGTTTCGGCGGTCACGGACAAGGCGGCGCCGAAATCTGAAATCTTGATGTCGTTGTCGGAAGTTAACAGGATGTTGGCGGGCTTGATGTCGCGATGAATAATGCCGTGCCGGTGCGCATAGTCGAGCGCCTTGCAACACTTGAAGATGATCTCGACGATGGCGTTGATCGCGAATAGCTTGGCGGGCTGTGTATACAGTTCGAGCGTGCCCCCGGGCACATATTCCATGACCAGGTAACTGCCTTCGTCGTCCGTCACGGCATCGTAGATTGCCACCAGATGCGGATGGGCCAGCTTGCCGGCCAACGCAGCTTCAGCCAGAAACAGCTTGTGAAAGCGTCGCCCGTGCTCTTTGTCGCCCAGAGCATCGGCGCGGACGAGCTTGATGGCGACCTGTCGTTCCGCGAAAGCGTCGTTCGCCAGGAACACCGTGCTGGTAGCGCCCCTGCCGAGCTCTTTAATGATCTGGTATTTGCCGATCTTGTCCATGAGCGAAGCCCCGGGGTTGTGATCGTCAGCCGGAGAGCTTCGGTATGATAGGAAATTCGCAGGCGCAAGGCGAGGATTTAAACAAATTCAATGCTTAGCGCGACCTCATCGACGGGGCAAGGCTTGGCCCATGGCAACCCGCGCGCTTCAGGGTTTGCGTCGGCTTTCGATATCGGAGGCGATGAGTTCGCGTAGACGCGCCTCGACGCTGGACTTCTGGTAAAAGTCGCCGTCGCCGGCTTTTTGCGCGATTTGCAGTTGCTCGATTGCAGCCGGCAAATTGCCGCGCAGCGCGTAAACTTCGGCCTGCGCACGATGTTGTGGGAGGCGTTGACCCAAGGCCGCATAGGCCCGCGCCTGAAACTCATACAACTGCGGGTCCGTAGTGCGGGCATCGGCTTTATCCCGCAGAAACTGGATCGCATCCGCCGCCTTGTTCGCGCTGATCAGCGCATCTGCATACCCGTAGACCAGCGCCCTGCGGCTGGGATTCGTGCGCAAGCTTTCGCGGAAAGTCGCCAGCCCTTTTTCGACCTCCCCGCTGGCGATCAGCGTCTGCGCGGCGAGCGCATCGATCATCGGGCTTTTTTCTCTGGTCTCGAGCAGCAATGCCAGTTCCTTGCGCGCCCGGACTTTGTCGCCCGCGCGCAACAACGCGACGATCAGCCCGTAACGGGGCGGGGTTTCGGCGCTGAACTTGTGCTCGGCGAGCGTTTGATCGAAACGTGCTACCGCCTCGCGCGCATTTCCCTCGAGCGCGGACAATCTGGCACGCACCAGCTGGAATTCCAGGCTATCGCGAATCTGCCGGAATGCAACGCCCTCGATGCGGCCCTGAATGTCGGCGATGCGCTCGAAGGTGAGCGGATGCGTCCGCAGGTACGACGGTGCGCCGGTTTCGTATACGCGCGTCGCCTTCTGCAGTCGCTCGAAAAAAACCGGCATTGCATGAACGTCGAAGCCGGATTTTTCCATGATCTGCAAGCCAATTCGATCGGCCTCGCGTTCGTGTTCGCGCGTGTAATTCAGTTGCGACTGAATGGCGCCCGCCTGGGCCGCCGCGATGGCTGCGGCCGATACTTGGGTATTCGAGCGAGCCGCCAGAATGGCGACCGCAAGCGCTGCCATCGAAGCCAGCCCCAGCCGCTGCTGGGCTGCAATCAACCGCGCGATATGGCGTTGTGTGACATGCGCGATTTCGTGTCCAATCACGCTGGCAAGTTCGGACTCGCTCTGCGCGGCCAGCAACAATCCGGAATGCACGCCAACGAATCCGCCCGGCAGGGCAAACGCGTTGATATTACCCTCGTCGATGGCGAAGAATTCGAAAGGTCCCGCCGGATCCGGGCTGTTTGCGACCAGCCTGTACCCTACCGCATTCAGATAGTCGGTGACCTCGGGATCATCGAGATACGCAGGATTCGAACGGACCTGCGTCATGATTCCTTCACCGAGTTTGCGCTCCTGTGCAGGAGAAAGGGCACTTTGCGAAACGTCGCCGAGGTCGGGCAACTCATTCGCCGCCGCGATGCGCGACATCAGCAGCATTGCGACCATGAGAGTGCGAATTTTCATGGTGCTATGATAACGCCACTATCCGACGAGTTCCGCGGTCAAAGCCCGCGAGAAGAATAAGGCCTGCCGATGGGCAAACTTACTCATTTCAATGCAACCGGGCAGGCGCACATGGTCGACGTGGCCGCCAAGCAGGATACGCACCGTATCGCCATCGCCGCAGGCCGGATCGTCATGCAGCCCGAAACGCTGCAGAAAATTAAGGAAGGCTCCGCCAGCAAGGGAGACGTGCTCGGGATTGCTCGCGTTGCCGCGATCCAGGGTGCCAAGCGCACTTCCGAACTAATACCACTTTGCCACCCCATATCACTGAGCAGCGTGGAAATCGAGTTCCGGATACTCGGCGAGCAGTGTGCAGTGGAATGCATGGCGCGCGCCGAAACAGTGGGTAAAACCGGCGTGGAAATGGAGGCGCTGACCGCCGTAAGCGTTGCCTTGCTGACGATTTACGACATGTGCAAGGCCGTCGACCGCGGCATGCGCATGGAAGGCGTGCGCCTGATGGAAAAACTCGGCGGCAAATCAGGCCATTGGCAGGCGGAACCGGCACCCGATCGATAGAACCGTTGCGCCGCCGCGCGGTCTGACGCAAATGAAGTTGTCCGGGTCTATCCATCGCATTTTCCTGGTCGCTGCCTGTCTGGTTTCGGGCGGGTTCGTCATCGGCGGCACCGCACTCTCCGCAGACACGCAGCGAACGGCTGCCGGCGCGGCACTTTCCCATGACACGAGCAAGGGCAATTGCCTGGCATGCCATGCCATGCCCACGGACAGGCGCGCAGTTACTTCGGCGAATATCGGGCCACCGCTGGTGGCGATCGAAGCGCGCTTCCCGGATCGTGACAAGCTGTTGCGGCAAATCCGGGATCCTGGCTTCTACAATCCCGCCACGATCATGCCGCCGTTCGGTAAGCACGAGATCCTGACTTCGGAAGAGATCGAGTTGATCGTTGATTATCTATATACCCTTTGAATAACGCTCCGAGCTACGACATGCACCGCTTCCTGGCAGCATCATCAACCCGACGGCGCCTGCTGCGCACACTGACAATCGGCGGCGGCTATCTTGTGGCTTGTACCGCTGGCCTGCGGCCGGTACTGCTGTTCGCGGCGCAACGCAATAAGGCAGCATTCGACGCCAAGGTCCTGACGGAAACCATGAAGAGCATCGGCGCATCCGCCGTCGCCGAATCGGATCAGATCGTGCTGAAGGCACCGGAGATCGCGGAAAATGGCGCGATAGTGCCCGTAGAGATTACCAGCAAGCTGCCTGAGACGCAGGCGATCTATGTCGTGGCGGACAAGAACCCGCAACCTCTCGTAGCCATTTTCGACATCGCGCCGGGACTCGAGCCTTTTATCTCCACCCGTATCAAGATGGCAGAATCGATGACGGTGCGGGCACTTGTCAAAGCGAATGGCAAATTTTATGCGACATCGCATGAAGTGAAAGTCACCATTGGCGGCTGTGGCGGCTGAAGATCACGGGTCGGGGACTGGCGAAGCCAAGATACAGAACCAAGGGACGAACATGGCTGATGCAATGAAGATTCGCGCTCAACGCAACGGCAATGTGGCCGATGTGAAAGTGCTGATGTTCCATCCGATGGAGACGGGATTGCGCAAGGATGCAATATCCGGCGATGTGGTGCCCCTGCATTTTATCCAGCATGTGGTGGCCACGCACAACGGCAAGACCGTCATGGATGCGCAATGGAGTCAGGCGATATCGAAGAATCCATTCATCAATTTTCGCATCCGGGATGCCAAAGCCGGTGACAAGGTCACGGTGAGCTGGGAAGACAACAAGGGCGAGAAAGCTACCATCGAGGCGACTCTCAATTGAACGCAGCCCGGGCAGCGGTGCTTCTGGCGGGATTGGTGGGCGGATGGAACGCGGGGCCGGTTCTGGCGGCGCCTGAAGCCGACCGTGCCGCTTTCATTGCGCTGTATCGCGACCTTTTTCCGGACAAGCCGCTCGAGCACTATGTCGATGGCGCGCTGATGCTCTCCGCTGATGCGAAGTCGCAATTCGACAGCATCATGGAATTCCCGCCATTTCAGGCCGACCTCGACAGAGGGCGTACATTATGGGAAACGCCGTTCAGCAACGGCAAGACGTTTGCGAGTTGCTTCGCGAATGGCGGGCGCAACGTCGCCGGGACTTATCCGTATTACGACGCGCAAGCCGACCGCGTCGTCACCTTTGAAATGGACATCAATCGCTGTTTACGCTCGAATGGCCAAGCGCCATTCAGGTACGACGACAAGGCCACCATGGGCATCATCACCGCCCATGCGCGCACCCTTTCCGACGGCATGCGTGTCGACGTGCGCGTCGAAGGCGCCGGGGCGCTGGCCAAATACGAGCGCGGAAAGAAGCTGTATTTCACTCGAATGGGTCAATATAACTTCGCTTGCGCGTCGTGTCATATGTCCAACGCCGGGAAGATCCTGCGCACCGAGATCCTTTCTCCGACCGTGGGCCAAACGACGCATTGGCCTGTTTTCAGGGCCGGCGATAACTTGAATACGTTGCACATGCGCTATCGTCGGTGCATGGAACAGATGCGCGCTGCGCCGTTCCCGGCGGGCAGCGCGGAATTCAACGATCTCGAGTATTTCCATTCCTATTTGAGCAATGGCCTGCCGATGCGCGCTTCGGTATATCGCAAGTAACAGCGGCCCTGGTGTAGCGCCGCTCGCCGCGGGTCTCTAGAGATGCAACGCCGTGAATTCCTGCAGGCCCTGGCGCTTGCCTCGATGGCGGGCGTGGCACCCGGCGCGCTTTTCGCAAGCGAGCCCACGGCGCTTTACCGCTTGCCCGAGCGCAAGCGCGCGGCGAGCCTGATCCACCTTACCGATTGCCACGCGCAGTTGCTGCCGCTTTATCACCGCGAGCCCGCTACAAACATCGGCGCGGGTGAAGCCGTCGGCCGGCCGCCGCACCTCACGGGGGAAGCTTTGCTCCGGGCATACGGGTTGACGCGCGGATCACGGCTGGCGTACGCGTACTCGCATCTGGACTTTACCGAGTTGGCGCAGCGCTACGGCAAGATGGGCGGCTTCGCGCATCTCGCCACCCTGGTAAAACTCATCCAGGCGCAACGCCCCGGCGCCATTCTGGTGGATGGTGGCGACAACTGGCAGGGTTCCGCTACCGCATTGTGGACACGCGGCGCCGACATGGTGGCGGCCAGCAAGCAACTCGGCGTCAAGGTCATGACCGGTCACTGGGAATTTACTCTCGGGGCCGAGCGGGTCATGGAATTGATCAACAACGACATGCGCGATGCCATCGAATTCGTGGCGCATAACGTATTCACGCGCGATTTTGGCGATCGCGTTTTCCCCGCCTTCGTCATAAAGGAAATCGCCGGCCTGCAAGTCGCGATCATCGGCCAGGCATACCCGTACACGCCAATTGCCAATCCCGCATATCTGATTCCCGACTGGACCTTCGGCATTCACGAACAATCCTTGCGCGACACGATTGCCGACGCTCGCAGGGCCGGGGCGGGCGCCACCGTGCTGCTCTCGCATAACGGCGTCGATGTCGATCTGAAACTTGCCAGTCGCGTGAGCGGCCTGACCGCCATATTGGGCGGCCACACGCATGACCCTCTGCCACAACCGGTACGCGTGCGCAACGACGGCGGCGAGACCCTGGTTGCCAACGCCGGCTCCAACGGCAAGTTCCTCGGCGTGCTCGACCTGTTTTCGCATCAGGGCAAGACCGTCTGCGACTATTCGCTGCTGCCGGTGTTCTCCAACTTGCTCGAACCGGATGCGCAGATGGCGAAGCTCATCACGCGGCTGCGCGAACCGTTCGAACAATCGCTGGCACAAGTGCTGACGGTCACGGAGGATTTGCTTTACCGCCGCGGCAACTTCCACGGGTCGTTTGACGAAATTATTCTGGCCAGCCTGCAGCAATCCCAGGATGCGCCCATCGCTTTATCGCCCGGTTTCCGCTGGGGGACGACGTTGCTGCCGGGCTCACCCGTGACCGTCGAGGATGTCATGGCCCAGACAGCCATCACCTATGCCGGAGTCGCGGTGCGCGATTTGACCGGCGCGCAGATCAAGCATGCGCTCGAAGACATTGCCGATAATCTGTTCAATCCGGATCCCTATTACCGGCAAGGCGGCGACATGGTGCGTGTGCGCGGACTGACTTATGCATGCGCGCCGCGGGCGGCGATTGGCGAGCGTATTTCCGATCTGCGAGTGCGCGGAGTGCCTCTGGAGTCCGGCAAATCCTATCGCGTTGCCGGATGGGCCGCCGTCACGCAAACCGATGCGTCCGCGCCGCCGGTGTGGGAACCGCTGCAGGATTACTTGCGCGGCAGCAAGACGATCAACGTCGACGCCATCCAACGGCCGGCACTACGCTAATAGACCCCCCAACGTCCGCGGGACCGGGGCTCGGGCTGCACCTACCAGGCTGAGAACCGCCCGTACTGCCAGAAATGCGGATTCCAGGTCGGCAGCCAAACTGGCAAGTCGCGGGCAAGGGGCAAATATTCAATGCCGAGGACGGTTGTAACGCTCACCGAAACGAAGGCGATAGAGACAATGGCAAATCGCTGCCCGGTGAAATTTTTTCCGGCTTCATGCAAGCCGGATGGCGCGCGAGCCAAGCGGCCGAGCGTCCAGCCCGCCAGGACGGCAAAGAACATCTGGCTGTGCGGCATGATGAGATTGCCGCTGACCAGGGAGTCGGTCAGCCCCATCGCCAGCGCGCCGACCAGGCTGGCATCGAGCAGGTTGGTGCCCGCGGTTTGCCGCGCCCGCCGCACCGCGAATCCCATCAGCATCAGAATCAGCGCAATGCCGGCAATACCCGCTGGAACGCCGTATTCGGACAACAGCTGCAACGGGACGTTGTGCGGATGAGCGGCGAACGTGGAATATGCCCCGAGCCCGAACTGGCCCGGACCAACGCCGAGCAAGGGGCGTTGCTGGATGAATGCCCACGCGCTTTGCGCGAGATCGACGCGTTCGTTGATGCTGCCCTGGCCGCGGTCGACGATGGACTGGATGCCGGGTACCGGCGTGGCCTGTGGCAGAGTGGCGGTAAGGTGGGAATGCGCCAGAAAAATCGCCGCCCCGGCCAGGATCACCAGCAGCTGCCTGCGCAGCCAGTCCTTGCGTCCATGGCGCATGAAAAGCAGCACCACCGCAAACGCAGCCGCCAGGCCCAGCCAGGCTGCTCGCGTCCCGACCATCCAGTGCAGCGCCCAGAAATTGGCGGCGACGAACCAATACAACCTCCGGGCAAATCGGCCGCTGCCCGGCAGGAGTCCGGGAAGTATCAGCAGCAGCAACGTATACGACTGGTATTGGCTGAAGAATCTGACATTGGCAAAGCCGATGAACGGGCTATCCCAAGGGAAGACCTTGTTCTCCAGCGCATAGAGCAAATAGTTTACCCAGAACTTAAGCACGAACAGGGCCGCACCGGCGAATATGGCGATCACCAGGGCGTTATCGACTTGCTCCTTGCCCATTCGCCTGGCGGCTGCAACCAGAAGTACCATCAACATGAGCTGCGCAACGAGGGCCACTTCCAGGGCGCCCAGGTGCGGTGCAGTTGATCGGGTAACGCTCGCGAGGCCAGCGGCAAACAGCACGACCAGCAAGGCGCGAGCGGCCTTGTGCAACCCGAGCCACGCCATCGCCAGCGCCCGCCGGACTTCAGATGCGGCCAGACACATGAACAGCAAAGCCAGGGTGATCAACTGAAAATAGCGCGCGTCGTCGTACAACCGCGGCGCGATGCCCGGGCCCCAGACGGGTCCGAAAATCAAATACAGGCACACTATCGCCAAGGGCAGACTGAAGGCGTGAGCACCTTCGAACGTGCGTAAATTCATTCGGCTAGTTCCTTACGGGGGGACTTATGGTGCAACGCGCTGCCCGGCGTGTGTCCAACGTGAGACCGATGCGCTGTACGCACCATTCGGACCGATTACTTCGCGGAACCATAAAAAAGAAGGCGTCCGTAGACGCCTTCTTTCGCCATCGATCGTGCAACCGTCGCCGACTGCACGACTCGTGTTACGTACCCGACTTGTGTGCCTGGCCGGTCGAAGCGATGGTGGCACGGCAAGAACCCGGCAGGAACTTGCTGATGTCACGTGCGTTCGACGCATCCGGGCCGCACAGCCAGGCGGCAATCGCCGAGCCGGCGGAGGTGGCAGCAACCAGCGCATCCGCAGCGGTCGCGCCAGCAGCCGAGAACGGCTTCAGGATGATCGCCATGCCGTTGGACACGGTATTGATGCCGGTCACGACCACGCGGACTTCGCCGGTGTCGTTGGTCTGGATCGCGCTGACATACTTCGATACTTGCGTACCGGTCTTGGATTCGCAGCCCCACAATCCCGGACCGGGCAAGGTGCCGGAAACCGACTGCACCGTCTCGGTCACGCTGGTACGGCAGGCCGACGCGGCCAGAATCGCTTCAGACATCTTGGCACGGGCGGTGTAGTCCTGGTATGCCGGCAGCGCTACAGCGGCCAGAATACCGATGATCGCGACAACGATCATCAGTTCGATCAGGGTAAAACCCTTTTGTACGGCCTTCATGGATAACTCCTTCATGGTTGATGAACAAACACTCGATATTCAGGTGTTCGGACATCGACTTCGCAAGCCCTGTGCCAGCGCTCCAAAACCAGCTGTCATAGCGCTGCAACGCTTCCGGAATCATCCGAAATCAACTTATTTAACAACGCTCTATTTTGCCCGGGCGGCAACCCGTGCGCGTGCTCTGCGCAGGTGATTTTTGCGGGATTCCACTGCGCTCCCTTCGGGCCCGAGGGAATCATCCCGCCGATCGGGGACCGGCCGGCAGTATCTGCCGAAGTTTGTCACTGCGCCCGATAGCCTGAAAGCGCCGCCACATCCACGTCGTCGATCTGGTCCGGGTCGAGAAACTGCTCGGCGTACTTCAAGTAGACCTTCTTGCCGACAAATATATCGAACAGATCCGGATCGATATGCCCATTGAGTTTGAAGCGGCCAAGGATCTGCAGCGACTCGGTCAGGGTCTTGCCCTTCTTGTAAGGCCGGTCCTTGGCAGTCAGCGCCTCGAAAATATCGGCAATGCCCATGACGCGCGCCTGCACGGACATCTGATTCCGGGTCAATCCGCGCGGATAGCCCTTGCCATCCATGCGTTCATGATGCCCGCCCGCGTACTCGGCCACATTCTTCAGATGCCGCGGCCAGGGCAACGATTCGAGCATCTTGATGGTGACTTCGATGTGGTGATTGATGACCTGGCGCTCGTCCTGGGTGAGGGTTCCCGAGCGGATGGTCAGATTGTTGATTTCGTCGGCTGTCAGGAAATCCACTTCGTTGCCATCAACATCGCACCATTTGTAGCTCTTGGCGATGTCCCGCACGCGTTGCTGGTCTTCGGGACGCATGGCCTCAGCGCCGAAATTGCAGAACCGCAGGAACTGCCTGTCCTCCTCGATCTGGCGCAGACGCGCTTTAAGTGCCCGATCGGCTTTCCCCCACTCACCTCCGGCATCCTGCGGCGCGG
Organism: uncultured bacterium; assembly: GCA_965233135.1. Classification (GTDB taxonomy): domain Bacteria; phylum Pseudomonadota; class Gammaproteobacteria; order Burkholderiales; family JACQAP01; genus JACQAP01. Next base: position 41,567 of record CBDDRM010000198.1, on the reverse strand, counting down.
CGAGTCTGGCCTTGAGACGCTCGATTTGTGCATCGCGTTTGATCACTTCGAAGCGTGTGTCGATCAGCCCGATGCGATCGTAAATCGTCTGCAGCTTGGTGGCCTTGTCCACCACATGCACTGGTGTAGTGACCTTGCCACAGTCATGTAGCAACCCGGCGATCTTGAGTTCGTAACGATCCTTGTCGGTCATGCTGAAACCGGCAAGCGGACCCTCATTGGTCTCACTTGCCGCCTCGGCGAGCATCATCGTGAGTGTGGGCACGCGCTGGCAATGTCCGCCGGTGTACGGAGACTTGTCGTCGATGGCCGCGTTGATCAGGTTGATAAAGGACTCGAACAGCCCTTCCAATTGGTCGATCAGCTGGCGGTTGGTTAGTGCAACCGCCGCCTGTGAGGCAAGCGATTCGGCAAGGCGCTGATCCGCCTCGGAGAAAGGTACCGTAGCGCCGGTTCTTCGGTCCTTCGCGTTGATCAGCTGCAAGACGCCAATGACTTCGTCTTCATGATTCTTCATGGGCACCGTGAGAAAGGACTCCGAGCGATAACCGGTTTTTCCGTCGAAATTTTTGGTTCCGGTGAAATCGAAGCCTTTCGCGGCATAGGCGTCGGCGATATTGACGGTCTCGTCGCGCAGGACCGAATAGGCCACCACCATCGAGTTGTTTGGCCGCCCTTCATCGTCATACAACCGTACCGGATAAAACGGCACCGCCACGCCCGTCGTCCCCCCCATTGCAATATTCAGGGAATCGGTACGCAGGATTTCGAAGTGGACGAGTTTTTTCTCGGCGTCCACGCGATACAGCGTGCCGCCATCGGCATTGGTGATTTTCTTGGCCGCGACCAGGATCGCCTCGAGCAGGCGACTGGTATCCTTGACTTTCGACAACGAAATGCCCACTTCGTTGAGCTCTTCCAGTCTGCGGAAGAGATCGTGGGTATTCGGCTCATTCATGACACTTTCCCAACGGCGTTTCTCTCTAGTGCCGCATTACTTGATACACACGGCCCTGACCTGAAGCATGTCGGTGACCCCTTGCAGCACTTTCTCGATGCCGTCCTGCTTGAGGGTGCGCATGCCCTCGGCGAGGGCGGTGGCCACGATCTCTGCCACGCGTGCGTGCTCCTGGATATGCTTCTTGACGGTATCGGTTCCGATCAGCAATTCATGTAAGCCGACGCGTCCCTTGTATCCGCTGCCGCCGCAGGCATCGCAGCCGACCGGCGTATAAAGCGTGAACTGCCCCTTGTCGTCCGCAAACAATTTTACCCACTCCCGGTACACGGCTTCGAAGGCAGCTTTCGGATCACGCTTCCAGTTTTCAGTGTTGCGCAACTCTACGCTGTATTCTTCCAGCATCGCCTTGAGTTCTTCCTGGCTGGCAAAGTGAGGTGTTTTGCATTTCGAGCACAGCCGCTTGGCCAGGCGCTGGGCCAGAATCCCGAGCAGGGCGTCGGCGAAATTGAAAGGGTCCATACCCATGTCGAGCAGCCGGATGATGGACTCCGGCGCGCTGTTGGTATGCAAGGTCGCAAAGACCAGATGGCCCGTGAGGGAAGCTTCAATACCGGTGGAAGTGGTTTCCTTGTCCCGCATCTCGCCCACCATGATGATGTCCGGGTCCGCTCGCAAGAATGCCTTCATCGCCACGGCGAATGTCAGGCCCGCCTTCGGGTTCATTTGGACCTGACGCAAGCCCTTCTGGGTGATTTCCACCGGGTCCTCCGCCGTCCATATTTTGGTTTCAGGCGTATTCAGATAACCGAGCACGGAGTGCAAGGTCGTGGTCTTGCCGGAACCGGTGGGTCCGCAGACAAAGAACAAACCGTAGGGTTTACTGACCGTTTCTTTCAACAGTCCGACGTTGCGCTGCGAGAGACCCAGCTTGTCGATCGGGATGGGTTCACCAGCCGCCAGGATACGCATGACGATATCTTCCACGCCGCCTGCCGACGGAATCGTGGCAACCCGCAGTTCTATATCGAGCGGGCCGAACTTCTTGAACTTGATCTTGCCGTCCTGCGGCTTTCTTTTCTCGGATATATCGAGATCGCACATGACTTTCAAGCGCGCGACGATCGCATTGCGATAGCTTGCCGGCACGGAAATGTAATTCTGCAAGGTGCCATCCTTGCGGAAGCGCACCTCGGTTTTGCCTTTGCCCGGATAGGGTTCGATATGAATGTCCGACGCGCCTTGATGGTAGGCGTCGACAATGATCTTGTTCACCAGCTTGACCAGTTCGTTGTCCTGGGCAAGTGAAGCATCATCGGATCCACCGCCTCCTTCCTCGTCGCCCTCCTCATCCAGGGTCGACAACAGTTCCCCGATCGACGAGGTGTCACCCGACTCCGCGCCGAAGAACTGATCGAGCGTCGCCTTGAATTCGCGGTGGGTACAGACCTTGTACACGATCTTGTGCTTGGGAAAGATGTTGCTGACCACCTTCGATGCGCGCACTTTTTCCGGGTCCGTCGTGAGCACGATCAAACCTTCCTTGACGTCCTCGACGGGTACCCAGTTGCTGCTTTCCACATAATCGCGCTTCAGGTTCTTCAGCAAGTCGAGCGGCTTTACCCGGTCCGGCCGGAACGGTTCATAGGGGACTTTGAAAAACTGCGAGATCGCCTCGCCAATGGCGGGCGACTTGACCTGAAACTCGTCGATCAGGACGTCTTCTATATCGAGGTTCTTGCGGCGCGCCGAGCGCGTCGCCAACTCCATTTCCTCTGCCGACAGCACGGCATTGGTAACCAGGTAGTCGTACTTGCCGCGCAGCATCGCTGTCGGGCGGCTGCGCTGGCGCAACGCAATTTCCAGGGTTTCGCAAAGGTGTGAAGCCCCTTCTTCGGCGATCGTCGAGAATGGCTGGCCGCTCTTCGAGTTGATTACCTGAATAACCCCGATCAGTTCGTTTGCAGTGCCGTCGACCACCGGCGCCACCAACATCTGCTTGGTCCGGAATCCGGTGCGCTTGTCGACTTCCTTGAGGAACTTCAGATTGGGGTTGTGCGCGCGCAACTCGTTGTCGTCGTAGACATCCCGAATGTTGATCAGCTTCTTCGACAGGGCCACGAATCCGGCGATGCTCTGCTCGTTGATCGGCAGCTTGAGATCCTTGAACGAAGACAACCCGGTCTTGACCTTGGAGATGATGGATGAGCGGTCCTCGGAAAGCACGTAAATCGTCAGCCGTTCGGCTTCGAACAGCGTGCAAATATCCTGCGACAATTCGAGCATGATCTCGTCGATATTGGACGTCGCGTGGATCTTGTTCGTCACCGCCTGGAGTTTTTTCTGAAACTCGAGCTTGTGACTCATCTCGGCCAGATTCTGGCCGGTGTGGGGCTTCGTTTCGAATACCGTGCTCATGGCATGCATCCCTCTTCCATTCGCGGGCACATCATTCCGGACAATGCCCACAATCGACCGGCCGCATCGGACACCTGAACTTACGGCCGGCCGGATTCAAAACTTGAAAACCTGGCCATTGGAAAGCATGCGCGGGTTATAGCGCTCGGCACACTCTTCCACTTCCTGCATGGTCGATGTCCCGGCACCCGGTTTGAGGTGGGTCACGAACACGCGTGTTGGACGTTGCAGTTTGGCCAGTTCCTCCGCAAGCATGCTCGGACACAGATGCTTTGAGGCAATGGCCAGATCCTTTTCCTGATTCGGGAACGCCGTTTCGATGATCAGATAGCGCAGATTCACGATCTTGTTGACCTCGACCCATAGCGCATCATTGACCGTGGTATCGCCGGTGAAAACGAGACTCGCTTCGCCGCTGTCGAATTGAAAGCCAACCGCGGGTACTACGTGATTGGCAGGCAGTACCTTGATCTTGCCGCCGCCAATGATCACGCTCTCGCCCACGGCAAATGTGGCATAGCGCAGATAAGGGGCAGATTTGCTGGGTATTTCACTGAAGTCGGGCCACACTTTCCAGTTGAAGATGTGATCCTGGAGAATTCTGCGCGTCGCCTCGGTGCAATGCACGGTGATCGGCGATTCGCGCATTGGGCCCACGGTATCGACGAGCAGCGGCAGCGACGTGACGTGGTCGAGATGCGAATGCGTCAGAAATACATGGTCGATCTTGAGCAATTCGGTAAGCGTCAAATCGCCCACGCCGGTTCCCGCATCCACCAGGACGTCGTCGTCCAGCAGCATCGACGTAGTGCGCAGATTGCCGCCAATTCCCCCACTGCAACCAAGTATCCTGATTTGCATCGTCGCTATTTGGTTTCGAATTTCCAGGAACCGTCCCAGCCATGTTCCGGCGGGTTCTTGCGCAAGTGCGCGATCCGCTCCAGAAACAGGGCATACAAACCACTGGCCGGATTCGACTTCGTCAGATTGATGAGTTGCAATTCTGCCATATCCCAATCTCCCGCCCGGTAGAGCTTGAGCGCCTGCCCCCACAGCTTCAGTTCGTCTTGCGTGGGCTTGTCGATCTCGCCCGCCAAGCCGATGGGTTCGTAGATCGCTACCGGGGCTTCTTTGCCCTTGACCTTGACGCGATCCAGTTCGCGATAGACGACTTCAGGCACTTCGGCCCGGGTGGCTTCTCCTACGATCATTTTGACGCCATATTGCTTGGTGATGCCCTCCAGGCGCGATGCCAGGTTCACGGCGTCACCCATGACCGTGTAAGCGAGACGGATTTCCGAGCCCATGTTACCCACGCTCATGCGCCCGCTGTTCACGCCCACGCCAATATGGATCGGCGGCCAACCCTTGTCCTTGAAATGGGGTTGTAATTCGTCCAGAACCCGGTGCATTTCCATGCCTGCCATGACTGCATTGCGCGCGTGCTGTGGGTCATGCAGTGGCGCCCCCCAGAAGGCCATGATGCAATCGCCCATGTACTTGTCAATGGTGCCGCGATGCTTGTAGATGATCCGCGTGAGCGGCGTCAGGAATTCATTCATCAACTTCGAAAGCTCTTTGGGATCGAGACCTTCCGATATGGTCGTGAAGCCACGCACATCTGTAAACAACACGGACATTTCCCGGCTATCGCCTTCCATGGAGAAAGCTTCCGGATCATCGCTCATTTCGTCGACAAGTTCGGGCGGAACATACTGGCCGAACAATCCGGTGATCTGCCGCTTGGCGCGTGATTCGACGAAAAATCCGTAAGACATGTTGAGCGCAAAAAGCACTGCAATCATCAACAGTCCTGACGCCAGCGGCAGTACCAGATTGCCCTCCGTCCATACCAGCACGTTGGTCGCAAAGACGGTGATGATCACGACGATGGTAAGCACGGTCGCGCGCAGCGGATTGATCAGCGGCAGCAACAGGGCCATGCCGATTCCGGATAACAACAGCAACAGGACTTCCGCGCCCAGTACGTACGGGGGCCGCTGCTTGATATTCTCATCGAGCATTCCGGCGATAAGATTGGCGTGGATCTCCACACCCGGATAAACGCTCGCCACCGGCGCCGCGCGCATGTCGTACAGACCCGGCGCAGTCGTGCCCACCAGCACGATCTTGCCGGCAAGCGCAGTGACCGGGGCTGATGCGTGCAGGACGTCGGTTGCCGACACATACTGGAAACTGCCCTGCTTGCCGCGGTAGGGCACCAGCGCCGCGACGAGATTATCAATCGGAACCCGCACCGGACCCACGTCGAGCCATTCCAGACCCGGATAGTTCTTGGACCACGGTTTGTCTTGCGGAAAACCCGGCACGACCGGCGGCAATCCCAATCCGAGCCTGATCACCGCCATCGACAAGGATTCGTAGTAGGCCCCGTTGTACTCGGCGAGCATCGGCACGCGCCGGATCACGCCATCATCATCCGGCAGCGGATTGAAGTGGCCACCGCTGGCGGCGGCCTGCTGGAATTCCTCCAGGTTGGCACCATAGCCGGTCCAGCTGGTGAACAGAATGCTCCTGCCTTTGAACGTACCGGCCGGGAAAACCGGTGCGGGCAGCGCGCCCGTAGTGCGTCCCTCCTGCGCTCCTGCCTGGGAAAAATAGTACCCCAGCACGATCGCGCGGTTCCTGAGTTTCTCGGCAAACACGCGATCGTACTCGAGTTGGGGGGCCACGGTCTTGAGCACGGCCTGAAACTGGGCATCGCCCTTCAATGCGCCTTGAGCGAGATCGCGCAGGATATCGAGCCCGGAACTTTCATCACGTTCCGCAAACACGATGTCGAAGCCCACGATGCCGGCCTTGTAGTGATCGAACAGCTGGTCGACCAACTTGCCGAGTTTGTCGCGCCGCCAGGGCCAGCGACCTTCAGCGGCGAGACTTTTCTCGTCCACATCGACGATGACGATACGCGCATCGACGTCGTTCGCCATCGTCAGACGCAGGCGGGCGTCATACACGATATTTTCGAAACGGTCGATGAATGGAATTTCATAGCGATCGGCGGCGTGCCCGACAAATACCAGGACGACTACCAGCCCCAGCGCAATGCGCACAAGGTGCTTCTTCAACCCACCTCCGTCGTCGTTGCGTGCAAAGAACTCGCTAGCATCTGCCGCGCACGATGCGTCCTGTCCGCTAGTTGCGCGCGGGGCGTGAGCCGCGCATTGCTCAGGGCTTCAGGAAGAACTCCATTTTCACGCCGGCCAGTTCGATGATGTCATGATCACCGAGCTGGCGCGCCTGTGCATCGAGTGTCTTGCCGTTGACAACCGGGAAATTGGCGCCTTCCACATGGGTAATGAAATAACCCTGGGGTCGCTTGGCGATTACCGCGACCTGCACTCCAGGCTTGCCAAGTGTTGTCAGCGGTTTTGACAGCGGCAGTTCCTTGCCTGCATTGGGACCTGAAAGAATCTGGATGATGCCGGTTCCCTGCGCCGGTGGGGCCGCTTGTGTGGCAGCTGCAGGCGGCGGCGCGGCGACCGGTTTGGCAGGTGCAACTGCAGCCACCGGGGGCACGGTGGAAGTTCCGATCGAGGACTGGGCACTGGCGACGTCCTCTGCCGGGCGCGGGACGTCGAGATTGGTCTGGGTGTCGGTAGGATTTCGCGTTTCCGGTTTGGGCGCCGCACCAGCCGGGGTCCTGAGTACCATCGTTTTCTCGAACTCTGCCTGGCTCATGCTGGCCGCTACTTCGTTGATGTACTTCAGCTTGTACTTGCCGATTTCGATCGTATCGTTGCTCTGCAAAAAGTGCTTCTTGACCGGCTGTCCATTGACCAGGGTGCCATTGGTGCTTCCCAGGTCTTCGAGGAAGGAATCGTTCAGGATCGTCATGATGATGGCGTGCTCGCCGCTCACGGCGAGGTTGTCGATCTGAATGTCGTTGTGCGGCTTGCGTCCGATGGTAGTTCGCTCTTTGCTGAGGGTGAATTCCTTGATCAGCTGACCATCCAGACTCAATATCAACTTCGCCATAGCTGCGCCCTTTATTTGAACCAGGAAAAGAACTTCGCAAACACTCCATCGTCTGCCGGAAAGTCCTTTTTAACCTTGATCAGCACGACCGAGATATTATCGCGACCGCCATTGTCGTTTGCCATTTGCACGAGCTGTTCTGCGGCAAGCTGCAGGTTCGCGCCGAATGCATCGAGCGTCATCTCTATGTCCTCGTCCTCGACCATGTCGTTGAGGCCATCCGAGCATACTAGATAGATATCCCCTTGCGCCGCCGCATGAGAATGAATCTCCGCTTCCACCGCTGGTTCGATACCCAGCGCACGCGTGACCAGATTCTTGTTCTGTGAGCGTTTAGCCGCTTCTCTTGTCAGGAGTCCGCTGTCAATCTGCTCCTGCAGCAAGGAGTGGTCCCGGGTGATCTGCTCAAGCTTGCCGTTACGATGGCGATAGCAGCGTGAATCGCCGATATGGGCGACCGTGATCTGATTGTTGCATAACAAGCCTGCGACCAGTGTAGTCCCCATGCCTGCGTACTGGGGCTGGCTGTTCGCGGACTGAAATATCGAAGTATTGGCTTTGGCAATGATATCGCGCAGCAGCGTGGCCGCAAACGGCGCACCAGTGGTCCGGTCCAGTTCATGCGGCGCGTGCTGGAGCAGGGCTTCGCGTGTTTCACTTGCGATCAGTGCCGTGGCGATGCCACTGGCCACCTCGCCGGCGTTATACCCGCCCATACCATCCGCGAGAACCACCAGCCCGATCTCCGGGTCCGTGGCAATGCTGTCTTCGTTATGCGAACGCACCATTCCGGTATGCGTCGCTTTTGCCATCTCGATCGAGGCCATCAGGCTCATGTTGCGCATTCGCTAAAGGGTAACGTCCAGGGTATCGAATTGCGCGGCACACGCGCGCACGGCCTGCGCGAACTCGTCCCCGCTCTGATAGCGCTGCGCCACGTTCTTGGCGAGCGCTTTATTTATGATTTCAATCAAACACTCCGGAACCGCAGGATTCACGCCCAAAATATCGATTGGCGGTTCGTTCGCGATCTTGAACATCAGCTGGGTCATGGAATCGCCCTGGAATGGCAGATGACCGCAGATGAGCTGATAAAGCGTCACACCGAGCGAGAACAAATCGGACTGGCCATCGATTTTCTTTCCCGCCAATTGCTCGGGTGACATGTAGGACGGCGTCCCAAGCACCATTCCGGTCTTGGTCTTGGACGAGTCCGTGATTCTTGCGATTCCGAAGTCGGTAACCTTGACGGAATCAGTCTGCGGGTCATACATGATGTTAGCGGGCTTGATATCCCGGTGAACGACATTCTGCAAATGCGCATACGACAGCGCCTCAGCCACCTTCGCCACGATGGTTAGCGCCTTGGGCATCGGCAGCAACGCGCCCGGCTTGGTTTGCGCTACGAGGTCCTTGCCTTTCAAGAACTCCATGGCGATGTAGGCCAGATCGTGCTCTTCGCCGGCGTCATAGATGGTGACGATATTGGGGTGATTCAGACGACCCGCCGTTTCCGCCTCCCTGAAGAAGCGTTGCTTTACCTCTTCGAGTTCGTCAGCTTCGAATTCCTGCGATAACGCCATGGTTTTGATTGCAACCACGCGGCCGATCTTCGGGTCCTTGCCAAGATAAACCACGCCCATGGCGCCTTTGCCCAGCTCCTTTTCCACCTGATAGCGCCCAAGCATGGGTTTTTCCACGGCGCCACCTTCCAATACCAACGTGCTGGCGTTGGTGCGATGGGTGCTGCCGCCAAGGATGACCGTTTCCGACATCTGCCTGGCGCGGGCGCGCTTTTGTTCCAGATCACGGTATTTCGCGTTATAGGTCGCCATGTACTCGTAAACCGCCTGCGCCTTGTTGAACTGTCGCTTGCGCTCGAAATCCAGGGCAAGGTTGTACATGTTGTCCATCACGGCATCGTCGAGCGGCACTTTTTTGAACTTGTCGAATGCCATGTCGAGCTGTCCCTGCCCCTGGAACGCGAGGCCTAGCATCCGGTTGGACTCCGCGGATTCCAGGTCGGACCTGGCTTTGCCGCGCTCGGTGACCAGGAAGCGCTTGGTCGTCAGCAATACATGGCCCACGACGAGTAAAACAGCCGAAGCCATCAGCTGAATCCACATCAATTTTCCTGTCATCAACATGAAATGGGTCGCTATGAGCGCGATGAGCAACACGGCGCTCAATGCGAAACCCATCCCGGCGCCAAGCCGCGGCAACAGCAAAATGATGTAGAGCGCGATGCCGACGAATGCGAGCTTCTCGACCCAGAAACTCCAGGTGGGAACGACAAAAAAATCCTGCTGCAGAATGCTCGACACCGAGTGCGCAAGTGTGACCACCGGAGGCATGGCCGGGGAGATCGGCGTGACCTGATACGTGCCGACACCCGCGGCGGTAGCGCCGATCAGCACGACCTTATCGCGGTATTTTTCGGCTGGTATTTTGTCGGAAATGACATCGTAGAAAGAGTCCAGCGCAAACGCCGGTTTCCCGTCCTTGTCCTTGTAGAAGTAACTGTACATCTGCAAGTATGGGTCGGTTGTGATGTTGAGATTGCCGAGCTTGACCCCCTCTCCGAGGCGCATCTCTATGTCGTCCGGGCCGAGATTGAGACTCGTGGCCGCGAGCATGGTTGCAAACGACGGGAAATACTGATCGTAGTAGCGCACCACCAGCGGCTCGGTACGCGTGCTGCCGTCCACGTCCGACAGCGCATTCAGATGACCAATTGCGATGGCCCCGGCCGCAATCTCCGGCAAAGGCGAGGCGGCTTGAAGTGTGGGCACGGGAAAAAAATCGTTATCCTGCGCGCCGACACGATCGATGACCTTGGTGATCTGGTTCTTCAGAATGTAATCCGCAAGCGGTTTGTCGGGATTGCCACGCGGCTCTCCCAGCACGAAAAGCATGGGCAATGCGACATTCCGCGCCTCGGTGATTGCCGCAGCGAGCTTGAGATCATTGTTCAGAGCACGCTCTGCCTCCGCGAGCACGCTGCCGAACTGCGCAAGGGGCTGCTGTTGCGAAGGCTCGAGGGCCTGATAGAGCTGCGATAATTGCTGGACATAGACGAGCCCGGGATCGATCTGGGGCTCGAAAAAAAACGAGGCGTAACCCACGACTTTCGCTCCGGCCTGCTGGAGCTTCTCGATCATTTGCGCGTGCACTTCGCGCGACCATGGCCATCGTCCGATATTGGCGATGCTCTGGTCGTCGATGGCGATCACGGCAACGCGTGACGAGGGCGCCTTGTTGGATGCGCGAACGCCCCAGTCGTAAGCCAAGCGCTCAAGACTCTGGACCAAATCGCTGCCCGATGCGAAAAGCAGGACCAGTGCGACTATTAATCCGAGGAACCAGTCGGCGGTCCAGAAAGCCGTTCTCTTCATGCCACCCACCCTGATTGGATGCTTGAAGCCTTTGATTTCTAGCTCATTAAGGCGTTTAAGCTAGAGATTTTACGATATTTGCGCCAAAAGTATATGATTTTTTGTGAAACTGCCCAGGGAGGCCGCCAAGAACAGCGCTGCGGTCCGGTCGTTAATGTGGGTCAGGCCGCGCGCGACGGCGGGAACTCAGCCGAACAAGACCAGTAGCCACACCACGGCTACGTTCACCAACGAGAGCATCACGGCGGCGCTGCCTATATCCTTGGCGCGCTTGGCCAGCAGATGGTCCTCGAGCGAGACCCGATCAACAGTGGCCTCTATGGCCGAATTAAGCAGCTCCACGATCAACACCAGCAAAACGCCGGCGATCATCAGAGCCTTGCCAAGGCCGGATGCCGGCAACAACAGGGCGACAGGAATCAGCACTGCGGCGAGCGCCACCTCCTGACGAAAGGCGTGTTCATGGCGAAATGCAGCACTGAGTCCTTCCAGAGAATAAAAGAGCGCATTGGATACCCTGCGCCAACCGGTTCTGCCTTTGTGCGGGCTTTGCTGCTGGCCCGGTATGCGTCGGTGTTCAGCACTCATGGCCAGTGCGACCCGATACCGGCGGGCAGGCGTGGGCGCGCGGGAGGAGCAAGCGCATGCAATGCAGACTTGATGCCAATCAAAGCCGTTGCTATTTCAGCGCCGACAGCGCAGCTTCGTAATTTGGCTCATTGGCAATCTCGGGAACCAGTTCGGAATGCAATACCTGGTTATGCTCATCCAGCACGACGACCGCGCGGGCGGTCAGACCCTTGAGCGGGCCGTCGACGATGTCCACGCCGAAGCTGGAATGAAAATCCTTTGCGCGAAAGGTCGACAATGTCACGACATTATCAAGACCCTCGGCACTGCAGAATCGGGACATGGCGAAAGGCAGGTCCGCGGAAATGACCAGCACCACCACATTCTGCATGCCGGATGCCTTCTGATTGAACACCCGCGTTGACTGCTGGCAGGTGGGCGTGTCCAGGCTGGGCACGATATTCAGTACCTTGCGCTTGCCTGCATAAGATTTTAGGGACACGTCACCCAGATCCTTCCCGGTCAGGCTGAAATCTTTCACCGCGCGGCCTTTCTTCGGCAGTTCTCCTGCGACGGTAACGGGATTGCCTTTCAGTGTTACGGTGCTCATCGGATGTCCTTTCAGAAAAATGCACATTAAGCCGCCATTGATCAGGCGGGCTGCGTTGCTCCATTATTGGCTGCCATCGCCCTAAGGATAGAACAGATACAGCCGATAACCTGCCGCCCGTAGCGTCCCGGTGTCCAAATAAAGTTGGATGGGTAATTCGGTACCCGGTTTGAAGCCATCCGGCGGAGCGCTCGAGGGCAGGTACTCCGCTGGCAGGAAGACGCGCCTGCCGATCGCATGCTCGCCGGTGTCCGTCAACGTCAACTCGAACGCAGGGTAAGCCACCTCTATCGGTGCGCGGTTTCTGATCGACAGCAGTAGCTGGATTTCCTGTGGATACGCCGGATCTATCGCCTTGAGATCGGAGGCCTCGATATGCAGGTAATGCGCCAGTTGCGGCAAGCCGGTATTGCAGCCCAAATTTTCGCAAACCCGCGCATAAAGAAAGCGCGATTGCGGCAGCAGAGTGGAAATTTCAGTGCGGAAGGCCAGTGCGGCCTGGATGCCCAGGCTCAGCATCAGCAGCATCCCCAGGAGCGTCCACAGCAAGGTTCGCGGAGGCGATTCGGGCATCCGGAACTCCCATTCATACAGCGCCGCCGCCGGATCCGATCCATGCTGCCTTGGAAATACTGCTGAGGCCGGCGACAACGATTGGGAGCCCGCAACTTTGGCGTCAGGTTGTTGTGAAGGCGCATTTAAGGCGCCGGCAGGATCTGCACGCGGTCGCGAGGGCTCTTGCGCCGTCAGCGTAGCGAATGCGTCGAACACTCGTGTGCAGTGGCCGCACCGGACTTGTCCGCCGGACGCCTGCAGTTGCTGCGTGGTGACGCGAAAGGTTGTGTCACAACCCGGACAACGCGTGTAGAGGTCCATGGCGCTGCTTCAGTGCAGGCGGGTGCCGCACAGGCGCACCCAGCCCTCGTCGACGGCCGGGGAATCGAATTCGAACCAGGACGCATAGGCTTGCTGCACCTGCGCCACCTGAGCAGACAATATGCCCGACAACACCACTTTACCGCCAGGTAATGTCAGCGCTGCCAGCAGCGGCGCAAGCACTTTGAGAGGGTTCGATAATATATTGGCGATCACGAAATCGGCGGGTTCGAGCACGATGTCATCGACCTGGAAGAATTCGACTGTCACGTCGTTGCGTAGGGCGTTGTAGCGGCTCGACAGGATCGCCTGCATGTCGATATCGACGCCGTAGACGCGTTGCGCCCCGAGTTTGGCGGCGGCGATCGCCAGGATGCCGGAGCCGCAACCGTAGTCGATGACGCGCGCCCCGGGCGAAAGATTCCTATCCAGCCAGTCGAGGCACAATCGTGTGGTCGGGTGACTGCCGGTCCCGAACGCCAGTCCCGGATCCAGCATGATATTGATGGCAGTCGCGTCCGGCACTGCATGCCAGCTCGGAACGATCCACAAGCGGGCCGACACACGGATGGGATCGAACTGGCTTTGCGTGAGCCTCACCCAGTCCTGTTCTTCAATTTCGGTAACGGTGTATTTGGGTGGAGTTCTGAAACCTGCTGAAATCAGTGCGCCATCCACGGCGTCGTACAAGTCATCCACGGGCGCAAAAAGCGCCGTGACGCGACTTATGCGAAACGACATCTCCGCGCCCTGGCCAGGCTCCCCGTAAACCGGCGTCTCGCGCGGCGTTCCCGCCTCGGCATCCGCCACGTCCACGGACATTGCCCCTTTTTCGGTCAGGGCATCCATCAACGCGGAAACCTTGTGTGCATCGACGATGCATTCAACGGCGAGCCAGGTGATTGGCGCCTCCGGTTTTGTGAGAAGCTACTCGGCCTTGCCGTACTTGGCGAGCTTGTCTTCCAGATAGTGGATGCTGGTCCCGCCGCGCATGAAGGAGGTATCCAGCATCAGTTCCTGGTGCAGGGGTAAATTCGTCTGGATCCCTTCCACGATCATTTCCGAAAGCGCAATGCGCATGCGTGCCAATGCCTGTTCGCGCGTATCGCCGTAGGCGATGACTTTGCCGATGAGCGAATCGTAATAGGGCGGAACGAAGTAGCCATGATACACATGCGAATCCACCCGGATGCCCGGCCCGCCGGGCACGTGCCATGAAGTGATGCGACCGGGGGAGGGCGTGAACTTGAACGGGTGCTCCGCATTGATGCGGCATTCGATGGCGTGACCATGGAAATTGATGTCCTTCTGCCGGAACGGCAATTTTTCCCCGGCAGCCACCAATATCTGCGTTTTGACGATATCTACGCCGGTAATCATCTCCGTTACCGGATGTTCGACTTGCACGCGCGTGTTCATTTCGATGAAATAGAACTCGCCTTTTTCGTACAGGAACTCGAACGTTCCTGCACCACGATAGCCGATCTTGCGGCACGCATCCGCGCAGCGCTCGCCGATACGCAGGCGGTCCTTGAGCGGGATCAGGGGGGCGGGCGCTTCTTCGATGATTTTCTGGTGGCGCCTTTGCATCGAGCAGTCGCGGTCTCCGAGAAACACCGCGTTGCGATGCTCATCGGCGAGAACCTGGATTTCGACGTGACGCGGCGTTTCCAGGAATTTCTCCATGTACACGGTCGGATTACCGAATGCGGTTTTAGCCTCCTGGCGCGTCATCGCCACGGCGTTGATCAAAGCCGCCTCGGTGTGCACCACGCGCATGCCGCGGCCACCGCCGCCGCCGGAAGCCTTGATGATGATGGGGTAGCCGACCTTGCGGGCAATCTTCACGATCTCCTGAGGCTCATCCGGCAAGGCTCCCTCGCCGCCCGGAACCACGGGCACCCCGGCTTTGATCATGGTGGCCTTGGCGCTGACCTTGTCACCCATCATGCGGATCGTTTCGGGGCGCGGACCGATGAAAACGAAGCCGCTTTTCTCGACGCGTTCGGCGAAATCGGCATTCTCGGACAGAAAGCCGTATCCCGGATGAATGGCTTCAGCGTCCGTCACCTCTGCCGCACTGATGATGGCCGGAATATTCAGATAACTTTCGGCGGAGGCCGCCGGGCCAATGCACACCGATTCATCGGCCAGGCGCACATACTTGGCCTCGGCATCGGCTACGGAGTGCACGGCAACGGTTTTAATTCCCAGTTCCCGGCACGCGCGCTGCACGCGAAGCGCGATTTCGCCGCGATTGGCTATGAGTATTTTTTCAAACATGCATGACTCTGGCGCAACCGCCGGATGTTGACCTGGCCGGTCGCATGGCTACCCGATGATGAATAGTGGTTGGCCGTACTCGACAGGCTGGCCATTTTCGACCAGCACCTTCTTGACGATGCCGCTCTGGTCGGCCTCGATCTCATTCAGTAATTTCATGGCTTTGATGATACAAAGCGTCTCGCCCGCATTTATGTTTTGGCCGATATCGACAAACGGCTTCGCCCCGGGTGCGGACGAGCGGTAAAAAGTGCCCACCATGGGAGATTTCACGACATGCCCTTCTTCGGGCGCCACCTCGGGTGAAGTCGCAACGGGCGCCGCCACAGCCGCTGCGAGCGGGGCGGAAGGCGCCTGCTGCGGCATTGCAACCATCATGTTGCCCGGGTGACCGGGGGCGCCAACGCGGTTGATCCGCACTTTTTCCTCGCCTTCGGTGATCTCCAGTTCGGCGATTCCCGATTCCTGTACCAGATCGATCAGTTTCTTCAGTTTTCTAAGGTCCATTTGGCTAGCCCCTATTTCGTAGGCGTGTGGGCGATGGCATGCGCCAGTGCGTATTCGTAACCCCGGGAGCCCAGACCGCAGATCGTACCGACCGCCAGATCGCTGAAATACGAGTGGTGCCTGAAAGGTTCCCTGGCGTGGACATTGGACAGATGAACTTCGATGAAAGGAATCCGCACGGCCGCAAGCGCATCGCGCAGCGCCACACTGGTATGCGTAAAACCAGCCGGATTGATAACGATGAAGTCCACGCCGCTATCCCGTGCAGCGTGTACGCGCTCAATGAGTTCGCTTTCGGAATTGCTTTGAAAATTGTCCAGCGCGATGCGTGCCGCGGCAGCTTGGGTGGCGAGCCTTTTTCCGATGTCATTAAGGGTTTCTCCGCCATAAATCTGCGGTTCGCGTGACCCCAGAAGATTGAGATTTGGCCCGTGCAGCACCAGGACCTTGCGCTGGTGACGCGCGGAAGGCGGTTTATCGCCCCCCTTCGAGGTGGTTTTCATTCAACCAGTTTGCCGTAGTTAGCGGCTTTTTGTCCAGATTTACGCGAACTTGGAGCTTTACAGCAGTGCTGCGGCGCTGCCTGCAATGGGGCGCAAAGCTTAGTTCAGGGCTGGGACTAATGCGCCGTGAGGGAGCTAAAATCGGGCTGTTTTGCTAAAACATCGGCGAACATCCGACGTCGTGCAAGCAACGGCTCCCCGCTGGTACCCGCGCCCGCTACCGATTGGCATCGGCTTCGGCCACTCGCGTTAGGACGGGCAGAAAGCGCTCGGCGGAACGATAGCCAATCACGCGGGTTCCTTCGATCTCCCTGCCATGCCGATCGAAGAAAATGATGCCCGGGGGACCAAACAACCCGAATCGCTTAAGCAGGGCTGTGTCATCTGCATTATTGGCAGTGACGTCGGCCTGTAGCAGCATCATATTGTCCAGACGTGCGCGGACGGTCTCATCCCGAAACGTCAGCCTTTCCATCTCCTTGCAGGCCACGCACCAGTCCGCATAAAAATCCAGCATGACGGGTCTGTCAGCCTGCGCAATGGCTCGATCCAGTGCGGCGATCGAGGACACGCGAACGAAGGGGGTTTCCGACGTTGCTTCACTTCCTGCCCGAACCTGCAATCCGGCCAGAGGCTGAAACAAGTCACGGCCACCGGACAAGCCGCCAACCAGTAGCGCAATTCCCAGCAGCAGCGCCATCACGCCGACCGCCTTCCACAGCTTGCGCAGGCCGCCCGCCGTGACCGGCAGCGGATCGATGGCATGCAAAAAAACGGCTGAGGTAATCAACAGCGCGGCCCAGCACAGCATCTGCAGCGCCACCGGCATCAGGGGCGAGATTATCCAGATGGCCGCCGCAAGCAACAGGACGCCGAAGAAGTTCTTGACGACTTGCATCCACGCCCCGACTTTCGGCAGCAGCGAGCCGGCCGAGGCGCCGATGACCAGCAATGGCAAGCCCATGCCCAGCGCAAGCATGAACAGAGCCGACCCGCCGAGCCAGATGTTGCGGGTCTGGCTTACGTACAGCAATGCGCCTGCCAGCGGGGCCGCGACACATGGCCCGACGATTACCGCCGAGAGTGCGCCCATGGCGAAAACCCCCGCCAGCGTGCCGCCCGTGAGCCGGTTGCTGCTCGAAGCGGCCCGGGTCTGCCATGCGGCCGGCAACTGCAGCTCATACAGGCCGAACATGGACAAAGCCAGCAATACGAAGACGGCGGCAAACAAGCCGAGGACCCACGGCGTCTGCAGGGACGCAGATAACAGCGTGCCGGACATTCCCGCGAGCACGCCGGCGATGGCGTAGGTGATAGCCATGCCCAGCACATAGGTCAGAGCCAGAGAGAAACCCCGTACGCGGGTGACTTTGTGGCCCTGGCCGGCAATCAGCCCGGACAATATCGGCACCATCGGCAAAACGCAGGGCGTAAACGACAACAGCAGGCCGAATCCGAGAAAGCTCGCCATCACGAGCCAGAAATTGCCGCTGCCGAGCATTGACGCAATCTGCTGATCTTCGGACGACTGCCGCAGCTGATCGGTTGCCCCCGCTGCGTCCGTGAGCGCCGCTGACCGGGACTGCGCTGCCTCGGAGGTAAACGATGCCAGCGTAATGGGGATCTGACGGGTCGCCGGCGGATAGCACAAACCTTTCTCGCTGCACCCCTGGTAACCGATGTCCAATACCACTGAAGAGGATTGAGCTGCCTCCCTTCGCAGTCTGATCACGGCCTGCACCGCATCGTGAAACACCTCGGTCTGGCCGAAATTCGGATCCTGCTTGGTTTCACCGCGAGGCAGTTCAACGTTATCGATCGTAACGCCCGATCCCGCCGGGACCCGGAACTGGATCTTGTCGCGGTACAGATAATACGAATCCGCGGGGGTGAATTTTGCGATCAGGGTATGCGCATCCGCGGCCCGTGCCTCAATGCGGAACGCCTTGTCGACTGGCAGAAACTCTTCGTCCTGCTGCGAACTCTCATCGCTTCGCAGCCACCGGTCGAGCAATCCGGGCGATTTACGTGCGGCAGGAACACCCGTGCCAGTATCCGCGGCGGCGGCCGGCAACATCGCCTTTTGCGTCTGCGGCGTATAGCAAACGCCAACGTCGGCACAGCCCTGGGACACGGCTTTCAGCGTGAATCCGCCCGACGGTACCGCTGAACGCAGCGGCAACTCGATCAGTAGCGTGCCGCGATGGGTTTCAACGTTGCCAAAGAATTCGTCGTGATGGAACGTGCCCGCGGGCACTCGCGGAGAGCCGAGCTCGACCGCATCTTCATCGGCCGAGAATCGCAACTGATCCCGATACAGGTAGTAACCGTCGGCAATCTGATAACGAACCTGCACCATATCCGGTGTCACAAGATTCGCCGAAAATCTGAAGGCCACCTCGGGGTCCAGCAATGCGTCTTGCGCCGCGGCGGGCACGTACATCAACCATGCCGTCGACGCCAGGAACAGTGCCAGAACGCGGGTAAGCAGTAACGTCATTTGAGCAACCTTTACATGCGACGCCTTAAACGCCGCTCGATTCGGTTCGGATCCAATCCAGATATGCGGTTAATCCGCCCGCGACCGGGATTCTGAGAATTTCCGGGAGTTCATACGGGTGCATCGCGTGAATGGTTCGCTCGACCTGTTCATATTCTTTTGCGGTGGTCTTGATCAGCAGCGGCACCTCGTTTGCGGTCGTTATCGCGCCGTCCCAGCGATATACCGACGTGCATTCGCCCAGGATGTTCACGCAGGCTGCGTGCCGATGTCCGACCAGCGATTCTGCCAGCCGAGTGGCGCACTCCCTGTCTGGGACGTTGGTCAGAACGATGACGATATCGCAGCTGTCGGCAGTCACGGCGTTGCCTCCTTATGTCGGGTGCTTACGCGCACCGAGCCTAACTCGGCCGGGACGCATCCCGGGCCGCCGCTATGCCCTGCTGCGCCGATGGATAGCGCAACCGCACGCGCAATTCCTTCTTCATTCGACCATTGGCCAGGCGACGCGATTCACGCATGAACGACAGTAAATTCTCGGGCAGCGCGGTTTGTGCAACCTCCCAGCTCACCCGCGGCGGACGAGGCAGGTCGAACTGGCTTGCCACCGTGTCGAAATAATCGCCCATTTTCATCCAGCAATCGTCCGTAGCGTTATAGGCGCGTCCACTGCGGCCCCGTACCAGCGCAGCGAGAACCGCGCGCGCCAGGTCGTCTGCATGAATGTGGTTGGTGTAGGGATCGCGCTCCGGCGAAAGCGCGGGCAATCCGGCTTGCAGACGAGCCAGCGGCAAGCGTCCGGCTGCGTAAATGCCCGGTACGCGCAAGATACTCACTTGGATGCCGGTTTGCGCACCCCACGCGCGAATCTGATTCTCCGCGCTGAGCCTGCGCCGCGCGCGGTCGCTCGCAGGCCGCGCGCGACGCGTCTCGTCGATAACGGCGCCTCCACAGTCACCATAGACGCCACTGGTACTGATATAGACCAGGCGCTGTGGTAGACTGCCGCCCTTCGCGAGGGCCCGGACCAGGTTCATGGTGCGCGTGTCGCGGGTGCCCGACCCGGGTGGGGGTGCAAGATGGACGACATCCTGGGGCAGGCCGGCAATTCGCAGCAAACTTTGCGGATGATCCAGGTTTCCCGCCAAGGGCGTGATCCCAGCCGCGCGCAGTTCTGAAAAGCGATCTCTGGTGTGGGTGAGCGCATAGATGCGCCAACGACCGTGCAGCGTTTTGGCCAGTCGCAGGCCGACGTCACCACATCCAATGATCAACAATCGTCTCATGCCTGTATTTTAACCTGTGGCCGCATCGGTCTTCGTACGGTAATTGGACGCTATGTCTCATCAGGTAACCATCAAACCCAGCGAGCACACGTTCGCCTGCGCCGAAGACGAAACCGTGCTCGCTGCAGCATTGCGCGAAGGCTATACGCTGCCTTATGGCTGCCGTAACGGCGCCTGCGGCGCATGCAAGGGAAAAATCCTGGCCGGTAGCGTGGATTACGGCAATCCGCAGCCCTACGTTCTGGCCGAGTTCGAGAAAAAAGCCGGCCTTGCCTTGTTCTGCCAGGCCCGCCCGCTGACGGATCTGGTCATCGAAGCGCGCGAGATCCGCGGCGTGGGTCAACTCGATATTCGCAAGCTGCCGTGCCGTGTGCAGGCAATGCACCGGGTCGCGCCCGACGTCATCGTCCTGAAGTTGAAGCTTCCGGCCAACGAACGCCTGCAGTTCCTGGCGGGCCAGTACATCGACATCCTGATGAAGGATGGCAAGCGGCGCTCTTACTCGATGGGCAACCCGCCACACGACGACGAATACCTCGAACTGCACGTGCGCAACATGGCCAACGGGGCATTTACCGAATTCGTGTTCAACAAGATGAAGGAGAAGGACATCCTGCGCTTCGAGGGGCCGCTGGGAACGTTTTTCCTGCGCGAAGACTCGGACAAGCCGATGATCCTGGTGGCCAGCGGCACCGGCTTTGCCCCGATCAAAAGCATTATCGAACATGCATTTCATAAGCAGACGCAGCGTCAGATCGTGCTTTACTGGGGGGGTCGGCGCCCGATGGATCTGTACATGGCGGATCTGGCTGGACAATGGCAGCAGAAACACGCCAATTTCAGCTTCATCCCCGTGATTTCCGACGCCCTGCCCGAGGACGGCTGGGCCGGTCGCACCGGCTTCGTTCACAAAGCCGTCATGGAAGATTTCGCCGATCTGTCCGGTTATCAGGTTTACGCCTGCGGCGCTCCCGTGGTCGTCGAATCCGCTCACAAGGATTTCACGCTATTGCGCAAGCTGCCCGAAGACGAGTTCTATTCCGACGCGTTCACGCCTTCCGTTGATCCAAAACCGGCTGTCGCCTGAAACACCGGCCTAACCGCTGTTGCGCAGTCCCGCGGCGATACCGTTGAGCGTGAGCAGGATCGCACGCCGTGTACGCTCATCGTTTTCGCCAGCGCGATAGCGCCTGAGCAGTTCAACTTGCAGGTGATTGAGCGGGTCGATATAAGGCGAACGGTTTCGCAGGCTGCGCGACAGTGCAGGATTCGCTTCGAGCAGCTCGCTCTGGCCCGTGATCGCAAGCAAGTGGCGCACGGTGCGGTGCCACTCATCCTGAATCTGCGCAAATATCGCTTCGCGCAACTGCACATCGGTGACAAGCTCCGCGTAACGCGAGGCGATGCTGATATCGCTTTTCGCAAGCAGCATGTCCATGTTCGAAAGAAGTGTCCGGAAGAACGGCCATTCCCTGTACATCCGCTGCAAAATTTCAATACCCGCATCGCCCCGGCGCGAGATCATGGCCTCGACTGCCGTGCCGAAGCCGTACCAGCCTGGCAGCATGATGCGCGACAGCGACCACGAAAACACCCAGGGAATCGCCCGCAAGTCTTCGATGCGGTCGGTTTTTTTGCGCGATGCGGGTCGGCTGCCAACATTCAGATCCGCGATTTCGGTAATCGGCGTGGCGCTGCGGAAGAACTGCACGAAACCGGGCGTTTCATAGACCAGTTTTCGGTACGCGCCGAACGCCGCCTCGCTCATTTCGTCCATGACTTCGAGATAGTCTGGCTCACCCGCGCCGTCGGACCGCAGCACAGTGGCCTCGAATGTCGCCGCCACCAGCGTTTCGAGGTTGCGCCGACCGATCTCCGGATCGGAGTACTTGCTGGCGATCACTTCGCCTTGCTCCGTAATGCGGATTTGGGCCGCAACGCTGCCTGGAGGCTGCGCGAGTATCGCCTGATAGCTCGGCCCCCCGCCACGGCCAACGGAGCCGCCGCGGCCGTGAAACAGTCGAAGCCTGACGTTATGGCGCTCGAAAACCCGCACCAGTTCGACTTCCGCCTTGTACAACTCCCAGTTGGCAGTCAGGAATCCGCCATCCTTGTTGCTGTCGGAATATCCAAGCATGACTTCCTGCACACCTCCCCGGCTCGCCAACAGTTGCCGGTAGTACGGCTCGGAAAACAACTGATCCATGATCGGACCGCAGCCCTGCAGATCTTCTATGGTCTCGAACAGCGGGATGATATTGAGCTCGAGCCGGGGCATTTCGCCCGGGTTCAGCAACCCCGCCTCCTTGAGAAGGAGTGCGACTTCGAGCATGTCGCTGACACTATCGGCCTTCGAGATGATGTAGTTGGGCATCGCCTGCGGGCCGAAGCGCCGATGCATCTGCGCGGCGGTATCGAGAATGGCCAGTTCCTTCGCGACATCCGCGCTGTACTGCAGATACGGCGAGCGCAGCAGCCTGGGTAGCTTGAGTTCCCGCAACAACCATTCGCGCCGCTGCGCTTCGTCGAGTTCGGCATAGCCTGGCTCGCGCGCACCCAGTGCGAAGAGTTCGGTGATCACCTGTTCATGCACGCCGCTGTGCTGGCGCATGTCCAGGGGCGCAAGGTGGAAACCGAACATATCGGCAGCGCGGGACAGATGGCGTAACCGGCCCCGTGCTATGCGCTTTGATCCGTTGGCCGAAAGCGAGTCCATCAGAACTTCGAGATCCCTGGCGAACTCCCTGTGATCCCGATAGGGTTTCGCATCGGCCACGGCGGGCTTTTCCGGCACCCGGTGGCCGAGTTCGTGCGAGGTTGCCGAGAGTCGGGCATAGATCCCCGTCAGGGCACGACGGTAAGGCTCATCCCGGCGATGCTCGGACATGTCCGGCGATCGGCTCGCCAGCTCATCCAGCGCCGGGCTGGTTTCGACGATTCGTACCGACTGCGACAATTCGCCACCGAGCCGGTGCAACTCGCCAAAATAGAAGTCCAGTGCCGTCGCGGATTGACGCGTGAGCGCCTGCCGCATGACGTCATCGGTGACAAAGGGATTGCCATCGCGATCGCCGCCGATCCAGCTGCCCAGCATGATGAAATGGCCGGAACCGATTCTGCTGAAGTTACGCTCGGCAAGCAGATCATCGATCTGCGCGTAAAGCCTGGGCAACTGGCGCAGAAAGGTATAACGGTAGTAGGACAGCCCGTTCTCGATCTCGTCGTTCACCGTCAGGCGCAGTTCACGCAGGATGCGCGTTTGCCACAGCGTAAGCACGACGCGTCGCAGCGCCTCTTCGTTTTGCGCCAGTTCGTCGGGCGTTAACTGAATGCGGTCACGTTCGGTCAGCAGGCGCGCTATTTCCAGCTGGCAATCGAGAATGCTCTTGCGCTGCACTTCCGTCGGGTGCGCAGTGAGCACGGGCGAGATCAGTGCATTTGCGAAAAACTCTGAAACGCGCGTCGCGCTAATCCCCTCGGCGCGCGCACGTGCGAGCGCCAGCGCCATGCTTCCTTCCTGGGGCGCCGAACCGGCGATCAGATGCGCGCGCCGACGCCGGTTGTGGTGTTGATCCTCGGCAATATTGGCCAGCTGCGAAAAATAACTGAATGCCCTCACGACAGCGATTGTGCGCACCGGATCGAGTTTGTTGAGCATGGCTTCCAGTTCGCGCTTGGCATCCGGATCGCGGTCGCGGCGAAACCGGATCGCGTTCTGCCGCGTGCGCTCGATCAGGTCAAATATCGCCTCGCCCTCCTGTTCGCGCAGGGTGTCGCCCAGGATGCGCCCGAGCAGGCGAATATCCTCACGCAGCGGAAATTCCTTGTCTGCGATGTTCGGTTTCTGGTCTGGAGCGTTCATATCAATGACTCACGATGATCGGTCAGGCGGCAAGCCTTGGCAGCGCAGCCCACTCAAGCAAGCGCTGCGCCCGTGCGTACGCGCTACACTGTTTACGCCTTGGTTCAAAGGCTTGGACTGCACCCTCACGATGTTGTACGCCACACTTGCGCACCAAAAGGGCGCCGGTGCTCCAACTTAAACCACCGGTCTTCTGCGCCCGCCGCCATACTGCTTCAACTGTTCGAGCGTAACCGTCAGGGCCTTCTGGTATTCGGCTGCCGCCTCGGCAGGTTTGCTTTCGCGTTCCAGCAGCCGTCCGAGCTCCAGGTGCGCCGAGTGCGTCGGTTCGATCGAAAGGCTCGCGTCGAGATAGCTGCGCGCCTTGCCCCATAAACCCTGATGGGCACAAAGCCGTCCCAGTGTCAGCAATAACACGGCGTCGCGTGGGTGCTTTTGCAACCAAATCTCCGCCCGCTCGAGCTGCTGTGTGACATCATCGCCCAGACATTCGGCATAGCTTGCCAGAAGCGCCGGGTCCCACTGACGCTCGAGACCCTGCTCGACTATACGGTGGGCCTGCGCGCAGGCGCGCAACGCCAGGAACGCCTGCGCCGCCGTTGCGGCGATGCGCGGGTCGTGACGGTCTTCGAGGTCAAGCTTGTCCCAATAGGTGCGCAGTGCCTGCTCGTCCACGGCCTTGCGCTTGATGCTTTCGATGATGGCCTGGCGGCGCAATTGCGCCACCACCGGCCGTTCGAAGACTCTGCGCTTCTCGAGCTGCGGAATCAGCGCCATGACACGCTCCCAGTTCATGGCCATCTGCTGCGCACGCAGTTCGAGGCGCAGCGCTGCCGTATGTTTCTCCGGCAGCTTCCTGAGCACATCCAGCGCGTCGTGGTAACGACGCTCATCGAGCAACATTTCCGCTTGCGCCATGATGGTCATGGCATTGTCGTTCGCACTGGCCGCATTCGAGCGCGCGAGATACTTGTCGCGGGTCGCAAAGGCGCGCATGCCGTGCGCGGCCCGTGCAGCCAGCATCGCGCACAGCGCCGGCGCCTCGCCGGCTTTGAGTGCGGCGGCGGCGGCTCTTTCGGCGCGCCCGAAGCGCCCTTCGAAGTAATGGATCAACGCTTCATTGAAGGCCGCGCGCGCGCGCGTTTGCGCACGCCGCGCCTGGTACGCGCGGACCCGCGCGGGCATTGTCGCCGTAATCAGGATCGCGCGGAGTGAAATGTACGCCAGCACCAACCCGGCTAACGCCAGTACGATGGCAAAGTTGAGCGATAACTCGGCGCGCCAGTCGGGCAGCACCAGCAACACATAACCGTTGTTGTAGCGCGCCGCGACTACCAGCCCGACTGCGAGCGCGAACAGCCCCAAAATCCATAAGAGCGCTCGCATGGTTCAACTCGCCTCGTGCAGTTGCATCGTCAACGAAGAGCGCGTTCGCGCACCAGCTTGAAATTGCGTGCCGCTTCCAGGCTGGCGGAGATATGAGGAAGCTGCACGCCGATATCGGACTGCAGCAGCTGCTTGATCGTGGCCTGCGCCGCCGCAACGCCCTTATTGCCGGCATCGTAATAGCGCGTGAGCCATTCGGACGCGGCCTTCAGATCCGCCCTGAAACTGGCGGCGTCGTGCGCAAGCAACGAAAGTCTGGCGCCGAGCAGGCGAATTTTCAGGTTCTGTCGCAGAAAAAACGCCTGTTCCGGTGAAAGCAGAGGCATTTCCGGCTTGGCAATGCTCTGGATGCGAATCAAATCGCGCAAATCCCGCCTGGCCTCGCCCCACAGTCGCTGCCAGAAACCGCCGACTGGCGCTTGCGCTGCGGATTCCGTTCGTGCAGGCCTTTCTTCCATGGCTACCGGCAGGCCATCGACTTCGTTCAGGATGCTGTCGATCCGCAGCGCCATGCCAATCACATCGACATACGGCGCTGCTTTCAGTCGCTCCATGTCTTGATTGAGCACGCGGCGTAGCGATGTCAACTGGGGCAGATCCATGCGCGCGAGGCGCGCATCTGCCGTTTCCAGCGCGATCAGGGCGGCCTTCACATTGCCGGCCAGTTGCAATTGCTGGTTTGCGATCAGCAAAACCTGCTCGACCTCCGCCAGCGTCCACTCGTCGCGGCTGCTCGACAGGTCGCGATACAACGATTCGAGCGCAAGCCGCTGATTCTGTGTTTCGAACATGCGCGCCTCGAGCTGGCCCAATCGAGCGCTTACGTCGCTCATGGTATCGCGGGACTGGGCTGCGAGCGCCCGTGCATCCCGATTCACACTATCGATCTCACTCAGACGCCGGGCCAGTTCCTTCTCGAACGCTTCAAAATTGCGTCGCGACTCGATCCATTGCCAGCCGGCGAGCGCCGCGGCGATCAGAGCGAGCAGCAGTGCCGCGATGACCGTTACCGAGCGAGCCGCCGCCTGTCTGGGTGGCGGTAGCGCTGCCGCCGATGGCGGGGTCTTGTCATTGGATGGTTCAACCATAATCCGCAAAGATTAACTTATCTCTCGACTCGCTCCGTACGCATCCGGGCGAACCAGGTTTGCAAGCCTTCCATCAGAGCTGCGTCGCCGTTGCCTGCGACATACACCACGTCGACCCCTTGGGTAAAGGCAGCGACTGCGACGCGTGGCTGGGAAACGAAGAATGGTACGCTACACAACCAGGAATGCCATTGCCTTCCGGCTAGATCGAACAAATTCTGGACGATGCTCGAACTGGTTGCCACGCACGCTTGCACGCTGTGGCCAGAGCGCGACACCAGATCGCCAAATTCCAGGTCGGGCTTGACCCGCCGATAGCATTCCAGGTATTCGACCACCGTGCCGCGCGCACGCAAGGCGTCGGCCAATGTCTCCCGTCCGCCCTGACCCCTGACGATCAGCGCGCGTTTGGGCGCTGGGCGCAACACGGACAAGCGTTCCAGCAGCGCTTCGCTGTTGAATCCGTGCTCGGGACAGATAATGTCTTGCACGCCGGCTTTTTTCAACTCGGCGAGGGTTCCGGGCCCGACCGCGGCGCACGTCGCACCCGTCTCGATGCCGCCCAATTTCCGTAAATAGGGCAGTCCCAGTCGCACCGCATTCGCGCTGACGAACACCACCAGATCGAATTGATCCAAGGGTGCGACCAGTGTCGCAAGTGCCGAATGCGCGGTAGGTTCGATCTGCATCGCTGGGAACAAGACAGGTTCGCCCCCCGCCGCTTCAATCAAACGGGCCAGCGGCATGGCCTGGTGGGAAGGCCGCGTAACCAGAACTCCGATCGCGTTCATTGGCGAGTTCACTCGGCGGTACTACCGATTGCGGCGAGGATCTCGCGCGCGCCTTTTGCAATCAATCGCTGCGCCAGGGCATGGCCGAGTGACTCCGGAGCATCGGTACGCGGCGCGCTCAACTCGTCGCGGACCATGCGGCTGCCATCGGGCGCGGCGACGAAGCCACGCAATCGCACGTCGGCGCCACAGATCTGCGCAAATCCGCCCAGGGGTACGGTGCAGCTGCCGGCGAGCGCTCGACTCAATGCCCGCTCGGCCTCGACGCACCATTGCGTGTCCGCGTCGTTCAGCGGCGCCACCAGCGCCAGGATATCGCTGCGCTCGGCGCGGCATTCGATACCCAGCGCGCCCTGGCCGACCGCCGGCAAACTGTGGGTCGGTTCAAGAATCCCGGTGATTCGCGCGGTCAATCCGAGACGCTTGAGACCGGCGGCGGCAAGAATAATGGCCGCGTAGTGATCTTCGTCAAGCTTGCGCAAGCGGGTCTGCACGTTGCCGCGCAGTGGCTCGACGCGCAACTGCGGAAAGCGCGCACGCACCTGGCTCTCGCGCCGCAAGCTCGAAGTGCCCACTACGCTGCCCGGGGGCAGCGTTTGCAAATCGCGGTAATGGTTGGACACAAACGCATCGCGGGGGTCTTCGCGTTCGGTGATCGCCGCGATGGTGAAGCCCGCTTCCAGGTGCATCGGGACATCCTTCATGGAGTGCACCGCAATGTCGGCCTCGCCGGCCTCAAGCGCGCGTTCCAGTTCCTTGATGAACAGCCCCTTGCCGCCGATCTTGGCAAGCGAGGTATCGAGCCTTCTGTCGCCCTGCGTGGTCATACCCAGCAATTGCGTCTGCATGGCCGGATAAAGGGCGCGTAGCCTCGCCTCGACATGGCGCGCCTGCCACAGGGCCAACGCGCTTTCACGCGTGGCCAACACGATTTTCGGGGGATGAGTCACGGCAGCAACCGACTTGTGCGAATAGGGACACCCAACTTCACCGGGCATGAACACAGCGCCGGCGGTACTACTGGCAGCCTGGGCCGGATTATTTCGCCAGCAAACTTCTGAGCATCCAGGCAGTTTTCTCGTGGACTTCCATGCGCTGCGTCAACAGATCCATGGTGGGCTGATCACCGGCCTTTTCCGCGGCCGGGAACGCCTTGCGCGCGGTTCGAGTCACCGCCTCGTGGCCCTCGAGCAGTAGCCTGATCATGTCCTGCGCTTTGGGTACGCCCACCGTTTCCTGAATCGAGGCGAGCTTGGAAAACTGCGCGTAGGTTCCCGGAGCCGGAGCGTCCAGGGAGCGGATGCGCTCGGCAATCAGATCGATGTTGGTCCACAGTTCGGTGTACTGGGTCTGGAACATCAGATGCAATGTCTGGAACATCGGACCCGTCACGTTCCAGTGAAAATTGTGCGTTTTGAGGTAAAGCGTATAGCTGTCGGCCAGCAACTTCGACAGGCCATCCACCACTTTCACGCGATCTTTCTCTTTGATGCCAAGGTCAGCGGCCATGAGCCTCCTCTGCACTGATTCCGTTGATGGTGAGATTCTGCACGAATGATAGGCTAAATTGACGCCGGCTTCACGGCGCGGTTTGAGCGACCCGCCCGGCACGGTGCCAATAACAGTTAAAGATTTCGCCCGAATTCCTTGACGATGTGCTGCTGGCGACGGCTGACCGGGAGCCTCTCATCCAGATCGGCCAACAGTACGGTCCAGCGGGATTCCCCGGCCTCCGCAGCATCCTTCTCGAAGCCGATGATATGTGCTTTCGCCACCAGACAACTGCGATGAATGCGCACGAACTGTTCGCCGAATTCCTGCTCCAGGCGCGAAAGGGATTCTTCGACAAGATGTTCGCGCTTGGCCGTGCGCACCGTCACGTATTTCAACTCAGCTCTGAGATAGCGAATATCGGCGACATCGATCAGCAGGATCTTGCCGCGCTCCTGCACCGACAGATGCTTGCGCGGCTCGGGCCCTATGCGCTGCAGGATATCAAGCCGCAGCGGGGTGATGGCGCGCGCGCGTGTCAACGAATCATGCAAACGGCGCAACCGTATGGGTTTGACCAGATAGTCGACCGCGTGCAGTTCGAACGCCTGCAGCGCGTGATCGTTATATGCCGTCGTAAAAATGATGGAAGGTGGTTCCGGTAGCTTCAGCATGTGTTGCGCGGCTTCCAGGCCGTCCATCTCGGGCATGCGAATGTCCAGCAGCACCACATCGGCGGGCATCTTTGCCAGTAGGGCGAGCAGTTCGCGCCCATTTGACGCTTCGCCCACGAGTTCGATCGGAAAACTGCCGGCGCAGTCCTCGAGCAGGTCGCGTATGCGGCTGCGAGCCGGCGTTTCGTCGTCGGCGATGACCACCTTGAGGGCTTGCGGATGTCGCGTCATGCACTGGCCCGAACGTATGGAATCGTGATGTGCACCTCATATTCGTGGTCGCCCACACGCGCTTCCAGGCTCGCTTCGGCGTCGAAGTGCAGTGCGAGTCGCTCCCTGATATTGCCCAGCGCCATCTTGTTTCCGGCGTGGTGGCTGCCATCCTTGCGATAAGGATTGCGCAGCACCATGTGCACCTGGTCGCGCACATGATAAATGTTGACGCTGATGACGCCCGGCGCGATGGACGGCTCGATACCGTGATAAACCGCATTCTCGAGCAAAGGTTGCAACACCAGGGGGGGCATGAGCGCATCCCTGGGCATCTTGTCCACGTGCCAGTCAATTCGAAGCCGAGCGCCCAGCCGCAACTGTTCGAGGGCCAGGTACTGGCGGCAAAGTTCAACCTCGTTCTCAAGCGGCGCGAGGTCGCGGTTGTCTGCCATCAGCACGCGAAATAGATCCGCCATATCTTCCAGCGCGGTCTCGGCGCGCTTGGGATCAGCGCGAATCAGAGACAACACGGCGTTGATGCTGTTGAACAGAAAATGTGGCCGGATGCGCGCCTGCAAAGCCTGCAGGCGGGCTTCAGACAAAGCCGGGGACAGCGCGCGGTTGCGCAAGTTGAAATATCCGAGCAGCACCAGCGTTGTCGCGCCGGCAAGAAAAATGCCGCGCGCGGTATGTTCCGTGCCGGTCTCATTGATCAGCGCCCCGAAACGCAGCACCAGCAAGGTAATGGCGAGTTCCGCCGCCACTATCAGCACCACGGCCAAGCGGTACTCAAGACTGTGCAGCCAGGCATTGGCGGCCCCCAGCAACAATACCGAAAAGATGGCTATGGGCTGGACGATGGCGCCGATGCCCATCCACTGCTGCACCATGCCGGTCCAATTCGATGACCGCAACACCGCCGCGACGATCGTCAGCGCCGTCACAATCACCAGCACGCGCAACATGACGCCCACATTGCGGAAATTCGGCAACAGGGTTGTGGCAGCGTTTTGATTTATACTCGCCATCTGATGGGCGCGCCGAAACGCACGCCAAAACAATTGTTTAACACATTCATTGTGAACGGGGCGCATTGCCAATGCAACAACAGGACCCAGCGTCCGGTCAGGACGGGAGCACATGGTCTGGCAGGTTCGACGAACCGGTCGCGGAGCTGGTCAAACGCTACACGGCATCGGTGGGCTTCGACTACCGGCTGGCGCAGTTCGACATCCAGGGCTCGCTTGCGCATGCGCGCATGCTGCTGGCGGTCGGCGTGCTGTCCAAATCGGACCTCGCCGACATCGAACGCGGCATGGCCATCATTGCCAGTGAAATACGCGAGGGCAGCTTTAGCTGGTCCATCGATGCCGAAGACGTCCATCTGAATATCGAACGGCGCCTGACCGAACTCGTAGGCGATGCCGGCAAGCGCCTGCACACCGCTCGTTCGCGCAACGATCAGGTCGCGACCGATATCCGGCTGTACCTGCGCGCCGCAATCGACGAGACGCGCACGCTGATAGGTGGCTTGCAGCGGGCCCTGCTCGATCTTGCGGATCGGCACGTCGATACGCTGATGCCCGGGTTTACGCATCTGCAGGTCGCACAGCCCGTGAGCTTCGCGCACCACTTGCTCGCCTATTACGAAATGCTGCTGCGCGATGCGTCCCGGCTCGCGGACTGTCGCAAGCGCCTCAATCAGCTACCGCTCGGTGCGGGCGCGTTGGCAGGAACGACATTTCCAATCGACCGCACCCACGTGGCGAACGCCCTTGGTTTCGAGAGCGTCTGCGAAAACTCGCTCGATGCGGTGTCCGACCGCGATTTCGCAATCGAATTCTGCGCGGCCGCGGCGCTCATCATGACGCATCTGTCGCGCCTGTCGGAAGAACTGATCCTGTGGATGAATCCGCGTTTCGGTTTCGTTCGCCTGGCCGACCGTTTCTGTACCGGCTCGTCCATGATGCCGCAGAAAAAGAATCCGGATGTGCCTGAACTGGTGCGCGGGAAGACCGGACGCGTCACTGGCCACCTGGTGGCCTTGTTGACCCTCATGAAGGCGCAGCCGCTTGCGTACAACAAGGATAATCAGGAAGACAAGGAACCTCTGTTCGATACCGTGGACACGCTCGGTGCGACCTTGCGCATCTATGCGGACATGATGGGTGCTCTGACCATCGACAAGGATGCGATGCGTCGCGCCGCCATGGAGGGTTGCGCCACAGCGACCGATCTTGCAGATTATCTGGTGCGCAAAGGTCTGCCGTTTCGCGAGGCGCATGAAGTCGTCGCGCGCGCCGTGCGCCATGCGGTGGACCGGAATGTCGATCTTTCGCAACTGAAGCTAGAAGAACTCAAACAATTCTCGGCACTCATCGCACCGGACGTCACCGAGCAACTGTCGCTCGAGGGTTCCATGGCCGCGAGAAATCACATCGGTGGCACGGCACCCACACAGGTTCGCGCCGCGATTGCGCGCGCGCGCCGCCGGCTTTCCGCTGGCTGAGTCGTGCATCGGCGGTAAGTGGGCGCGCATGGATGCGGCTGCCATCACTCGGCCATGCATTGTCGGTCGTAGCCAAAACCTGCTAGATTCTCGCTCGAGCCCTGAACCGTGCAGCAACGAGATATGAAGCTGCAGCATTCGAAGATCTATAAGAACCTTGGAGGAGCAGGCATGACGACACAGGGTAGGAAACTATTCTCGTTGGGCTTCGCATGGATTGCCGCGGCCTTGGTCGCCGTGCCCGCCTGCGCGCAGGCGCAGGACAAGCCCATTCGCATCGGTCTGGTGACGTTTTTGTCCGGACCCGCCGCTGGCCCGTTTGGCGTTCCGGCGAAACTCGCCGCTGAAGCAATTGTGGATTCCCTGAATGCCGGCAAAGCCCCGGCGCCGTATGCCACCAAGGGTTTCGGCGGCGCCCCCCTGGAGTTGGTCGTCATCGACGAAGCCGGCGGCGCCACCAAACAGGTGGCCGAACTGCGCAATCTGGTCGAGCGCCAGGGCGTCGACTTCGTGATCGGCTACATTGGCAGCGGCGACTGTCTGGCCGTGGCGCCGGTGGCCGAAGAACTCAAGAAGATCACCATCCTGTTCGATTGCGGCACGCCTCGCATCTTCGAAGACGCAAGCTACAAGTACGTATTCCGCACGCGCCCTCATGCCACCATGGACGCTGTGGCTGGTGCCATGTACCTGCTGGAGAACCGGCCTGCAGTCAAGACCCTGGCCGGCATCAACCAGAACTACGCCTGGGGACACGATTCCTGGGCCGACTTCAAGGAGGTCATGGCGACCTTGAAGCCGGAACTCACTATCACGACCTCGCAGATGCCGAAATTCGGTGCCGGACAATATGGTCCCGAAATCTCTGCGCTGCTGCAGACCAACTCCGATGTGATTCACTCGAGTCTGTGGGGAGGGGATCTGGAAGCGTTCATGTTGCAGGCCACGCCCAGAAATCTGTTCGCGCGCAGCCAGCTTATCCTGGTGGCCGGAGAACCTTATCTGCACCGTCTCCCCGGCAACATACCGGATGGCACCATCATCGGCGCGCGCGGGCCCAGCGGGGTCTTTGCGCAGAAAAGCGCACTGAACGACTGGCTGCGTCGCATATACAAGGAACGCGGCGAGATTTATCCGAACTATCCGGCGTACAGCGTCGCGCAAGCTTTTCTCGGGCTCAAGACGGCGTATGAGAAGGCCAAGGCGCAGGGTTCCGCGCAAACCGACAGCATCATCAAGGCGTTCGAATACTCCAGTTTCGACTCCCCAAGCGGCAAAGTCATGATGAAGCTGGGCAAAGGTCATCAAGCTGTGACTGGCACGGCGTACGGGACCACGCGCACGGTGAATGGCCAGATCACCGTCGGCAATGTCAAATATTATCCTGTCGAGCGCGTGCAGCCGCCGGAAGGCGTCAAGAGCATGGAGTGGATCAAGGCGGGTATGAAGCCGGGCAAGTGGTAGATCGCAGATCCAGAGCATGCATCAACTTCTTGCGGTACTGATCGACGGGCTGATTTACTCGTCGTGGCTTTTCATCATCGCCGTCGGCCTTACGCTCATCTACGGCGTGATGAAGATACTGAACATTGCCCACGGCAGTCTGTATGCGCTGGGGGCTTATAGCGCGGCATCCCTCGCGGGATACTGGATCCACCAGGGATACCCTCCGCTAGGCAGCTATGGGGTCATGCTGGCCGCCGCGATACTCGTGGGCTTGATCGCAGGCCCCATCATCGAGCGCGGGTTGCTGCGTTTCATGTATGGCAAGGACGAAATCGTGCTCGTCCTCGTCACTTATGCGACGTTCCTGATTCTCGAAGATCTGGTCAAACTGCTTTGGGGAGTCGATCCTTATTTCATCGCAGAGCCCTACGGCTTGCTGGGTAACTTCACGATCGGCCGGCTGACCTACCCCAACTACAATCTGGTGGTGTTCGGCGCGGCAGTCTTCATTGGCGCCGTCCTGGCCTGGGTGTTGGCCAAAACGCGTCAGGGAAAAATGTTGCTGGCGGTGATTCATGACCGCGAGATGTCGGCCGCAATGGGCATCAACGTCGGCCGCGTTTATTTCGTTACCTTTACCGTCGGCGCGATGCTCGGTGCACTGGGCGGGGCGCTCACGGCGCCCATGATTTCGGTCCAACCCGGCATCGGCGCGGAGACCATCGTGCTCGCCTTTGCCGTGGTCGTCATCGGCGGTTTGGGCAGCTTGCCTGGAGCCGCGCTCGCAGCCGTGCTGGTGGGACTCGTACGGGCCGCCGCGGTCCATTACCGGCCCGAACTGGATCTGTTCAGTATTTACCTGGTCATGGCCGTGGTGCTGATCGTTCGGCCAAAAGGCCTGTTCAGCACACAGGAAGCCCGCAAGATATGAAGCGCGATCCGACTATTCCGGTTCTTGTCGCGGGATTATTTATCCTGCTCGCCATCGGGCCGTTTATTCCACGTTGGGGGATGTTCCTGATCAACGTGTCACTGTGTTTTGGCATTGTCGTACTTGGAATGATGTTGCTGATGCGCACGGGGGTCGTCTCTTTCGGTCACGGCCTGTACTACTGTCTGGGGGCGTATGCCGCCGGGACGCTCGACCAGGTGTTCAAAATTTCCGACATGGCCGTGATGCTGCTGGCCGCCGTGCTCGTGACTGCGCTGTCTTCGCTGATCTTTGGATTCCTGCTGCGAAAGTACCGCGATATTTTCTTTGCGATGCTGTCGCTCGCCCTGTCGATGCTGCTATATGGACTGCTGGTCAAAACCTCCGCACTGGGCTCGAGCGACGGTTTCAATATCGCGGCGTCCAAGATCGCCGGCATCACGGTGGCTGGAACCGCCTATGAACGCTACGTTCGATACGCCTTGACGGTGATCTGCGCATTTCTGGCGGGCATATTCATGCACCGCTACCTGAAGTCCCATATGGGCCGCCTTGCCGAAGCCATCCGCGATAATGAACTGCGCGTCGAATACATGGGGGCCTCGGTGCGCAACGTGATTCACGTGAACTACGTGATTTCCGCGGTGCTGGCAGGCCTCGGCGGCGCGCTGGTGGCTATCGCCGTCGGACACATCGACCCGGAAATGGCTTACTGGACGACCTCCGGGGAATTCGTGTTCGTGGGCATTCTGGCGGGCACCGGCAGTGTCCTCGCGCCGTTTCTGGGTGCCGTCATATTTGAAACCATCCGCAGCTTTGCCTACGAATATTCTCCGAACACCTGGCAAATGGCGCTGGGCATCACCATGCTGATCGTGATCATGTTCCTGCCCGGCGGGTTATGGTCCCTGTTCACCCGTAAGCGCAAGGCGGCCTGATATGACGATCGTGCTAGAGGCCAAAGGTCTGAACAAGAGTTTCGGTGCCGTGACGGCGGCGAACGATATCAATGTTGCGGTCGAGCAGGATGCGGTGGTGGGACTGATCGGCAGCAATGGCGCGGGCAAGACGACATTCATCAACATGGTGACCGGTTACCTCAAACCCAGTTCCGGCAGCATTGTCTTCGGTGGGCGCGACATCACGCCACTCAACCCGCGCCAGATCACGCGCCTGGGAATATGCCGATCGTTTCAGATTCCGCAGTTGTTCAATTCGCTCACGGTCTACGACAATTTACTGGTGGGTGTGGGCATTGTGGTATCCGGGGGCACGAAATGGGCGCAAGCCAGTCATCATGTCGGCACGCCCGGCGAAGCAGTCGACGGCATGCTCGAACGATTCCGGTTGACGGAGTATCGGGACAAGCTCGCCGGCGTACTGCCCGAGGGCATTCGCAAGCTGCTCGACATCGCCATGGCGATGGCCGTGAAACCCAAAATCCTGCTGCTCGACGAACCGACCTCCGGCGTCTCCGCGGACGAGAAATTCACGCTCATGGACATGGTCATGGAAGCGGTCAAAGCGCAGAAAGTCACGGTACTGTTCGTCGAGCATGACATGGAGATCATCAACCGCTATACGCAGCGAGTGCTGGCGTTTTACGAGGGGCGCATTATCGCCGACGGCTTGCCATCGGCCGTGCTGGGTGACGCTGAGGTGCGCAAGTATGTCACCGGCGACGCGAGTACCGCGCCCGCAACCGGAGCCCGACATGCTGCACATTGAGGCTCTCGACGTGTCCATTGCTTCGGTCAGCATCCTGAGAAGCGTGAATATGGATGTGCCCACGGGCCGGTTCGTCGGACTTATCGGCCGCAATGGCGCAGGCAAAACCACCCTGATGCGTTCCATCATGGGCATATTGCCGCCGCGCCAGGGCAGTATCGGGTTCGATGGGAAACCGCTTGGCAAGATACCGGTGCATCAGCGCGCGCGCGAGGGCATTGGCTACATGCCGGAAGACCGCCGCCTGGTGCCGTCACTGAGCGTCGAGGAGAACGTGCTGATACCAGCGTGGTGCGCAAAGGTACCCGATCCGCGCCAGCGCCTGGCGCAGGTTTACGCGATGATCCCCGAGGTTGAGGCCTTTGCCGGGCGCAAGGCGTTGCAGCTTTCCGGGGGGCAGCAAAAACTCGTCGCGTTGGCGCGCGCATTGATGTGCGGCACCAAGCTTCTGCTGCTCGATGAGCCTTTCGAGGGCGTCGCGCCGGTACTGGCCAAGCGCCTGGCGGAAGTCATTGCCGGGCTCAAGCAGCAAGGCCTTTCCATCGTACTGACCGAATCCGATCTGTCCCATTCGCGCGCGTTGCTCGACGTCGTCTACGCGATAGATCGCGGCGAAGTCTCCATCGTCAGCACCCTCAACTAATCCGCGCGCTGGCATCCGCAAAGCCTGCTAGCGCCGAAGCAGCAACACGGGCTTGTGTGCCGCAGGCCTGGCATCGGTGGCGCAACCTCTGCATGTACTGCACCCGGCGCTTTGCGCCCGCGCCTGTTGCGCGAAAAACGAACGCCAAGACACAGGCACCATGCCCATCAGCCGCGCGGCGAGCCAACGGCGCGCAGCGTACGGCAGGAACAGCCAGACTGCGTAGAGCAGTGCCACGAACACAATTGCATAGGCGATCAGCGACTGCGTCATTCAGGGCCCCACCAAATGCAGCGCCACGCGGTAGGTGACGAATGAGGCCAGATACGCCAGCGCAAACAAGTAACCAGCCATGATCAGGGGATAGCGCATCGAATTGGTCTCACGCCGCACGATGGCGAGCGTGGATATGCATTGCGGCGCAAAGACATACCAGGCGAGCAGGGAAAACGCGGTCGCCAGGGACCAGCCTTGTGCAATCATGGGGGTGAGTTGGGCTGCGACGTCGTCCCCGGTGGCCGACAATGCATACACCGTTCCGAGCGCACCGACGGCGACTTCGCGTGCCGCCAGGCCCGGAATCAGGGCTATCGATATCTGCCAGTTGAATCCGATTGGCGCCAAGATGGTTTCGAGCCCGCGCCCGACGATTCCGGCAAAACTGTACTGGATCGCGGGACCGGTCGCGTCGGCAGGCGGCGCGGGGAATGACGAGAGGAACCACAGCAGGATCGTCAACGACAAAATGATGGTCCCGACCCGCATCAGGAAAATTCTCGCCCTCTCGATCAGGCCCATGACCAGGTTTCTGACATTGGGCCAGCGATAAGAAGGCAGTTCCATCATCAGCGGGTGCAACAACTTGCGCCCGGACCGCAGCTTGATGACCCAGGCTACGGCCATCGCGCTCACGATTCCGGCGATATACAGCGCAAAAAGCACGACCCCCTGCAGATTCAGGAAACCCAGCACCGTACGCTGCGGAATGAATGCGCCGATGATCAAGGCATAGACCGGCAATCGCGCCGAGCACGTGGTCAATGGGGCAATCATGATCGTGGTCAGCCGGTCGCGCCAGTTGGCGATGCTGCGCGTAGCCATGATGCCCGGCACCGCACAGGCGAAGCTCGACAGCAAGGGGATAAAAGAGCGGCCAGATAACCCGACGGTGCCCATCAAGCGGTCGAGCATGAACGCGGCGCGCGGCAGATAGCCCGAATCCTCCAGCGCCAGAATAAATAGAAACAGGATCAGAATCTGCGGCAGGAACACCAGAACGCTTCCTGCGCCGGCCAGCACGCCATCGACCAGCAGGCTTTGCAGCACGCCTTCGGACAGCCATGTCTGCAGCATGACACCGACTGCTTCGATTGCGGACTTGATAAGTTCCATGGGCAGCTGCGCCCAACTGAACACCGCCTGGAACATCAGGAACAAAACCGTAATCAGGGTCGCATAGCCCCAGAGCGGGTGCAGCACGATGCGGTCGAGCGCATCGTCCATTTGCAGTTCGTTGGCGGGTTCCTTTACGGCGACTGCGAGAATGCGGCGCACTTCGCGCTGGGTCGACTCCACATCCTCGCTATCCGGGGCTTTCCATTCGCCAACCGTCGCTGGGCGATCGGACATGTGCGCCTGAATCGCGTTGATCAGATCATCCGCCCCGCCGCGGCGTACGGCCACGGTCTGCACGACGGTCATGCCCAGTTCGCGCTCGAGCGCGCGCACATCGATCTGCACGCCGCGATTGCGCGCAACATCGATCATGTTCAGGGCCAGGACCATTGGCAGCCCCAGGCGCTTGGCTTCAACCACCAGCCGCAGATTCAGGCGCAGGTTGGTCGCATCGGTCACGCAAACCAGCAAATCCGGCCGTTCTTCACCGGTTTTTTGCCCGAGGATGACGTCGCGCGTGATGGTTTCATCAAGGCTCAGCGCATTCAGGCTGTAAGCGCCAGGAAGATCCAGCACCCGGATGCGCCCATGCGCGGTTTCAAACAGGCCCTCCTTGCGCTCCACGGTTACACCGGCATAGTTGGCAACTTTTTGCCGGCTGCCTGTGAGCAGGTTGAACAAGGCGGTTTTGCCGCAATTGGGATTGCCGAGCAGGGCAACGCGCAGCGCGAACGTAGACGTGCTCATGATTTCTCTGGCAAGCCGGCGGCCGGCGCTACCAACAGATAATCTGCTTCGAAACGGCGCAACGCGAAAGTCGTATTACCGATGCGAACCGCAATGGGCTCGCGGCCTGGAAAGCCGTGCGCCATGATGCGCACCGGCTCGCCTTCCACAAAACCCAGCTCCAGCAGGCGCAAACCGATGTTTCCGCCCTCGGACACGGCGTCGCTGGTGCGCACCTTGCGAATGATGACAGTCTCGCCGACGCGGGCGCTGCTCAAGGGGATCAGCGCTTGCGTCGGTGTTGCGACCTCAGAAGGGGAAATGTCCAAGGGCATGCCAGTTCAGCCGAGCTGTTAATGGGAATTATTATTATTATGGGCTATTTTTGCGGAATTGGCACCATGAGGGCGCAGAGACCTGAACGCCCAAAGTCGCGGTGGTGGGCGCCGCAACCGACCCGCCCCCCTGTATCGCTATGCGACGACTGTTTCTACGCCGTGTCCCGCAGACGGGCATCGCCAGGCAAACGCAGCGCATACGGTCGCGGTAAACTTGCCCGCGCATTCCTAGCACTGAACAACCGCGCGTGCGGGATGTCCGAACCAACTTGCCGTTGCCTTGGGAGAGCGAAGTGGCTGCGCAGCAATTGCTCGATCTGATCGGAAACACGCCATTGGTCGAGGTCACGCGCATGGATACCGGTCTGTGCCGTCTGTTCCTGAAGCTGGAAAGCCAGAATCCCGGCGGATCCATCAAAGACCGCATTGGCCGTTCGATGATCGAGGCGGCCGAACGCGACGGGCGCCTCAAGCCTGGCGGCAGGATCATTGAAGCAACGGCCGGGAATACCGGCCTCGCGCTGGCGCTGGTCGGGTCGCTTAAGGGTTACCAGCTGACTCTGGTGGTTCCCGACAAGATGAGTCGCGAGAAAATTTTCCATCTCAAGGCCATGGGCGCGGAAGTAATACTCACGCGCTCCGATATCGGCAAGGGCCATCCCGAGTATTACCAGGATATGGCCGAGCGCATCGCGCAGGAAACCGGCGCTTTTTTCGTCAACCAGTTCGGCAACCCCGCGAATCCGCTGGCGCACGAAACTACGACCGGCCCGGAGATCTGGCAGCAGATGGAGCACGCCGTCGATGCGATCGTCTGCGGCGTGGGTTCCGCCGGCACCATGACAGGCTTGTCGCGCTATTTTGCCCGGGTGTCGCCGCAAACCGAACTCGTACTCGCGGACCCGGTGGGCTCGGTCCTCGCGGATTACGTAAAAACGGGTCATTACGGCGAAGCGGGAAGCTGGCTCGTGGAGGGCATCGGCGAGGATTTCATTCCGCCCATCGCGGATCTCTCGCGGGTCAAGCACGCCTATTCCATCAGCGACGAGGAAGCGGCGCATACGGTGCGGGATCTGCTGGGCAGGGAAGCTATACTGGGCGGCTCCTCATCGGGCACCTTGCTGGCCGCCGCATTGCGCTATTGCCGCGAACAGAAAGCCCCTAAACGGGTCGTCAGCTTCGTCTGCGATAGCGGCAACAAGTATCTTTCCAAGGCGTTCAACGATTACTGGATGATGGACCAGGGATTCATCAAACGCGAACAATACGGTGACCTGCGCGATTTGATCACGCGCCGCCATGACGAAAAAGCCACGGTGACGATCGCTCCGGACGACAAGCTGATGACGGCTTACGCCCGCATGAAGCTCTACGATATTTCGCAGCTGCCGGTGCTGGCGGATGGTAAGGTCGTAGGACTGGTGGACGAATGGGATCTGCTTACCGCCGCGCGGGACGATCCGGCGCGTTTTCGCGACCCGGTGCACTCGGCCATGACGCAGCGGCTGGAAACCGTGGGACTCAAAACGCCGGTTGCCAAACTGCTCGAAACCTTCAACAAGGGCCATGTCGCGCTGGTCGTCGAAGACGGCCGCTTCTATGGGCTGGTGACGCGCATGGACGTATTGAACCATTTGCGCAATAGCGCGCCTTGAGCCGACCAACATGAGTGACAAAAAGAAAAGCGAAACGCACGGGTTTGCGACCCGTTCGATCCACGCCGGACAATCGCCAGATCCTTCAACCGGTGCCGTCATGACACCGATTTACGCCACTTCCACGTTCAAGCAGCGCTCGCCGGGCGTACACACCGGTTACGAATACGCCCGGTCGCAAAATCCGACGCGCCACGCATTCGAACGCTGCATCGCGGATCTCGAAGGCGGCACGCGCGCCTTCGCCTTTGCCTCCGGGCTGGCGGCGAGCAGCACTGTGCTCGAACTGCTGGATGCGGGCAGCCACATCGTCGCGGCAGACGATTTGTACGGCGGATCCTGGCGGCTGTTCGAGCGCGTGCGCAACCGTTCGATGGGTCTGAAAACCAGCTATGCCGATCCCAACGTCGAAGGCTCGCTGGAGCAGGCCTTGCTGCCTGAAACCAGGATGATATGGATCGAGACGCCCTCGAATCCCCTTCTGAAAATTACCGATCTCGCGCGCGTTGCGCGCACGGCACGCCAGCGCGGCATCATAACGGTCGTGGATAACACGTTTGCTTCGCCCTTCGTACAGCGCCCGCTCGAAGCCGGCATCGACATCGTCGTGCATTCGGTGACCAAGTACATCAATGGCCATTCGGACATGGTGGGCGGCGCGGTCATCGTGCGCGATCGCAACGATCTGGGGGAAAAGCTCGAGTACATCCAAAACGCCATTGGTTCGTGCCTGGATCCGTTTTCCAGTTTCCTGGCGCTGCGCGGGGTGAAAACGTTGCCTCTGCG
>CBDDRM010000197.1:0-47096 GCA_965233135.1 uncultured bacterium | reverse complement strand
CTGCGGAGCCACCGGTCCGTGGCCATCCGAGCTTGAGCGCTTAACCACATTGGAGGACTTTCCGTGCTAATCAGCAACGCATATGCCCAGGCCGCACCGGCCGGGGGCGGATTCGATCTGTTCCAGATGCTCCCCCTGGTGCTGATGTTCGTGCTGTTGTATTTCCTGATGATCCGCCCGCAATCGAAACGCGCGAAGGAACACAAGGCCATGCTCGCGGGATTGCAAAAAGGCGACGAAGTCGTGACCGCGGGCGGCACGCTCGGCAGGGTGACCAAGGTTGGTGATAATTTCGTGTCGGTCGAAATCTCGCCGAACGTCGAGATTCAGGTCCAGCGTCCCTCCATCGCCACGTTGCTGCCGAAGGGAACCATCAAGGGTTCGGACAAGGGCTGACGCGTACGACGCGGTCGACGCCCCCTAAAATCCCTTTAGATCATCCCGCCAGTAAGGCAACCATGAATCGCTACCCGTTCTGGAAATACGCCATCATCGCCGTGGCCCTCACGGTCGGGCTGTTGTACACCTTGCCGAATTTCTTCGGCGAAGTGCCGGCAGTGCAGGTCTCGCCCGTCAAGACCACGGCAAAAACCGACGAAACCTTGCTGACGCGCGTGGAAGCGGCGCTGACGCAGGCCGGTATCCAGCCCGACGGCATGTTTCTGGACGCCTCGAGCATCAAGGTGCGTTTCGCCAATACGGATACGCAGCTGAAGGCGAAGGACGTATTGCAGGGTGCGTTGGGCGAGAATTACGTGGTCGCGCTGAATTTGTTGTCCAGTTCCCCGCAGTGGTTGACGAAGCTCAATGCGCTGCCGATGTACCTGGGCCTCGATTTGCGCGGCGGCGTGCATTTCCTGCTGCAAGTCGATATGAAGGGCGCCCTGACCAAGGCCGCCGATCGCTACGTGGCGGACATTCGCGCGGCATTGCGCAGCAAGGAAATCCGCTACGGCGGGATCTCGCGCGACGGACAGAAAGTCGTGGTCAAGTTTCGCGACAGCGAGACACGGGACAAGGCGCTGGAGGAGATTGGCAAACAGAATCCGGACCTTTTGCTTAACGCGACGGATGCGGGCAGCGAGTACTCCATCAGCGCGACGCTCAAGCCGGAAGTGCAAAAGCGCATCCAGGAATTCGCCATCCAGCAGAACATCACCACCTTGCGTAACCGGGTCAACGAACTCGGCGTTGCCGAACCCATCGTGCAACAGGCGGGTGTGGATCGCGTCGTGGTGCAGCTCCCCGGCGTGCAGGACACCGCCAAGGCGAAGGACATTCTGGGCCGCACGGCCACGCTGGAAGTGCGCATGGTGGACGAGGAGCATAGCGACGCAGCGTCGCTGCAGTCCGCCGTTGCGGGGCAAGTCCCGCTGGGGGACGAACTGCTTTACGACCGCGAAGGCGTGCCCCACCTGCTCAAGCGCGAAGTGATTCTGACCGGTGACCGTATTTCCGATGCGCAGCCCGGCTTCGACAGCCAGACTGGTGAGCCGGCGGTCCACATCAATCTGGACGGACGCGGCGCGACCATATTCCAGCAAATCACCCGCGAAAGCGTCGGCAAGCGCATGGCCATGGTGCTGGTCGAAAAAGGCAAGGGCGAAGTGGTCACCGCGCCGGTGATCCGTTCGGAAATCCCCGGCGGCCGAGTACAGATCAGCGGCCGCATGACTACGACCGAAGCGCGCGACGTCGCCTTGCTGCTGCGCGCCGGGGCGCTTGCAGCCCCGATGGAAATCGTCGAGGAGCGCACCGTCGGCCCGAGCCTGGGGGCGGACAACATCAAGCGCGGCTTCGATTCGACCATGATCGGCTTCGCGGCCATTGCCATATTCATGATCAGTTATTACATGTTCTTCGGAGTCATATCGGTGCTGGCGCTGGCGGTGAATTTGATG
Organism: uncultured bacterium; assembly: GCA_965233135.1. Classification (GTDB taxonomy): domain Bacteria; phylum Pseudomonadota; class Gammaproteobacteria; order Burkholderiales; family JACQAP01; genus JACQAP01. The sequence continues at coordinate 45,195 of CBDDRM010000197.1, read as the reverse complement.
CTGCTGGTTGCGCTGCTGTCCATGCTGCAGGCGACCCTGACGTTGCCGGGCATCGCGGCAATCGCGCTGACGCTGGGCATGGCCATCGATGCGAACGTGCTGATCAACGAGCGCATCCGGGAGGAACTGCGCAATGGCACCACGCCGCAGGCGGCAATCGCGGCAGGCTATGAACGCGCATGGGCGACGATTCTCGATTCCAACATCACGACCCTGATTGCCGGCATCGCGTTGTTCATGTTCGGAAGCGGCCCGGTGCGCGGTTTCGCGGTCGTGCACGTATTGGGCATTCTGACTTCGATGTTCAGCGCCGTGCTGGTCTCCCGCGGCATGGTCAATCTTGTTTTCGGTGCGCGTCGCAAACTCGAGAAACTGCCGATCGGCAACACGGATTGGTACAAGCGCCAACCCGCAGGGTGATGGCGGACAGCTGATCGACGGTTAAACAGGAACACAAATGGAATTTTTTCGCATCCGTAAAGACATCCCGTTCATGCGCCATGCGCTGGTGTTCAACATCATTTCGTTGATCACGTTCGTGCTGGCGGTGTTCTTCCTGACCACCCGGGGTCTGCATCTGGGCGTCGAGTTTACGGGCGGCACGGTCATGGAGGTCAACTACGGGCATGCGGTGGACGTCGACAAGATCCGCGCAGCGCTCAACCGCGTGAATCTTGCCGATGCAACCGTGCAAAGCTTCGGCAGTTCGCAGACGGCGCTTATCCGGCTGCCGGCCAAGCAGGGTGTAACCGGCGCGCAATTGTCCGAGACTGTGATCCGGGCGCTGCGCCAGGACGATGCATCCGTCGAATTGCGCCGCGTGGACTTCGTCGGGTCGCAGGTCGGCAAGGAGTTGGTGGAAAACGGCGCGTTGGCGCTATTGCTGGTTTCCATTGGCATCGTGGTGTATCTCGCCCTGCGCTTCGAATGGAAGTTCGGTGTTGCCGCAATCATCGCCAACTTGCACGACGTCGTGATCATTCTGGGGTTTTTCGCGTTCTTCCAATGGGAGTTCTCCCTGCCGGTGCTGGCAGCCGTGCTGGCCGTACTGGGTTATTCAGTCAATGAGTCGGTGGTCGTGTTCGACCGGATCCGTGAAAACTTCCGCAAGATGCGCAAAGCCACCACGCCAGAGGTGATCGACAACGCCATTACGCGCACGATGTCGCGCACCATCATCACGCATGGCTCCACGCAATTGATGGTTACGTCGATGCTGATTTTCGGCGGCGAAACGCTCCACTACTTTGCCCTGGCGCTGACCATCGGCATTCTGTTCGGCATCTATTCTTCGGTGCTCGTGGCAAGCCCGCTCATCATGTGGCTGGGCGTTACCCGCGAAGATTTCATCAAACCCGAGAAAAAACAGGAAGAGGCCGTCGTTTAATCGGCACACCGGCTTAAGCTTAGCGACGTGGACGTCTTAGCGGGCTTCCTGGATCTGATCCTGCACCTCGACCAGCACCTTCGGGTGCTGGCGCAGAACTATGGCGCCTGGATCTACGCGATACTTTTCCTGATCATCTTTCTGGAAACAGGCGTCGTCGTCACGCCTTTCCTGCCGGGAGATTCGCTGCTGTTCGTGGCGGGGACGGTCGCGGCGGCGGGCGGCCTGAACGTTCATGTGATGGCGCTGTTGCTGATCGTGGCAGCGATCGCCGGCGATTCGCTGAATTACTCGATTGGCCGCTATCTCGGCCCCCGCGTTTTCCGCTTCGACGATTCGCGTTTTTTCAAGCGGGCGTATATCGACCGGACCCATGCGTTCTTTGAACGTCACGGCGGAAAGTCCATCATCATCGCGCGCTTCGTGCCGATTATCCGCACGTATGCGCCGTTTGTCGCGGGGATCGGCGCCATGCGTTACCGGCGCTTTCTGCTGTTCAACGTGACGGGTGCAATCCTCTGGGTGGTGCTGCTGACCTATGCCGGATTCTTTTTTGGCACCCTGCCGCTGGTCAAGAACAACCTCACGCTGGTCATCCTGGGCATTATCGTCTTGTCGATACTGCCGGCCGTCTTTGAGTTCTGGCGCGCGAAGCGCGCGACCTGATCCTTTTCAGATGCGTTTTGCGAGCTGCTCGGCCTTGCCGGTGTAGGTGGCTGGCGTCAACGCCAGCAGACGCTCCTTTTCGGCGGCGGGAACGGCGAGACCGCGGATGAATGCCTGCAGTGTTTCGCGGTTGATGCCCGCCTGGCCCCGCGTGAGCGCTTTCAACTGCTCGTAGGCATCTTCGATTCCATAGCGTTTCATGAGGGTCTGGATCGGTTCGGCCAGCACTTCCCAATTGGCATCCAGGTCATCAGCGAGGCATTGCGGGGCGGGCTCCAGCTTGGTCAAGCCACGCAGGCAGGCATCGTAGGCGAGCAGGCTGTATCCCATCGCCACACCCATGTTGCGCAGTACCGTTGAATCGGTCAGATCTCGCTGCCAGCGTGAGATCGGCAATTTCGACGAAAGATGGGAGAGCAGTGCGTTGGCCAGCCCGAGGTTGCCTTCCGAATTCTCGAAGTCGATCGGATTAACCTTGTGCGGCATGGTCGAAGACCCGACTTCGCCTGCTTTGACTTTCTGCTTGAAATAGCCAATCGAAATATAACCCCATACGTCCCGGTCGAGATCGAGCAGAACGGTATTGAACCCGGCATACGCGTCGAACAGTTCCGCGATGCTGTCATGCGGCTCGATCTGAGTGGTATAGGCATTGAACTCGAAGCCGAGCTTCTCGACGAAGGTCTGGCAGAACTTTTCCCAGTCAAACTCCGGAAACGCCGCAAGATGCGCATTGTAGTTGCCGACCGCGCCATTGATCTTGGCGGTCAGGGAGACACTTTCGAGACGCCTGCGCTGCCGGCGCAGGCGATGCACGACGTTGGCTATTTCCTTGCCGAGTGTCGTCGGGGTGGCCGGTTGCCCGTGGGTGCGCGACAACATCGGCAGCGAAGCCGTTGCATGGGCCAATCCAGTCAATTTCTCGGTCAGTGCAGCGATCGCCGGCAGCAGGATGCGCGCGCGAGCGTCCTTGAGCATGAGCGCATGGCACAGATTGTTGATGTCTTCGGACGTGCAGGCGAAATGCACGAAGCGCGTAACACCTGCGATTTCCTCGTTGCCCGCGAGTTTGTCCCGCAGCCAGTACTCGATCGCCTTGACGTCGTGATTGGTGCGGGCTTCGATCTGTTTAACCGCCTCGGCATCGCTGACGGAGAAATTGCTCGCCAGGGCATCGAGCTGCCGTGAAGTGGCGGCGGAAAGAGCCGGGATGTCGACCAGCGCTTGTTCCGCGCACAGTGCCTTCAGCCACTCGATCTCGACCTGTATGCGGTAACGGATGAGCCCGAACTCACTGAAGATATCGGATAGTTTCGAAACTTTATCCCGATAGCGGCCGTCGAGCGGCGACAAAGCGGTCAGAGCGGAAAGAGGCATCATCTACCGATAAATCAATATGAATAAATCTTAACACGCTGCGGCGCCGGCGCGGCTGTCATGGTGAACGCGTTTGCGCAGGAGCGAGCTAGGGGGCAATCGGCACCGCGCTGTGAATGATGCCGCCGCCGAGACAAACTTTGGATTCATACACGACAACGGACTGACCGGGCGTGACCGCCCATTGCGGCTCCGCGAACCTGATCTCGCAGGTGGCTTCGTCTACGCGCTCGACTTCGCAAGGCGCGTCTTTTTGCCGGTATCGCGTCTTTGCCCCATACACCCAGTTGCAGTGGGGCTTCGCGCCGCTGATCCAGCTCAGCTCGGTTGCCTTGAGCGCATCCGAGAACAACGCGGGGTGGTCGTGGCCCTGCACCACGCGAAGCTGGTTGGTGCCCAAGTCTTTGCCGCATACATACCAGGCTTCGCCGTCTCCTTGCTTGCGCCCGCCGATTCCCAGGCCCTGACGCTGGCCCAGCGTGTAATACATCAACCCCATGTGTTGGCCGACGACGCTGCCGTCGAGGCTCACGATGCTGCCGGGCTCGGTTGGCAGGTAGCGGTTCAGGAATTCGCGAAACGGCCGCTCTCCGATGAAACAGATTCCCGTGGAGTCCTTCTTGTCGTGATTGGGCAGCTTTAGCTTCGCCGCGAGTTCGCGCACATCGCGCTTGTACATGGTGGCTAGCGGGAATAGCGTCCTGCTCAGTTGCGACTGGTTGAGCCGATACAGAAAATAGCTCTGGTCCTTGGTGCCGTCCTCGGCCTTGAGCAACTGGAACAGACCGTCGACTTCGCGTACCTGCGCATAATGTCCGGTAGCGATGCGCTCGGCGCCCAATTGCAGCGCGTGATCGAGAAATGCGCGGAACTTGATCTCTGCATTGCAAAGCACGTCGGGGTTGGGCGTGCGGCCGGATTTGTACTCGGTCAGAAAATTGTTGAAAACGCGGTCCTTGTACTCTGCGGAAAAATTGACCGCCTCGATGTCGATGCCGATCAGATCGGCAACCGAGACCGCGTCGATCAGATCCTGCCGCGAGGTGCAGAACTCCTCGTCGTCATCGTCCTCCCAGTTCTTCATGAACAAGCCCGTGACCTCGTAGCCTTGCTGCTTGAGCAACCATGCAGCGATCGAGGAGTCCACCCCACCCGACAAGCCCACGACGACCCGCTGCCTGGAACTCATGCTCGCGATCCCCGGCTAGTTGCAATCGACCAGCAAGTCGAGCGGTGCTCTTTTGCCGGAAAGATAATCGTCGATGCAGCGTACTACGAGCGGGCTGCGATGGCGCGCGCGGCTCGCCCGGATCTCTTCGGCGCTGAGCCACGCCGCGCGCACGATGCCACGGTCGAGTGCGCGCCCGGCGTGGTGCGTGCCGAGGCGCCCCGAGAACGCAAAGCGGATATAAGTCACGGCATCATGCGCGCGTCTCCAGCGATAGACGCCTACCAGATGTTCCGGGGTGAATTCCCAGGCCGTTTCCTCCAGCGTTTCGCGCGTCACCGCCTGGGCAATGGATTCATTGGCCTCCAGATGCCCGGCGGGTTGATTAAAGAGCAAGCCGTTTTCGGTGTGTTCCTCGACGAGCAGGAAGCGACCGTCGCGTTCGACCACCGCGGCAACGGTCACATGCGGTTTCCAGATGCGGGTGGATCTCACAGCAGCTTTGGAAACAATTCGATCAATCCGCGATAGATGTACTCGATCCCGATCGCTGCGATGATCAAGCCCATTACGCGCGTGATAATGTTCATGCCCGTCGTGCCGAGACGCTCGGAAATGCGAGCCGCCGCGGCGAACGTCACCCACACGATCACCGCGATGATCGCCGCGGGGATCAACAGCAACACATGGTAGAGATAACTGCTCGATTCGTGGGTTGCGATGATCATGGTACTGATGGCGCCCGGGCCCGCCAGAAGCGGAATGCCAAGCGGAACGACGGCAACGGCGTCGCGCTCGTTGGCCTCGGCTGCTTCATCGGGCGTCTGACGAATTCCGGTCTCGCGCGCCTGCAACATTGAGATTGCCATCAACAGCAACAGTATTCCCCCGGCAATCAGAAACGACGGGATGCTGATTCCGAAAAAGCGCAGTATCTCGGTGCCGATCAGGGCGGCAACCCCAAGCACACTAAAAACCGTCACTGCGACGACCTGGGTCACGCGCCGCCGTTCCAGTGCGGTGTATCCAGTCGTCACACTCAGGAATACCGGAATGCTGGCAAACGGATCGACGATCGCGAGTAACGCGACGGTGAGTTTGACAAGATCAGTCCACTCGCCCATTGATTGCGCTCTGTCTACCTGAAGGTCGTCAAATAAAAAAGGCAGGGCCGACCCTGCCTTTCCGAAGATGGACTATACGCCTACTTGGCGAGATCTTTGGCCGCGTTCTCGTCATGTTCTTTCTTGTCCTCGCGATCCTCGGTGACGGGCTTGGCGGCAGCAATCCTGGCCCCGGACTGGCTCAACGCCGAGTTGGGTGCAGTAGGCGCCACACCGGCAAGCGCTGACGTGGGAACGGCGCCGAACAATGCCGGCAGTATGAATGCAAGGGCGGGTCTCATGAGTACGGTCCGTTTTACGATGGGCAGAGCATTCAAGGACCGTCACGCTGCGGCTCGAAAATCGCCGCAAGAATAAGGATTTTCGCCCGGAGCGTCAAACTCTGGCGCGGATTGTTTGCATGCAAAAAACGCAGGGCAGGAGCAAGCGCTGCTCATGCCGGTGAAGATTCCTGAGTGTCCCCGCGCAACCGAATGGATGCACCGGAGGACATTGGGGACTAAGCCGTTACGGCTGGGCCGGGTAGCCCATTTCGTGGGCCGACAGGACTTTAAAATCCCCGGGCCCAAGACCGGCCAACGTCCATTCGCCGACGCGGTGACGGATCAGGCGCAGGGTCGGTAAGCCCACCGCGGCGGTCATGCGCCGCACCTGACGGTTCTTGCCTTCCGCGATCGTGATGTCCAGCCAGCTCGCGGGGATGTTGCGGCGGACGCGAATGGGCGGGTTGCGCGACCACAATCCGCGCGGTTCACTGATCGGCCGGACTGTGGCCGGCGCGGTAACGAAATCTCCGAGTTTCACACCAAGGCGCAGGCGCTCCAAGGCGGATTCGTCGGGCAGATTCTCCACCTGTGCCCAGTAACTCTTGGGCCACTTGTTCGCTGGATGGCTGATGCGATTCTGCAACGGGCCGTCATCGGTAAGTACCAGCAAACCCTCGCTGTCGGTGTCCAGGCGGCCTGCCGGATAAATGTCCGGAAGCGGCACGAAATCCTTGAGTGTCTGTTTGTTTCCAGCGGGGCTGAACTGGCAGATCACGCCATAAGGTTTGTTGAACAGCACGACGCGGGACATGGCATGGGAGTCCGGCGGCCCGGATCAGCGGTGCTCGTGCGCGATGAGATGGTCGTATGCCGGCAAGGTCAGAAACTCGACGAACTCGTCGGCCAGCGTAAGTTCCTGGAACATCTTCGCGCCCTCCGGATACTTCCCCGCGGCATAGCCTTTATCGCCCAGCATGTCGCGTACTTTCGCCAGTTCCTGCGGGACGAGTTCCCGGAAAAGATCCTTGCTGACCTTGCGGCCGTCGTCGAGCACGCCATGCGCACTGCGAATCCAGTGCCAGATCTGGGCGCGCGATATTTCCGCGGTCGCTGCGTCTTCCATGAGATTGAAGATCGGCACGCAGCCCGTCCCGGCCAGCCAGGCACCCATGTATTGGATGCCGATGTTGATGTTGATACGCAGACCTTGCTCCGTGATCGGAGCTCTGGGCTGGAAATTGATCAGGTCCTTGGCGCTGACAGTGATATCGCCGCGCTTCTTGCCAATCTGGTTTGCCGATGGCATTGCTTTATCGAAAGCTTCCCGGGCAAGCCCGACCAGCCCCGGATGCGCAACCCAGGTGCCGTCGTGGCCATCGGTGGCTTCCCGGTCCTTGTCGGCGCGCACCTTCGCCATGGCGGCGTCATTGGCGGCGGGATCGTTCTTGATCGGAATCTGAGCGGCCATTCCGCCCATGGCGAAGGCGCCCCGGCGGTGACAGGTTTTGATAAGCAGCAGCGAGTAAGCGCGCATGAACGGGCTCGTCATGGTGACCAGTCCACGGTCGGCGAGAATGAAATCCTTCTGATTCCGGAATTTCTTGATGCAGCTGAAGATGTAATCCCACCGCCCGCAGTTGAGTCCTGCCGAGTGCTCTCGCAACTCATACAGAATCTCATCCATTTCGAACGCCGCCAGAATGGTCTCGATGAGCACCGTCGCCTTGACCGTGCCTTGAGCGAGACCCAGTTCCTTCTGGGCAAAAACGAACACGTCGTTCCACAGGCGCGCTTCGAGGTGAGACTCCATCTTCGGCAGATAAAGATACACGCCGGATCTTTGCTTCACGCGCTGGCCGGCATTGTGGAAGAAGTACAGGCCGAAATCGAACAACGAACCGGACATCGGCTGACCATCCACCAGGACATGCTTTTCGCTGAGATGCCAGCCGCGCGGGCGCACCAGCATTGTCGCGGTTTTGTCGCCGAGCTGATAGTGCTTGCCCTCCGGGCTCGTGAAGGTGATGGTGCGCGCGTGCGCGTCACGCACGTTGATCTGGCCCTGCAACTGATTGTCCCAGGTCGGCGTGGAAGAATCCTCGAAATCCGCCATGAACATGTTCGCGCCCGAGTTGAGCGCGTTGATCACCATTTTGCGCTCGGTCGGGCCGGTAATTTCAACGCGGCGGTCCTGCAGGTCAGCCGGCACGGGCGCGACCTGCCACTCGGCATCGCGAATGGCCTTAGTCTCCTGCAGGAAATCCGGCAGCTCCCCGCCATCGATGGCTTTCTGACGCTGCATGCGCCGCTGCAGCAGTTCGAGCCGGCGCGCATCGAAGTTGCGGTGCAGTTTTGCCAGAAATGCCAGCGCATCGCTGGACAGAATTTGGGCGTACTCGGGAGTAATGGCGCCGAGCACCTGCATGCCAGCGGGAATATTCTGCTGCTTCACGTTTAATCTCCGGGGGGTGAAAGACGAGGCGAAAAACCGCAGCATGATAAATAGGAAACGCCGCATGGACAAGCAAAGCTTGCCTCATGCGGCGCGTAGGACTTTGTTGAAGCTTAAACGAACTGCTCTTCTTCGGTGGAGCCGGTCAGCGCAGTCACCGATGACTTGCCTCCTTGCACGGCCTGGGTGACTTCGTCGAAGTAGCCCGTTCCGACTTCCCGCTGGTGTTTCGTCGCCGTGTATCCGCTGGCTTCGGCGGCAAACTCCGCCTGCTGAAGCTTCACATAGGCGGTCATGTTCTCGGTCGCATAACCCCGAGCAAGCTCGAACATGCCGTAATTCAACGCGTGGAATCCTGCCAGCGTGATGAACTGGAACTTGTAGCCCATCGCACCGAGTTCGCGCTGGAACTTCGCGATGGCGCTGTCGTCGAGATTCTTCTTCCAGTTGAAGGAAGGCGAGCAATTGTAGGCAAGCAGTTTTCCCGGGTATTGCTTGTGGATTGCCTCGGCGAACTGCTTGGCGAACGCGAGGTCCGGCTTGCCGGTTTCGCACCAGATCAGGTCGGCATACGGTGCGTAGGCCAAGCCGCGCGAAATCGCTTGCTGGATGCCGTTAATGACGCGGTAATAACCCTCCGGCGTGCGCTCGCCGGTGCAAAACGGCTTGTCGTTGTCGTCCACATCCGAGGTGATCAGGTTGGCGGCTTCTGCATCGGTGCGTGCGAACAGCACAGTGGGCACGCCCATGATGTCCGAAGCGAGACGCGCGGCCGAAAGTTTTTGCACGGCTTCCTGCGTCGGGACCAGCACTTTGCCGCCCATGTGGCCGCATTTCTTGGCTGCCGCGAGTTGGTCTTCGAAATGAACGCCTGCCGCGCCGGCGTCAATCATTGCCTTCATCAACTCGAAGGCATTGAGCACGCCGCCGAATCCCGCTTCCGCATCGGCAACGATAGGCGCGAACCAATCGATCTCGTCCTTGCCCTCCGCATGGTGAATCTGATCCGCGCGCATGAGCGTGTTGTTGATGCGGCGTACGACCTTCGGCACGCTGTCAGCCGGGTAAAGGGATTGATCGGGATACATCTCTCCTGCGAGATTGGCGTCGGCGGCGACCTGCCAGCCGGATAGGTAGATGGCCTTCAGACCGGCTCTGACCTGCTGCATGGCCTGGTTACCCGTCAAGGCCCCCAGCGCGTTGACAAACGCTTCTTCGTTGACGAGTTTCCACAGCTTCTCGGCGCCACGGCGAGCAAGCGTGTATTCGATGCGCATGGTCCCGCGCAGACGGTAAACATCCTCAGCCGAGTAGGGCCGTTGAATGCCCTGCCACCGCGGATTAGAGGTCCATTCCCTGCGTATTTCTGCGATTGCCTGATCGCGTTTCATGGCGGTCTCCCTGTGAGCTACTGAATGTATTGCGGACACAGAATCGGCCGGCGCAAGTCGATGCGCCTGCGCGCCACGATTCCGTGCCTGCCGGGCGCCTGCGGCCCTCTGAAAGTACTTACGCCAGATGACCCTGGCTCAATCGTCCGGATGGCGTGGATGACGTCACCGCAACTGATTTTTGTCGCATCGGGGGTGCTTTGCGACACTGGCCCGAACGTTAACCCACTTGATTCATGCATTGCAACAGATGAACCGCCGGGAAAATAAGTTAAACTAATCAGTAACTAGGACGCGCGTGCCGGTTGTTTTTTTGCATTGCGAAAAATCGTTTCATCATCTTCACCCCGGCGCACCCGTTCTGGTGCGGGCGGGCGCAAGGACTGCCAGACCGACATTTTGTGCGCCGCCTCAACGTTGAATTACAATCCCGGGCTTTACGCATCGCGCATAACCGCTTGCGATTCAGCCATCTCCACTCTATTCGAGGCCGACCCCATGTATCAGCACATCCACGTCCCGTCCAACGGCGCAAAAATCACCGTCAATAAGGATTTTTCGCTGACCGTACCCGCCAATCCCATCATTCCGTTTATCGAAGGTGATGGTACCGGCGTGGACATTACGCCGGTGATGCGCAAGGTCGTTGATGCGGCGGTCCGTACGGCCTACGGAAGCAAGCGAAAGATCGTGTGGATGGAAATGTTCGCGGGCGAGAAATCATGCAGGGTATATGGGGAAAACGTCTGGCTGCCCGAGGAGACGCTGCAAGCCAGCAAGGAGTTCGTCGTATCCATCAAGGGCCCGCTCACCACGCCGGTAGGTGGCGGCATCCGCTCGATCAACGTGGCGCTGCGTCAGCAGCTGGACCTGTACGTGTGTCTGCGCCCGGTAAGGTATTTCAAGGGTGTGCCCAGTCCGCTCAAGCAGCCCGAAAAAACGGACATGGTGATTTTCCGGGAGAACTCCGAAGATATCTACGCCGGTATCGAATGGGCGGCGGAATCTGACGAAGCGCGAAAACTCATCACTTTCCTGACCAAGGAGATGGGTGTCAAAAAAATCCGCTTCCCGCAGACGTCCGGCATCGGCATCAAGCCGGTTTCGCGCGAGGGCACGGAGCGTCTGGTGCGAAAGGCCATCCAGTACGCGATCGACAACAAGCGCCGCTCCGTGACTCTGGTGCACAAGGGCAACATCATGAAATTCACGGAAGGCGGGTTCCGCGACTGGGGCTACGACCTTGCCAAGCGGGAATTCGGCGCGGAATTGATCGACGGCGGTCCATGGATGAAGCTTCCGGGTGGTATCGTCGTCAAGGACGTGATCGCGGATGCGTTCCTGCAACAAATTCTGCTGCGGCCCGACGAATATGACGTGATTGCGACGTTGAACCTCAACGGCGACTACATCTCCGACGCCCTGGCCGCGCAGGTTGGGGGTATCGGCATCGCGCCGGGCGCGAACACCAGTGATTCCGTGGCAATGTTTGAAGCGACACACGGAACCGCGCCCAAGTACGCCGGAAAGGACTATGTCAATCCCGGTTCGCTGATCCTGTCGGCTGAAATGATGCTTCGCCACATGGGGTGGGTGGAAGCCGCGGATCAGATCGTCAAATCCATGGAAGCGGCGATCACCGACAAGGTGGTGACGTACGACTTCGCGAGGCTGATGAGTGGCGCGCAGCAGGTTTCCTGTTCCGGTTTCGGCGATGCCATGATCGAGCGTATGGGACGCTGAGCGCCGCGCGCAAACAAAAAGCCCGCGACGTTGTCACGGGCTTCCAATTATTCGGAAATCTAGCGGATCTTGATCCGCTCGGATCACGCAGCCTGTATGTTGGAGGCTTGCTTCCCCTTTGGACCCTGGGTGACCTCAAAGCTCACCTTCTGGCCTTCCTTCAGCGTCTTGAAACCATTCATCTGAATGGCAGAAAAATGCGCAAACAGATCTTCGCTGCCATCATCGGGCGTGATAAACCCGTAGCCCTTAGCATCGTTGAACCACTTGACCGTACCGATTGCCATACATCCCTTCCCCTTTGAAAAACGCGGGCCAGACCCGCCGATCGTTTGAGTTTCAAGTCCGCGTTATCGGCAATACCGGTACTGCAGTATCCTTGAAGCCAAACACCAATTCGCTTTTTAGGTTATTTATTTTGGGAAGTCAAGTACGCAAAATGCACGCAAGCAGTTGTTACAAAGCAGTTTTAAGACATGGTCTGACCGGATGCAGGCATGAATTCTGCACTTGTATTTTCCCAGGTTATCCGCAAAATTAGATCCTAGTGAAAGCAGCTAAGCGAGACGAACGCATGGCGACGGGAAATCGTGACAGCACGCTCCTAGAGGCCGAGAAAAGCAAGGTCAAGGCGCCGCCGCTGTTCAAGGTCATGCTGCTCAATGACGATTACACGCCGATGGATTTCGTAGTGGCGGTGCTGCAAACATTTTTTTCAATGACTCGGGAGCAAGCGACGCAAATCATGCTCAAAGTACATAGGGAGGGAATGGGCGTCTGCGGCGTGTATCCTAGAGACGTAGCGGCGAGCAAGGTGGAGCAGGTCATCGCGTTTTCAAAACAGCATCAACATCCGCTTCAGTGCGTGATGGAGGAAACATGATTGCGCAGGAGCTAGAAGTCAGTTTGCACATGGCCTTCATGGAGGCTCGCCAGAAACGTCACGAGTTCATAACCGTTGAGCACCTCCTGCTCGCGATGCTGGACAATCCGTCGGCCGCCGAAGTGCTGCGCGCGTGTGCGGCCAATGTCGAGGAGCTGCGAAAACTACTGACGGATTTCATCAACGAACATACGCCCGTGGTAAGCGGGGAGGATGTCGACACGCAGCCAACCCTGGGCTTCCAGCGGGTAATCCAGCGCGCGATCCTGCACGTGCAGTCTTCGGGCAAGAAGGAAGTCACCGGCGCCAACGTGCTGGTGGCCATCTTCGGCGAGAAGGATTCCCATGCAGTATATTTCCTGCACCAGAAAGGGGTCACCCGCCTCGATGTGGTGAATTTCATCTCCCACGGCATCACCAAGGTGCCGCAGACGGCGCCCGCCAAGCCACAGCCGGAAAGCGAAGCAGATGCGGATCAGGAGCAAAACTCAGGGGGCGCACTCGAGAGCTACACCTTGAATCTCAACGCGCTCGCCATTTCCGGCAAGATCGATCCGTTGATCGGGCGCGAGCGCGAACTCGAACGCGTTATCCAGACCTTGTGCCGCCGGCGCAAGAACAACCCCTTGCTCGTGGGTGAGGCCGGCGTGGGCAAGACTGCCATCGCCGAGGGTCTTGCACGCCGCATTATTGAAGGTGCGGTGCCGGAAATTCTGGCCCGCTGCCAGGTTTACGCCCTTGATATGGGTTCCCTGCTCGCCGGAACCAAGTATCGCGGGGATTTCGAACAGCGGCTCAAAGCGGTGCTCAAGCAGCTCACGGACAATCCGAACGCGATTCTGTTCATCGACGAAATTCACACGCTGATCGGCGCCGGCGCGGCCTCGGGCGGAACGCTCGATGCGTCGAATCTGCTGAAACCCGCGCTGTCGTCGGGCAGCCTCAAATGCATCGGGGCGACGACCTACACCGAGTATAGGGGCATTTTCGAGAAGGATCATGCGCTGTCGCGCCGCTTCCAGAAGATCGACGTGACCGAACCATCGGTTGCCGAGACCGTGGAAATCCTGCGGGGCTTGAAAACGCGGTTCGAAGCTCATCACGGCGTCAAATACACCGCCTCGGCATTGTCTTCCGCGGCGGAGCTTTCGGCTCGATTCATCAATGACAGGCATCTGCCCGATAAGGCGATCGACGTCATCGACGAGGCGGGGGCCGCGCAGCGCATCCTGCCGAAGTCAAAGCAGAAACGGGTGATCAGCAAGCACGAAATCGAGGAGATCATCGCCAAGATTGCGCGCGTACCGGCACAGAGCGTGTCCTCCACGGATCGCAGCAAGCTGCAAACGCTTGATCGCGACCTGAAGGCCGTGGTATTCGGTCAGGACCGCGCCATCGATGCGCTCGCCGCGGCAATCAAGATGTCGCGCAGCGGTTTGGGTAATCCGCAGAAGCCCATCGGCAGTTTCCTGTTCAGCGGGCCCACGGGCGTTGGCAAAACCGAGGTCGCGCGCCAACTGGCCTATACACTGGGTGTCGAACTTATCCGCTTCGACATGTCGGAATACATGGAGCGCCATGCCGTCTCCAGGTTGATCGGCGCGCCTCCCGGATACGTCGGTTTCGATCAGGGCGGATTGCTCACCGAGCAGATCGCCAAGCACCCCTATTCGGTCGTGCTGCTGGACGAGATCGAGAAAGCGCATCCTGATATTTTCAACATCCTGCTGCAGGTGATGGATCACGGAACGCTCACCGACAATAACGGACGCAAGGCGGATTTCCGTAATACCGTCATCGTCATGACGACCAATGCGGGCGCTGCCGAGTTGTCGAAGAGCACCATGGGTTTCACGCAGCAGCGAGCTGCGGGAGACGAGATGGCGGAAATCAAGCGCATGTTTACGCCCGAATTCCGCAACCGGCTGGATGCCATCATTTCGTTCGCCGGCTTGTCGCACGAGATCATCGTGCGCGTCGTGGACAAGTTCCTCATGCAGCTCGAGGAGCAGTTGCACGAGAAGAAAGTCGACGTCAACTTTACCGACGCGCTGAGGGCGTATCTTGCCAAGAACGGCTTTGATCCCCTGATGGGCGCACGCCCGATGGCGCGCCTGATCCAGGACACCATACGCAGCGCGCTGGCGGACGAGTTGTTGTTCGGCAAACTCGCCGGTGGCGGAGGTGTGACGGTGGACGTCGACGCGGACGGAAAGACCCAGTTGATCTTCAGCGAGTCCAATAAGAAACGCGAAGCCAAGGACAAGGAAGAAAGCGTCGCCTGAGTTATCGCAAAGGAAAAGCCGGACCTCCAGGGTCCGGCTTTTTTTTGTTCACTGCATTAGCGGATCAGCCGGGACGGTTCAGACGGCCCGCGGCCTGGACGGATCCGTAATCCATTCGCTCCACGAACCCGGATAGAGTTTGCCGCCGCGCAAGCCCGCGACCTCCATGGCCAGCAGGTTATGACACGCGGTGACGCCAGAGCCGCACTGGCTCACGATCTTGTCCGCAGACCCCTCCCCGACAAACTCGCCGAATTCGGTGCGCAATTGCTGCGGCGTCTTGAAAAAGCCCTGCGCCGTCAGATTGTCCTTGAAGAACCGGTTGCGGGCGCCAGGTATATGCCCGGCAACGGGATCGATGGTCTCATTCTGACCGTGGTAACGATCATTGGCCCGGGCGTCGATAAGCACCATGGCGGGCGATTGCATGTGTTCGCGCACGTAATTCGCATCCACGGGGAACTGCGCGATCCTGGGCTTGAAGGTGGCGGGCTGGGGATGGGGCAGTTGCGCTGTGACGCGCTGTCCTGCAGCAACCCACGCCTGCCAGCCGCCGTCGAGTACCGCGACGTGGCGATGACCCACCCAGCGTAGCATCCACCAGAGTCGAGAGGCATAGACACCGCCGGCCTGATCGTAGCCGACAACCTGCGTGTCGTTGGATACGCCCATGCGTCCCAGCCAACTCGCGAAGGTGTCAGGCTCCGGCAGCGGGTGGCGGCCGCTGCGGCCGTTGTTGGGCGCTGCGAGGTCGCGATCCAGGTGCGCGTGCCGCGCATTGGGAATATGCGACTCCGCGTAGGCCTTGGCGCCAAAATCGGGCTGCGTCAGCTCATGACGGCAATCGAATATCACGAACCCCGAATCATTGACATGATCCGCGAGATCGGCCACTGAGATCAGCGTAGTGTGGCTCATCACGCCATCCGCTTCGGCTTCCGGATACTAGAGATGCGGCTGCAGGCGCGCGCGCACGAACTCGTGGAAATGAATCATGCCGTCTTCCATCGGACACTGGTAGGGACCGAATTCATTGCGATGCTGAAGATAAAGCGCACGACGGCCTTCTGTCATGCGCATGCAGATTTCCTCATCCTCTCTTGCAGTCTCGGCATACGCGGCCTGTTCGGCTTCGACGAACTCGCGTTCGAACAGCACGATATCTTCAGGATAATAAAACTCGACGATGTTCGTGCAGTGTTCGGGATCCTTGGGCAGGATGGTGCTCACGACGAGCACGTTCGGATACCACTCCACCATGACATTGGGGTAATAAGTCAGCCAGATGGCGCCCTGCTTTGGCATCTCACCGTTGTTGTAGCGCAGTACCGCTTCATGCCATTTCTGGTATGCCGCCGTGCCAGGTTTGCCGAGCGCCTGATTGAGCCCCACGGTCTGAACACTGTACCAGTCGCCGAATTCCCATTTCAGGTCGTCTGCATCGACGAACTGGCCCAGGCCAGGGTGGAACGGCCCGACGTGGTAATCCTCGAGATACACCTCGATGAATGTCTTCCAGTTGACTGCGTATTCGTGCCTCATGACGCGATCGAGCTTGTAACCCGAGAAATCAAGGTCGGCAAGCACGCCCAGGGTCGCCAGATCTGAGTTCGGATTGCGCGGTCCGGCAAACAGCAATCCGTTCCACTGTGTCAATGCGCTTCTTGCCAGATCCAGGCATGGGTTGCCCGGGAAGTGCGGAGCGCCAAGCAATTTACCCGACGTGTCGTACGTCCAGCGGTGCAGCGGACAGACGATATTCTGGGCGTGGCCGCTACCCTTGAGCATGATCGACTGCCGGTGGCGGCAGACGTTGGACAATAACTCTACGCCGCGCGCGTTGCGAACCAGCACCTTTGCGTTATTCATCCAGTCCAGCGCGCGGTAGTCGCCCTGTTCCGGAACCATGAGTTCGTGGCCGACATAGCCCGGCCCACGCTCGAAAAGCATTTTTCGCTCGATTTCGGCAATACGCGGATCGAAATACCAATCGATCGGCAGCTGCACGGGTGTTCGAGTCAATGCGGAAACATTAGCCAGGTCGGTCATAACCAGATGTCCCCTGCTGCGTAAGCGATATAAAAAAAACCGCCCCGGGCGTAATGTTAACGAAGGGGCGGAATCCGAGGGCGATTGTCCCTTAAAACCCCATCCCGCGCAACGTTTTCGGGGCGATACATGTCGATAACAGCCTAATCCGACTATCGTTCGTTGACCCGGGTTCCGCGGATGGGCTATTTTTACATTCTTTGCGGCTTATCGCCGCGCCGTCCCCCTGATTGCCGCCAGTGAGCAAGATAAGATCCCAGAACCCTCCATCGTTCGAGGCCGCTCTTGCCGAGATAGAGACCATTGTTGCTGCGATGGAAGCAGGGCAATTGCCTCTGGAGCAGTCGCTAAGCGCCTACAAGCGCGGGGCAGAGCTGCTGCAGTACTGCCAGGCGCGCCTCCAGGAGGCGCAGCAACAGGTCAAGATCCTCGAGGCCGGCACACTCAAGAACTTCGACGGTGACGACAGCACCGACTGATTTCCAGACCTGGATGCTGGACCGGCAGGATCGTATCGAGCGAGCGTTGCACGATGCGCTGCCGGGGCCGGAAATCGCGCCTAAAAGGCTGCATGTCGCCATGCGTTATGCCGTGCTGGGCGGCGGCAAACGCGTACGCCCGTTGCTGGCCTATGCGGCGGGCGAACTGGCCAGGGCGAAGCCGCAAAGGATCGATTGCGTGGCTGTCGCGGTCGAACTCATTCATGCCTATTCACTCGTCCACGACGACCTGCCTGCCATGGACGACGATGATTTGCGTCGCGGCCGACCTACCGTGCATGTGGAATTCGACGAGGCGATGGCGCTTTTGGTCGGCGACAGTTTGCAGAGCCTCGCGTTCCAGAAATTGGCCGAATCCACGCTGGCCGACGATGCGCGCCGGCAAGTGGAGATGATGGCCGTGCTGGCGCGCGCCAGCGGGTCGCGCGGCATGGCCGGAGGCCAGGCGATTGACCTCGAGTCGACTGCCAAGGCGTTATCCGTGCCCGAACTGGAGTTCATGCACATTCACAAGACCGGAGCGTTGATACGCGCGTCCGTGGCCCTCGGCGCGTTGTGTGGCAACACGATGTCTGACGGCCAGCTCGCGCACCTGGATCATTTCGGCAAAGTCGTTGGCCTCGCCTTTCAGGTGGTGGATGATGTGCTCGACGCAGACTCGAACACGGCCACGCTGGGCAAGACCGCGGGAAAAGACGCGCGCAACAATAAACCCACCTATGTCAGTGCGCTGGGTCTGCAAGGCGCGCGGGCAATGGCCATCGAATTGCGCGACAGCGCGCTGCAGGCCCTCGATGCGCTGCCCGAAGGCGGCGGTCGCTTGCGGCAGCTCGCCGATTTCATCGTATTGAGAAAATTCTGAACTTGAATCCATGCCACGCTGCGACGCACGACTTCACACATGTATGAACTGCTGAACACCATCCAGTCTCCGACGGATCTGCGCGCCCTCGAGCGCAAGCAGTTACCCGAACTCGCGCGTCAGGTTCGTGACTACCTGATCGAGTCCGTCTCTAATACCGGCGGACACCTGTCCTCCAATCTCGGCACGGTCGAACTGACGGTGGCGCTGCATTATGTGTTCAATACCCCTGACGATCGGCTGGTGTGGGATGTCGGCCACCAGACCTATGCTCACAAGGTCCTGACGGGCCGGCGGGACAGCATGTCGACGTTGCGGCAATACGGCGGTATCGCCGGGTTTCCACGTCGTTCGGAAAGCCCGTTCGACACGTTCGGCACCGCGCACTCGAGCACGTCAATCAGTGCAGCGCTAGGCATGGCAGTGGCAGCCCATATGAAGGGCGACGAGCGTCGCGTAGTTGCCATCATCGGCGATGGGGCCATGACCGCGGGAATGGCGTTCGAGGCGCTGAACAACGCTGGCGCGATGGACGCGAATCTCCTGGTGGTGCTCAACGACAACGACATGTCGATTTCGGAGAACGTGGGCGCGCTCAACAATTATCTTGCACGACTCATTTCTGGACGTTTCTACGCGGCAGCCAGGAAAACAGGCGAAAAGGTCCTGAGTGTGATGCCGCCAGTGCTCGAACTTGCCAAGCGCGCGGAGGAGCACGTCAAGGGCATGGTCACGCCCGGGACGCTGTTCGAGGAATTCGGATTCAACTACATCGGACCGATCGACGGCCATAATCTCGACGTGCTGGTATCGACCTTAAGCAATCTGCGCAAACTGGACGGCCCGCAGTTTCTGCACGTTGTCACGCGCAAGGGCAAGGGCTATGAACGCGCCGAAGGCGACCCGATCCTGTATCACGGAGTGACGAAGTTCGATCCCCATACGGGCATTGTAGCCAAGGCGGCCACCAAGCCCACTTATACGCAGGTGTTCGGGGACTGGCTGTGCGACATGGCGGCCAGCGATGCGCGCCTGATCGGAATTACGCCAGCGATGCGCGAAGGCTCGGGCATGGTGCGTTTCTCGCAGGAGTATGCGGATCGGTACTTTGACGTGGGCATTGCCGAGCAGCATGCGCTGACTTTTGCGGCAGGGCTGGCTTGCGAAGGCGCCAAGCCGGTGGTGGCGATCTACTCGACTTTTCTGCAGCGTGCGTATGATCAGTTGATCCACGATATTTGCATCCAGAACCTGCCGGTGCTCTTTGGCATCGACCGCGCGGGATTGGTGGGCGCCGATGGCCCAACGCACGCGGGGAGCTTCGATCTGAGCTACCTTCGTTGTCTGCCGAACATGGTGGTCATGGCGCCCGCGGACGAGAACGAATGCCGGCAAATGCTTTACACCGGTTTCCGCATCGACGCACCCGTAGCCGTTCGTTATCCGCGCGGAACCGGCCCTGGCGTCGCCGTGCAGCAGGAAATGTCGGCGTTGCCGCTGGGCAAAGGCGAGGTTCGGCGGCGGGGCGGAAAGATCGCCATTTTGGCTTTTGGGGCCATGCTGAAGCCCTGTCTCGAGGTCGGAGAAAAACTCGGGGCCACGGTTGCCAACATGCGCTTCGTGAAGCCGCTCGATGAAGAACTCATCCGCGAACTCGCTCGCGAGCATGAACGCCTGGTCACGGTGGAGGAGAACACGATACTCGGTGGCGCCGGCAGCGGGGTGCTGGAAACGCTCGAGAAATTAGGTGTGCCGCGCCCAACGTTGCAACTGGGCCTTCCGGATCGCTTTGTCGATCACGGCGATCCGGTGAAATTGCTGAAAGATTGCGGGCTCGATGTGGACGGGATCCAGCGATCGATTGTCCGGTTTTTAGCTGACTAGTTTACTCGGGTATTGCCGGCGTTTATAATGGTACGCCTTGCAGTTCTCGCTCCTTAAGGAGCCGCGTATCCATGAATTCCCCAGATAGTTTCGCCATTCCGGACGTGCAGGGCTCACACGACACCCGCCGTCTGGCTATCGACAAGGTCGGCATCAAGGCGATCCGTCACCCGGTACGCGTTGGCGACCGGGACGGAGGCATTCAGCACACGATCGCGACGTTCAACATGTATGTCGGGCTGCCGCACAATTTCAAGGGTACGCACATGTCGCGCTTCGTGCAGATCCTGAATTCGCAGGAGCGCGAGATATCCGTCGAATCCTTCGAATCGATGTTGCGCGACATGGTCAAGCGGCTGGAAGCCGAGTTTGGCCACATCGAAATGACTTTTCCCTATTTCATCAACAAGGCGGCGCCTGTCTCCGGCGTGAAGAGCCTGATGGATTACGAGGTCACGTTTGTCGGCGAAGTGTCACGCGAGGGATATTCGTTTTCCATGAAAGTGGTGGTGCCGGTGACCAGTCTGTGTCCCTGCTCCAAGAAAATTTCAGAATATGGTGCGCACAACCAGCGATCGCACGTCACCATCACGGCACGCACCAACGCGCATGTCTGGATCGAGGAACTGGTGCGCATTGCGGAGCAGGAGGCGTCCAGCGAGCTTTACGGTTTGCTCAAGCGTCCCGATGAAAAATTCGTCACCGAGCGGGCCTACGATAATCCGAAGTTCGTCGAGGATCTGGTGCGCGATGTGGCAACGGCGCTCAATCGCGACAAGCGCATCGAGGGTTACGTGGTCGAATCGGAGAACTTCGAGTCGATTCACAATCACTCTGCTTATGCGCTGATCGAGAAGATTCCCCAGAAACTCGCCCGGACGTGACCGGCCCGTCGGTCACTGCATACCGCATGGCGGTGCTTTGCCAGCAAATTCCTCACGAAGGACCTTGACGGAACCACTGCAGGGTCTGCTCGATCGCCTCGGGCAGAGGTGTGGGCTGCACGCCGAACGCCGCCTCGAAGCGGCTGGAGTCTACGACGAAGTCGCGCTCGAACTGGTAGAACATTTCCCGCAGTTCGCGCAGGTTGTCATCAAACCTCCCCAGCAATACCACGGCGAATCTGGGCGCCACGCGCAGACGTGGGCGTTTGCCAAGCGCGGCGTAAACGCTCTCTACAAAAGCGCGCGTGGTCTTGGCTGGCGCGTTGGGGACATGCCAGCATTTACCCAATGCCTCATCCCGCTCTCCCAGAAGCACCAGGGCCTTGCCAAAATCGTCGATGAAGGTATAAGTGTGCAGCCGATCGGGGTTTCCGATCAGTTGCGCGGATTTGTCTGCCAGGGCTCGGGCAAAGACGCGACTGCCCATGACGGCCGCGTCGGTGGCAAAGGGTCCGAAAAAATCCGAGCCCCGTCCTATCGCGACACGCACCTTGCCTGCGGTGTGCGCGCCCATCAGCGACTGTGCAACGCGCGCGCGAATGAGCCCTTTTTTGGTGCCTGCCTGCGGCGGTAACTCCTCGGTCATCGGTATATCGACCGGTCCGTACGCGTAGACGTTGTCGGCATACACGAGTTTTGCGCCGGCGTAGGCCGCGCCTTCGACGATGCCGCTCGCGAGCGCTGGAAATTCCGGCCAGCGCACGTAAGGCAGGCCGATGCAGTGATAGACGACCGCGGCCCCTTCGCACGCTTCGCGGCTCTGCGCCGGATCGGCCGCATCGATTCCGCCAAGCTGCGTCTTCAGGTCCTTGTCGAACCGGAGTCTGCCGGTACGATTGACCATGCGCACGTGCTTGTCGCGCCGGCGCAGTTCGCGCATGACCGCCAGGCCCAGCGGGCCGGTGCCGAACACGACATGCAGTTCGCTCACAGTGCGCGCACCGCGATCAGGCGTTCGGCTTCGCGTGCAGCGCCGAGCGCATTGCGAAGCGGATACCCGAACTCGTCCGCCTGGATCTCGAATACATCGCCGACTCTGGTCTCGATTTTCTTGGTGAAGCTGCCGGTGGCCGCACCAAAGAAATGCACGTGCACATCACCCGGCCGGCGGAAGTCGCGGTACTTGAAATGATGATGCTCGAGATTGCCGATCGAATGACACATGTTGGCTTCGCCGGAGAGCCAGTCCTCGGCCCAGATCTGCTTGCCTTCGCGAAGCAGGCGCGCTCGTCCCTGGACTGACGCTGGCAATGGACCCACGCGCAGTTCCGGCCCGAACGAGCATTGCCGCAGTTTCGAATGCGCGAGGTACAGGTAGTTCTGGCGCTCCATGACATGGTCCGCATACTCGTTGCCCAGCGCAAATCCCACGCGCAGCACTTCGGCCTCATCGCCGATAATGTAAAGGCCGACGATCTCCACTTCTTCGCCCCCGTCGAGCGCATAGGCCGGCAGCTCGAGTTCCTTCTCCGGCGCGACGACGCATCGACCGTCGCCCTTGTAGAACCATTCCGGAGGCGTGCCGATAGCGCCGGCGGGGGGCTTGCCGCCCTCCATGCCCCATTTGAACATTTTCATCGAATCGGTGAGCTCCGATTCTTGTTTCTGCAGCTTGACGTGCATGGAGTCACGCGCAGCAGCGCTGCCCAGGTGCGACAGCCCCGTCCCGGTGATCAGGCAACGATAGGGATCGGGATGATCCAGCGGAGGCAACACACGTTTTTCTTTGATGATCTCGTCGAAACCGAGCGTTTCTTCGCCCAGTTGCGCTTGCGCCACCGATTCGAGCGATCGCCTGTCGCGGGCGGCAGCCAAGGCAAGGTCATAAGTCCGCGAGACGCCCTTGAGCACGCGTAACTTTCCTGCTGCGTCGGCAGCGGCTACCTTGCGCGCGCCCGAGCGGTCCATGAATTGAACGAGCCTCAAGATGGGTCTCCCTGATTCTGGTTTTATGTTTCCGGTTCTCGTGCCCGGAGAAAGGAATGTTACGAGAAAAACAACCCGCGCGTTCTGCGTTGTACACGCTGGCGAGCGGCCCTATACTCTGGCCCGGTTGCACTACGTGATTCCGGGGAGGAACGGTGAAGGTCGAAAGCAATGGCATCAGCATCAATTGCACGGTCGAAGGAAATGGCCCGTGGATTGTCATGAGTCACTCGCTTGCCTGCAATCTTTCCATGTGGGATGAACAGGCGCAGTTGTTGAAGTCACGCTACCGGGTGCTGCGTTTCGACACGCGCGGTCACGGTGGCAGCGATGCACCCGACAGCGCTTACACGATGGACATGCTGGGAGAAGATTTGCTCGGCTTGCTGGACAAATTGTCTGTGGAGTCCGCGCACTTTATCGGACTGTCCATGGGCGGCATGATCGGCATGACGTTCGCAGTGAAATACCCAGGGCGCTTGCGCAGCCTGGTGTTGTGCGATACGTCGAGTCGCATTCCGCCGGAAGCAGGCCCGATCTGGGAGGGCCGCATAAAAACCGCTGCAGAACATGGCATGGAGCCCCTGGTCGAGCCGACTCTGCAGCGCTGGTTCACGGAACCGTTTTATCAGGCCAACAAGGCAATGATGATTCGCGTCGGGCAGATGATCCGCCAGACATCACCCGCGGGTTACATCGGCTGCTGCAAGGCCATTTCGAAGCTCAATGTCACGGACCGCCTGGGGACGATTCGTTGCCCGGTGCAGATCGTGGTTGGCGAGCAGGACGTGGGCACCCCGGTAGCCATGTCGCAGGCCATCCAGAAGGCGATCCCGGGGTCGGAACTTGAGGTGATCGCATCGGCCTCGCACTTGTCGAATCTCGAACAGCCCACCGCGTTCAATCGTGCCATCACCGGTTTTCTGGACCGAAATCCGGCTTAAAGGCCGCGGTGCTGGAGCGCCGGGCCGTCGAGGGCAATGATCCGGATATCGCGCGGGCGTGAACGGAAGTACTGCAGCAAGATGCGATAGATCCCGGCGTCGAACGCAGTGTCCATGCGGGATTCAAGAATGTCCTGAAGATCGGAGTCGCTTTGGGCAGTGCCGAGCCAGCGCCAGCGATCAAGCACATGAACTTCCGTGCGCCCCGAAATGGAATCGTGTTCGCGAACGCCGATTGGCCCGGAATGCGGCCAATCCTGCATGCGCAGCGCAAGCAGCGCCTGCATCATGCGCACCGAATGCGCGATTTGGGATTCCCCGCCAACGCAAAGGCCGCGACAGCGCTTGAGCTGGTGGCCCAGGCACGGGCCTGGCCCAAACTGCACGCCGGTGCCGATATGACACAAGCCATGCTCGTCGGCAATTTTGCGCAAGGTATTGAGAGCTGCGCGACGCGACCTGAACATCCCATGCAATGTGGCGGCTCGCGATAGATCCACTCCCGCCGCTTCCACAGGGGTGGGAACCGACGGGCCGTTGACTGGATCCCACTGGAGAGTCCACAGCTCCTCATCGGCCCGCGGCTTGCTGTTGTGCAACGGCTGCAAGTGCTGCAGCCAGCGAGCGTGGCGAAGTTGCGTACCGAGCTCGCCCGCAGCCACTTCCCAGTCAACCTTGGCAATTTCGCAGACGGCTCTCCACGCAGGCCGCTTGTCGCCGGTGAAATGCGAAAGCACGCGCGCGCGCAAATTCGCGCTTTTCCCCACGTGCAAGCAGGCACCGTGCTGATCGTAGAATGCATAAACCCCGGGTGCTTCGGGTATCTGCTCCGGCAAGTCGGGCGCAAGCCCCGGAGGCAATTGCGGCTTTTTCAACTGGTCCGCAATGGCATCAATGATCTGTGCGGTAGCAAGATCCTGGTGAATGCGCTGCGTGAAATCCCACAGAACACGCGCGTCGGCCAGCGCCCGATGCCGGCTGGCGCAAATCAGACCATGCCGCGCAATGACGCTGTCGAGATTGTGCCGCCGCTCCTGCGGGTACAAGCGACGCGAAAGCCGCACCGTGCACAACACATCGGGCGCGTAGTGAAGCCCCACCCGGCGGAACTCGTTGCGCAGAAAACCGAAATCAAAGCGCGCGTTATGCGCTACCAGAGTCTTTCCCGCCAGCCGGTCGTACAAATCCCTGGCGATTTGCGCGAAGGTCGGCGCATCGGCGACCATGGCGTCCGTAATCCCGGTCAAGGACTCGATCATGGCCGGAATAGGGCGTTCCGGGTTGACCAGGGAGCTCCATTCGCCGATCGGACACCCTCGATCCACCTCCACTAGCCCGATTTCGGTGATGCGGTCCAGATGTGCCGTGGCCCCTGTCGTTTCCAGGTCGAGAAAGACCAGCGGGCGGTCAAGCATTGCCTGAAAGGAGTCGTTGTTGCATGCAGTGATTCTAAGCCGTCCGGCGGCCGCCTGCAGGCGCACGCAATGCCAAGCGGGGATGCGCAGGGGCCTCTGTATAATCGCGGGAAAATTATACGGGAGGACGCATGTCATTACGCCGATTGCCGTGGCTGATGTTCGCGCTAACGTTTCACGCGTTCGCGCATTCCGAAGGCGAGGCCCCATCCGCAGGCATTCTCGACTGTGACCATCCGCCGCAAGACATCGCGCGCGCGTTGCCGAACGCGCTGTCGCAAGCCGCCAGTGTCGTTTGCACGCCCAGTGCACAGATGATCATTCCGGGCCCGGATTGGGTATGGCGCTTTCCCGGCAGTTTTTTCGATCGGCCTTCGATTCCGGCATATTCGCCGGTTGAATCGCGTTCACAGGCCGGCGGACGCTATTTCACGGGCTTCGAAGCGAGCGAACTCGAGACGGGCGAAATCAGGAAGCTGCATGACCGGTTCGTAAAGACACTGGGGACCTACACCGAAGAGCGCTCCCCTGAGCGTATCGTGAAGCTTGTGGCCAACAATGACCAGGGACACGCAATGGAGGCCTACTTCGGCTTCAAATCCGCAACCGAGGGCTGGGTGGCGCTGTGTGCTCCGCAATGCGTGCCCGAGTTTTTCTTTCTGATCAATCGCCTCCATTGAGTTCAAAGGCAGATATGGAATTTTCAGCTGCAAATGTTTTGCCCGTCGATGCGAATCGCGCCACGCTGATCGGACGTGCATGGATTCCCGGACGCGATGCCGGCCCGAGTCCGGTCCTGCTGGCGCAGGACATGGCGTGGGATCTGGCGAGGGTCGCACCCACCGTCAGCGAACTGCTCAATATGCAGGATCCCGCAAAAGTCGCGTTCGATGCGATGTCCAGCGGCTGGGCGCGGCCGGTCGGCGCAATTGCGGACCTGATTGCCAATTCGCATGCCGACCGCCGCGATGCGGCCAAACCCTATCTGCTAGCTCCTTGCGATCTGCAGGCACTGCGGGCCTGTGGGGTGACCTTCGTTTCCAGCATGCTGGAGCGTGTGATCGAAGAGCATGCCCAGGGCGACGCGGATAAGGCTGACGAGATTCGCCGCTCCATCGGTGAGGAGATCGGCGCCGAGATCAGGACGGTGAAACCGGGCTCTCCGGAGGCGATGCGCGCCAAGGAATCCTTGATGAAGCGCGATCTTTGGTCGCAGTATCTGGAAGTTGGCATCGGGCCGGACGCGGAGGTATTCAACAAATCGCAACCCATGTCGGCGGTGGGTCTGGGCGCGGAGATCGGAGTGCGCGCGGATTCGTCCTGGAACAATCCGGAGCCGGAGGTCGTACTGGCGATCAATCGTGCCGGGCGCGTCGTGGGCGCGACACTGGGTAACGACGTCAATCTGCGGGATTTCGAAGGGCGCAGTGCGCTGCTCCTGGGCAAGGCAAAGGACAACAATGGCAGTTGCGCGATCGGCCCCTTCATTCGTCTGTTCGACCGGAATTACGACATCGACGTGCTGCGCAAGACGCACATTCACATAGAAATCGACGGAGCGGGCGGATACAAGCTGTCGGGCGAAAGCCACCTCGCAAACATCAGCCGCGATCCGCTCGATCTGGCGGCGCAGGCGGTCAATCGCACGCACCAGTATCCCGATGGAACCATGCTTTTTCTGGGGACACAGTTCGCGCCGGTGCAGGATCGCGACCAGCCCGGCAAGGGCTTCACGCATAAGATCGGCGACATCGTATCGATCCGAGCCGACACGCTCGGCATGCTGGTGAACCGTGTCAATTATTGCCACAAGGTCGCGCCGTGGACTTACGGGTTGACCGACCTGATGCGCAATCTGGCTGCCCGGGGATTACTCTGACCGGCAAGCATTCTCCGCGCAGCATCGTTCCGGAGATCGGATGCTGCTGATGGAGCTAGAGCCACTCCTTCATCCAGCGGGCGTAGTCGTCGCTGCGCGTGACGCGCTTCATCATCTCGTCGCCGGCAATTGATTCATTCTTCTCCGGGAGCATGCCCTCGCGCAGCGCGTGCAGGGTATCGTGCACCGCGCGAACGGCGGCGGCGAAAGGTTGATGTCCCTGCAGGCAGATGCGCACGCCGCGCTGCGCGAGATACTCGCGGTCCATGAGGTCCTTGCCCGCGCCGCCCAGGATCATCGGCAACCTGACGTGCGCGGCAATCGCGTCCAGTTCGGCCCTTGTCTTGACCCCGACGAGGAATATAGCGTCCACCCCGCACGCTTCGTAGGCTTTCGCGCGTGCAATCGTGTCGGCGATGGACGTCAACGACGGCGCACTGGTGCGCCCGGCAATCGCAAGAGCCGCATCGTGCCTCGCCGCTATGGCTGCGCGCAGTTTGCCGACACCTTCCTCGATGGTGAGCAATCGCGGCTTGGCGGCACCAAAAGGCGAGGGCAGGTCAGTGTCTTCGATCGACAGCGCGGCCACGCCGGCTGCTTCGAGTTCCTCGACCGTGCGCATGACGTTCAGGGCGTTGCCATAGCCGTGGTCCGCGTCGCACAGCAAGGGCAGGGTGCCCGCGCGGCAAATGCGATGTGCCTGCTCGGCGAATTCGGTCAGTGTCAGCACGATCAGGTCCGGTGCACCCAAGACCGTCATCGATGCCACGGAGCCGGCGAACATGCCGACCTCGAAGCCCAGATCCTCGGCGATGCGAGCCGAGATCGGATCGAAGACGGAACCGGGATAAACGCATGTGTTGCCGGACAGGATTGAGCGAAAACGCTCGCGGCGACTATGCCAACGCGACATGAATCCCTCTCTGATCTCGGTTCACAGCTTGTCCATGAATGCCGCCATCTTCCGGCGCGTAGCCTCATCGGGCAATTTGCCTGCCCCGGCCATCATATTGTCCAGCAAATGTTTAGGTTTGCTCGTCGCAGGGATGACGCATGTCACGGCGGTGTGGGCGAGAATGTACTTGAGGAAAAACTGAGCCCAGCTCCGGCAATCGAACTCCGCGGCCCATTCCGGCACCTCCGTGCCGCGCACCCGCGTAAACAGGCTCGCCTGGGCGAACGGCCGGTTGACGATGACGGCAACGCCGAGTTCGCGCGCAAGCGGCAGCAAACGTTGCTCGGCTTCGCGCTCGACAATCGAGTAATTGAACTGCACGAACTGGAAATCTTTCGTCCGGATCGCGCGCTCCAGTTCGTCGTAGGAACCGGAATGGTAATGCGTGACGCCGGAGTAACGGATGAGGCCGGCCTCCCGCCATTGCTTGAGCGTGCTCGAATGCGTTTTCCAGTCGAGCAGATTGTGAATCTGCATCAGATCCATGCGCTTGACTTTCATGCGGCGCAAGGATTCCTGCATCTGAGCGATGCCCGCGTCACGACCGCTGGTCCACACCTTGGTCGCCATGAAAAGCCGCTCGGCGAGCCCAAGCTCCGCAGCGAGGTCACCCAGTACGGATTCCGACGACCCGTACATGGGTGAACTGTCGATGAGTTTGCCGCCACGCTCGACAAAAAGGCGCAGTACTTCGCGCAGCGGATCGCGCTCCGGCGCACCCCGGCCCACGTCAAAACTCTGATAAGTGCCAAGTCCCGCAACCGGCAGCAGCTCGCCGCTAGCGGGAATTGGCCGTTTGATCGGCGCCGCAGCGTCAGCGGTTGCGGGCATCGCCATCACCGACAGGCCGGTCGTCATCAGTGCTTTGAGGGCCAGCCGCCGGCCCGGATTTGCTTGAAAGTACATCTGGTCTCCTTATTGCCTCGTTCCTGGCGCGCATCTCATCCTGGCCGCGGCCCAGCATCCAACCCGTGCCCGCCCATAGCAAGGCGACCGGCACGCTCACGAAGGCGATGCCGGCGAATCCGAGGCCCAGTAACCGCAAGCCTTCGAACAACCAGCCGCTCGCCGCATCGCCACCGCGAAAGACCACGGTATCGATGAAGTTCTTCGATTTGTATTTTTCCTCGCGGTTCAGCACCGTGAACAGGATTTCCCGTGCCGGTCGTGCCATGGCATATTCGCCTGCGCGCCGGATGACCTGGAATACGATCAGCACCGCCAGCGTCGGGACCAGTCCGAGAACGAAGAATCCGATCGCGCCCATGATCGGCAGAATCATCAGCGTGGTGCCGACACCAAAGCGCCCAATTACCCGATGAACCAGAAACATCTGGCAGGCAAATGCCAGTACGTTGACCGCCAGATCGATTTTCGCAAACAGCGCCGTACGCTCGCCCGAGGACGGGATCTGCTCCGCGATGATGTTGGCCTGATGAAAATACAGGAACGTGCCCAGCAACGTGCCCATCATGACGTAGATGCAAATGCCCAGCATATAGGGCGATTTCAGCGCCAGACCGACGCCCGCGACAATGCCTCCCCCGAGAGGCTCGTCGACCGGTTCGGGAGGCGACCGGCGTTCCGCGGGGTAGCGTTTGCTCCAGGCCGCAAGCCGGTAAATGCATAGCACGGCGCCGAACAGCATGACCGCGGAAATCGGCAATAGCCCGGCGGGCCCGACCGAAGGTGCGAGTACTGCTGTCAGCAGGGGCCCGGCCAGCGCCCCGATGCTACCCCCCGCGGCAATGAAACCGAACAGCCGGCGTGCCTGTTCATTGCGAAATATATCCGCCATGAAACTCCAGAACACCGACACCACGAACAGATTGAAAACGCTGATCCAGATGAAGAACGCCTGGGCGACCATTGCCGGAGCGATACCGGATTTCATGAGAATGTAGAACACGCCCAGATTGGCAATGAAGAACAGGTAAACCATCGGCATCAGCGTGCGGCGGGGGTAGCGCGACGACGCCCAGCCGAAGAGCGGCACCGCGGCCAGCATGACCAGAAACGTCCCCGTGAACAGATGCGCGAGCTTGTCTACACCGCCCTGGATGCCCATCTCGTCGCGCACCGGGCGCATCACGTAGTAACTGCACAGCAGGCAGAAGAAATACGCAAACGACCAAAGTGTCGCGGTAATTTCTTCACGGCGAGCCGGCATCAGGCGCTGTATCACAGGGGTGGCGAAACTCATGGGCTCCCGCATTGTAGTCATCCTCAACCTTTCCGGCATGACTCGTTGCTGCACCGGCCCGTTTTTGTTGCCCTTTCGGGGGTGCGTGAATTAGAGTCCGTACATTTCCTGCTTCCGAGTTACTTCGATGGCCCTTTCCGTCCAGGACGTTCGCAATGCCGCCGCCGCCATCACCGGAGCAGTGATCGAAACGGCCTGCCTGCATTCGCGCACACTGTCTGAACTGTCGGGTGCCGAAATCTATCTCAAGTTCGAAGTTCACCAGTTCACGGCTTCGTTCAAGGAGCGTGGCGCGCTGAACAAGCTGTTGTCGCTCGATGACGCGCAGCGGCGCGCAGGGGTGATCGCGGTCTCGGCAGGAAATCACGCGCAGGGAGTGGCTTATCATGCCAAGAGGCTGGGTATTCCGGCAGTCATCGTGATGCCGCGCTTTACGCCTCATGTGAAAGTCGAGCATACCCGCGCTTTCGGCGCGGAAATCATCTTGCATGGCGAGAACTTCGATGAAGCCAAGGCTCGTGCGCTCGAACTCATGCACGCCCGCGGTTTGACGCTGGTGCATCCCTACGATGATGAAAAAATCATCGCCGGCCAGGGCACCATCGCGCTGGAAATGCTCAAGGCGCAGCCCGATCTGGAAACGCTGGTCGTGCCGATCGGCGGTGGCGGCATGATTTCAGGCATGGCCATCGCGGCCAAGG
The DNA here is from genome assembly GCA_965233135.1 of uncultured bacterium. Classification (GTDB taxonomy): domain Bacteria; phylum Pseudomonadota; class Gammaproteobacteria; order Burkholderiales; family JACQAP01; genus JACQAP01. The sequence continues at coordinate 14,191 of CBDDRM010000197.1, read as the reverse complement.
CGATCACGCCTGGCATGCAGATGATCGGCGTGGAGAGCGTGCGCTTTGCGTCCATGCATGCGGCGCTGAAGGGCGCGAAACCTGAGTTCGGCAGCAACACGATTGCGGACGGAATCGCTGTCAAGGAGCCGGGCAAGCTCACCCTCGAGATCATCCGCAGACTGGTCGACGACATCGTGCTGGTCGATGAGGGTGATATCGAGCAGGCCATGCTGCTGCTGCTCGAAATCGAAAAAACCGTCGCCGAAGGGGCCGGCGCAGCCGGACTCGCGGGCGTACTAAGCCACCGCGAGCGCTTTGCCGGGCGAAAAGTCGGTGTAGTGTTGTGTGGCGCGAACATCGACCCGCTGGTGCTGGCCGACATCATCCAGCGCGGCATGGTGCGCGCCGGCCGCCTCACGCGCCTGCAGGTCCAGTTGCGCGACCTTCCTGGCTCGCTGGCGCGAGTCACCGCGGCCCTGGCAGAAGCGAACGCCAATATCGAGGAAGTCCACCACGAACGTGCATTCACGCAATTGCCCGTGCAATCCGCGGTCGTGGATTTCGTGCTGCAGACCCGGGGACACGATCATGTCCGCGATATCATCGCTGCGTTGGAAGCGGCAGGCTTCAAGGCTCGGCTGCACAATACTGACTAGGAACGAGGGAAGAGGAAGAGGGGCGAGGGGCGGGGACGAGTGACGAGGGGCGAGGGAAATGCAGGGACGAGGGACGAGGGGCGGGAAATGCAGGGACGAGGGACGAGGGACGAGGGGCTAGGGATTAGAGTTGGAACCCCTCGCCCCTCGTCCCTGCATTTTCCCCGCCCCTGCATTTCCCTCGCCCCTCGTCCCTCGTCATCAGCCGCGCGCGAGTGCCCGATCCAGAAAGTCCAACCGATCCTGGCCCCAGAATAGTTCGTCCCTGTAAACATAGGTCGGCGCGCCGAAGACTTGTCGCGTGATGGCTTCCTGGGTAAAACTGTCATAGCGGGACGCGGTTTGCGGGGCGCGCGCCTGCTTGAGTAGCGCGTTGCTGTCCAGCCCGACTTCATCAATCACCGCGGCAACAGCAGCTTCGTCGGCCATGTTCTTTTCGTCCGCCCAGCACGCGCGCATCAATGCTGCGGTCAGCTTCATCGCCTGGTCCGTGTCGCCTGCTGCAATGACGACATAGGAGGCCAGCGAAACGTCGTAAGGAAAGTATTTGGGCTCGATGTTCATGCGCACGCCCATGTGATCGCGCCAGCGTTGCAGTTCGACCAGCCGGTACGCCTGGCGCTGCGGCGCGCGTTTGGAAACGGGCAGGCCGCCTGACTGCGGGAAGATGCGTCCATAGTCGACCGGCTTGACCGCTATCGCAGCGCCGTGCCTGCGCGCGATATCCGCGAATCGCGCATGGCCCAGGTAGCTCCACGGGGACATCGGTGAAAAGTAATAATCGATGGTCTTTGCCACGCGTTAATCCTCTTGCTATCGTTATAAGGGGTGTCATTGCGATCGAGTGTACCATTGCCTCTCGCATTGGTAGTGCGGAGCGCCGGATACCCTCGCGATCAATGGCGGAGGAGAACAACAATGAAGTGGTTGCAACTCATCGCAGGTTCCCTCGCATTGCTGTGCGCTGGCGCCGCACAGGCGCAGGAAGTCGTACTCAAAGTGCACCATCCGCTGCCGCCATCGTCGACGGCTCACCAGCACGTGCTGGAGCCGTGGTGCGCGAAACTCGCCCTGGAATCGAAGAAGCGCATCAAATGCCAGATCTATCCTTCGATGCAGTTGGGAGGGTCGGTGCCGCAACTCTACGATCAGGTCAAGGATGGTGTTGTGGACGTGATCTGGACCGTCGCGGGTTATTCCGCGGGGCGCTTTCCGCTGGTGGAAGTCTTCGAGCTTCCGTTCTTCGCGAACAATGCCGAAGCCACCAGCAAGGCATTATGGGATTACGTGCGTGTGCACGATGCGGCCGAGTTCAAGGATGTCTACCCTATCGCGTTCCACGTTCACGGCGGTGGCGTGTTGAGCATGATAAAGAAGCCCATTGCGCAACGATCGGATCTGCGCGGTATGAAGGTGCGCGCGCCGACGCGGCAGACGACGAAAATGCTTGCAGCGCTCGGTGCGACACCGGTCGGCATGCCGGTTCCGCAGGTGCCCGAAGCGTTGTCGAAAGGTGTCATCGACGGCACGCTTCTGCCCTACGAGGTCATGCCGGCGCTCAAGGTTGACGAACTGACCCGCTACCACAGCGGGCCGGACGCCTCGCAGCCCATGATCTATACCTCGGTCTTCATCCTCGCCATGAACAAGGCCCGCTATGAAACCCTGCCAGCCGAGCTGAAGAAAGTCATCGATGCGAACCGCGGCATCGAACTGTCCGGCCAACTCGGACGCCTGTTCGACGACGTCGAAGTCATCAACAAGAAGAAGACCGGCGGCATGGTGAATGTCATCGCAAACGAAGAGATCGAGAAGTGGAAGAAAATCGTGCAACCGGTGACGGATAACTGGATTGAAGACGCGAACGGCCGCGGCGTGGACGGCAAAGCGATGATCAATGCCGCGCGCGACCTGATTGCGAAATACCGCAAGTGAGCTTTTCGTATGGAGCTCTAACCGCGCAGGCTCCGCTCAGCCGTCTCCCCATACTTCGCGAGCCGTCTCGACCACCAGCCGCAATTTGGCGGTCTGGCTGGTGCGGGCGATTTCATTGCCGTGCACAGTGCTGGAAAATCCGCATTGCGGCGACAGGCACAATTGCTCGAGGGGCACCTGGCGCGCGGCTTCATCGATGCGCCGCTTGAGTTGCTCTTTTGATTCGAGTTGGCCCAGTTTCGTGCTGACCAAACCCAGAACGACGGTTTTGCCCTTGGGCACGAAGCGCAGCGGCGCGAAACTGCCGGAGCGCGCATCGTCATATTCAAGGAAGTAGCCGTCGACGGCCAGTTCATTGAACAGCACTTCTGCCACGGGTTCGTATCCGCCTTCAGCCGCCCAGGCGCTGCGGAAATTGCCACGGCATAAATGTACGCACACGGTCATGTCAGCTGGACGCTCGGCAATCGCCGCGTTGATCAACCTGGCGTAGCGGCGCGGCAACTCGTCCGGGTCGTCGCCGCGCTGGCGAGCGCCTTCGCGCATTCTCGGGTCACACAGATAGGCCAGATTGGTGTCGTCCATTTGCAGGTAGCGGCAGCCCGCTTGCGCGAGCAATTTGATCTCGGCGCGGTAGCAACTCGCGACGTCGTCGTAGAAAGCCGGTTCCAGTTCCGGATAGGCTTGCCTGTTGATGGCGCCGCGGCCGCCGCGAAAATGCAGCATGGTCGGAGAAGGGATGGTGACCTTCGGCGTCTGACTGGTCACGGATTTGAGAAACTCGAAATCAGCCCTCTGAATCGGGCGCCCGTGCCGCAGCGGGCCGATGACATGCATGACCGGTGGGGCAAAATCGACCTTGCCGCCGGCGCTGCGAAAACTCACCGCGATCCCGCCCCTGGTTTCCACTCCCTGCAGTTGTTCGAGAAAATCCACATGGAAATAAGTGCGCCTGAATTCGCCGTCAGTGATGCTTTTCAGGCCGAGGTCCTCTTGCAAGCGCACGATGTCGCGGATGGCGTTGTCTTCGACCTCCCGCAAGGCCGCACGCGACAGGCTGCCAATCCGGTGTTGCTCCCTCGCATCAAGCAGGGCCTGAGGCCGCAGGAAGCTGCCAACATGGTCGGCACGGAAAGGCGCCTGGCTGCGCATTGTCATGGTTGAGCGCAATGCTATTTGACGTGCTCGAAGCGCTGAACGCGTTTGCCCGTATCGACTTCGCCAGTATAGATGTTTCCGTGCGAATCGATTGCCATGGCGTGCACCCAATGAAACTCTCCGGCGGCGCGGCCCTGGCGCCCGAAAGCGCCGATCCGCTTGCCGTTCTCGCGCAGTAATACATGGATCTCGTTGTTGGTACCATCGGCCACGAAAAGATACTTCTGGTTCGCGTCCGGCGAAAAAGCGATGTCCCAGACAGAGCCGGCAAAGCGAGTATCGGGTTCCAGTATGTATTCAGCCACGAATCGACCGTCCTTGCGAAATACCTGATAGCGATCATTGACGCGATCGCAGACGTAAACCAGGCCATCGTGCGAAATACGCACGCAATGCACAGGATTGCGGAATTGCCTGGCGAGGGGCTCGCCCGGTTCGTACCTGCCGGGCTCCGCGTCGTCGGGTTTCGCGCCGTAGGCGCCCCAATGGCGCCGGTATTCTCCGGTACGCGCGTCGAATACAACGATGCGCTTGTTGCCGTAACCGTCGGCGACATAGAGCTCCTCTGCGGCATCGTCGACGACTGCCAGCGCAGGCCGCCCCAGATATCGGGTGCTGTTGCTGCCTTCGCTGTGACGCGCCCGCCCGATCTGCTTGATGAACTTGCCTTCGCGCGTGAATTCGAGAACCTGCGCGTCGTGGTCCTTGTCGTTACCGGCCACCCAGACATGATCGTTGGCATCGACGAATATGCCATGCTCGCTGCGTGGCCAGTCGTAGCCCTGGCCTTCGCCGCCCCAAGCTTGCAAGAGATTCCCGGCGGCGTCGAACTGCAAAACCGGCGGCGCCGGTTTGCAACACTTGGAGGTCGGCGGTTCGGTGGCGGCGCCTTTCTCGTCATCGGTCAAGGAGCGTGGACGCTGATAGACCCAGATATGGTCGTGGCGGTCGGTTGCGATTCCGCCGATCTGGCCAAGGATCCAGTTGTTGGGTAACGGCTTTGGCCAGTAAGGGTCGACGCGATATCCCGGAATGCCAGCGTCGGCGACAACTGTCGCAGCAAAGGTGCTGATCAAGGACGTTGCACCCAGCACGACGAGAAGCGTGGCGCAATGGTTTGGTTTCATTCGTCTCCGTCGCCTACGTGCTCGTTGGTCTACCCTCCGCCGCGATCTGCCTTCGACATAGAGGCCCGACGCTATGCCGCATGAATAACCGGCGAGGGTCTTGGGAAGTCTACCATTGCGGATCTGTCTGAGATAAAGGTAGCCGGCCTATCAGCGAACCGGCCGCAAAAAACAAAAGCGCCACGCTCGTCCTGAGCGTGGCGCTTTCCAGAACGAGAAGTTCGAGACTTACGGCCGCCCGGCGTGATGGGCCGCCGAGCGACGCCCAGTCATGGCGCCGAAAATGGCAGCCAGAAGCGATAGCATCAGGGCACCGAATGTAATCCACGCAGTCTTGGTGGCCGCGGATTGCGCGCGTTCTGCCGCAGCGGCGAATGTCCCATCCGCACGCGCGGTCTGGATCATGTTTTCGACGCCTTGGCGCACTTCCGATGCCGCCTGGGCGGGATTGTCACGAGCGGAGTCGGCCTGGTCGGCCATTTGCGCGAGATTGCTGCGCACACGCTCTTCCGGCAGACCGGTGGCGGCTGCGATGACGCGCGAAGTTTGCGGGTCGCGCAGGCGCGTGATCACCTGGTCGATTGTGCCCTGAGAGAGATCCGGCGTCCCGCCGGTGACCATGGAGCCGATAGTCTGGGTTGCGCCGCCGACTAGCTTGAAGGCCCCGCCTGCGACGATGCCTATCCCGCTACCGGCCAGATAGACGATCAATAAAAGACTCAGCACCCATACCAGGGCGCCTTCAACTACCCCGGTTGTCGTATCGAAGATCGCGCCGATGCGCGTGGATACCATGCCGCCGATGTAAATCGCGAGCAGCAGCGAAATTCCGGCCCAGATGGCTGCGCCCATGCCCAGGGCCTGCGCGTCGGAATCCGCGTCCACTGCGGTGACCCCCAGCGCCAATCCCAACGCAGTCAACAGAAGCAGTGTTCCCATTCCGATCAGCACGCCACCCCAGATGCCGCCCCATGAAACGCTCATGCCCTGCACATCGACAAGATTCGCCGTGGAGCGGCGGGTGGTTAGATGATCGGCGGTACGTCGCGGCGGCATGACGCGCCGTTCGTTGCCGGGTCCTTCGTGCACGATAGTGGCCATTAAAATCCCTCCGTCAAAGAGTTAATCGGGTTTTACCGGAAGGGACGAACGCATGTATCGCGCCTGAGCGCGGACCTGAAAAAACCCCGCTATCGAGGCCCTACTACCCCAGAGCAGCCAAGGACGGCCGGGTGCAGGGCGCGGCCGCAGGCAGGATTTACAAGGCGCCGGAAAGACTTACAGGGGATCCGCCTCTCGGGCGGTCGAGGTTTCGCCTAGGCGGACATGAAGCGACGGGGTTTCGCGGGTTGCTTGCGGGACATCCCGCATTGCGCGCGCTTGCGGTGCGGCGCTAGAAAATCTTCGTATGTCGCGTACCCCTTGGGCAGCGAAATTTTCATCGCGTCTTCTTCAAGACTGACGCGATTGTTGTGGAGACTTCGATCGAACGCATGGCAAGCTGCGTCCAGATTGCCAAGCACCTCGAAAGTAAAGCCGATATTCAGATTGACGATGGTCAGCGCGTCATAGCGGCGGTGTTGCTGGAAAATTACCCGCGCTTTTTCCAGGTAGTCGATGGATTTTTCGTACCGTGTCTCAAAGCTGACAGCCGGGTCCAGGAACCCCTCCTGACGGAAGTGCTGCCGCCAGTTCGCAAGCGTATCCGAGCGCAAAAAGAACGCATACGCCCGATAGGCTTCGGCCATGCCGAGTTGGTCGTTGTTGCTGCGAGCCGTATTCAGAACTTCGTAGATCTGGCGCTCTGCAAACACTGGCCGGTTCTGCTGTTCGTACAGCTCCTCTGCATTGCGAAGTTTCTCCGCGGTCGAATGCGTGGATTTCGTCATGATCCCCGCACAACCCGACAAACCGATCGACACAGCACACACCCATAGCAGGTTCATTGCCCGCATGGTGACCCCCTTCTTCGATTGCAAAATCGCCGGCGCTAAGCGCTCTGTTTTGCCAGCGAGCCTCGAGCATGGAGCCTCGCCAGCGGAGACAGCGTATAGCGCGATCTTACGGAGTCGAGGAGGGTTTGCAAGCTCCTTAAAGCATTTTCACGGGTAAATATTACAAACTACTGAAAATGCGCCTGTAACTCACTGTTACTTGGTCCGTCTAGTTGGGCCAAAGGCGCTCCAATTCTGAGGCCCCTGGGTCCGGCGGTTGGCATCTCCGCCCAACGATGTCCGCCATGGACTAGCCCACGCGCTCCCAGAACAATTCCTGGCGTTGCATCACACCGGCATAGAGACGGCGCGGCGGTGCCAGTATCACCCCGTCATTTTGGAAGCGCACCGCGCGTACCTGATCGCCGCCGATGCGGCTCGCGTCCGACGAGGCATCCACCCGAGTCGAGAGCGTCGTGCCGTCGAACGTGCAGTTACCGGCATAAGCCATGAACTGCCGCGACTCGCCGGCCGGCAATTCCGCGCGGCCGTCGCACAAAACGCAGTACATGCGCCCGTCGGCCTGGACGCATAGGACGCCATTGGGCACGGGGCCATAGGGCGGCGGCATGACTTCGCCGTTATCGTCGATGCCCTTCGTGCTTTTGAGACGCCAGGTGCCAATGATGCGTGGGTCAATCATGGTTCGCCTTTTGCGCGCGCTGCATCGGAAGCTGGTTTCGTAATCAAGCGTGCGCGCATTTTTTGATCATCAAGCGGCGGACGGAAAACACGCCGGTCCGATGGGCTCGAAGCTCTTGTACGTCAGAATGAACTCCTGGTGGCCGAGGGCTTCCGACTTGGTTTGTTGACCGTTGGCAACGCGAATGATCAGGTCATAGATCTCGCGGCCGACTTCGTCGAGGCTGGCGCGACCTTCGAGAATGCGTCCGGCATCGACGTCCATATCGTCGGACATACGCTTGTAGGTATGCGGATTCGCACATACCTTGATGACCGGTGCGATGGCCGAGCCGACGACCGAGCCGCGCCCTGTGGAGAATAGGCTCAGGTGGCTGCCGCAGGCCATGAGTTCGGCGATTTCGGCGTTGTCGCTGATATTCGGAAAACCGAAAAGCGGTTCGCCGTCTGGGACTACGTCGAGCAGATATAGCCCGCCTCGAATCGGCACGTCCCCTGGCTTGATGATGCCGGAAATCATCGACTGGCCGGATTTGGCATAAGCGCCCAGGGACTTTTCCTCGATCGTGGTCAGGCCGCCGTCGGCGTTGCCGGGCCCAATGCTGGCATGGCCGTAGGTCGCGTAATATTTCGCGGCCTTGGCCACGGTCCTGACGATTTCTTCGCCCAGCGCGGGGTTCTCCGCGCGCTTGGCCATCCAGTGCTCCATGCCGATCAGCTCGCCTGTCTCTTCGAAAATGCAGGTGGCGTTTTGCTCGACCAGAAAATCGAAAGCGCGACCCATGGCCGGATTCGCGGTCAGTCCACTGGTCGCATCCGAGCCGCCGCAAATGGTGCCCACGATGAGTTCGTCGAGCGTCATGTTCGCGCGCGGCGTGCTCTCCAGCTGTTTCAAGGTCTGCTCGATCCATGTCTTGCCCTCGGCGATGGTCTTGCGCGTGCCGCCGGTGCTCTGGATTTCGATGAGTTTGACCGGTCGTCCCGACTTGCGCACGGTCTCCTGAAGCTTTCCCTTGTTGAAACCTTCACAGCCTAGCGAAACGAGCAGGACTCCGCCTACGTTGGGATGCGTGCACAGCCGCTCCATCATTTTGTGCGAATACACATTCGGGAAGCAGCCTGGAAAACCGATCAGGTGCGCGCCCTGGTCGCGGAATGGATAATAGATCTCGCGCGAGACGTGATGCGCGCACTCCACCAGATAGGCGACGACGACGGTGTTGCGGATGCCTTTGCGGCCATCGGCTCGAAGATAGGCATTGATCATGTCAGTGCTCCTTGAAGAACTGGTGACCCTCGTCGAGGGTGTAGGTCGGTATGTAATCGCTGGTGATGTTGTGGATGTGCATCGAATCGCCAGGCTCGATGTCCCGAGTGGCCACGCCGATCGGCGCGCCGTATTTGGTGATGCCAGCGTCTTTCGCGACTTTCCGAAACGCGAATTTATGGCCGACTTCCATCGCTGCCTTGAGGGTTACGCTCACGCCCATGACCTGCAGCGTCGTTCCTGCGGGAATGTCCGACTTCGCAATGGCGACGTTATCCTCGGGCGCGAGGACCAGGACTCTTGGATCCGTTTTTGTGGCTTCGTTCATGGGATGAATTCCAGATCGTTTGAAAAGGAACGCTTCTGCTCGGTCCAGCACTCAGTACTGAGCAGTCGTCCTGCTATTTTCCCAGCTTGCTGATTCTGCGCGTAGCATCCTTGCGCTTGAGCACATCGGGCTGCAGCTTGGTACCCAGGCCGGGTCCCTCGGGTGCCGTAATGTAGCCGTTGTTCACCGGCGGCAGTCGGGTGACCAGTTTGCCGTACCAGTCGTAATAGAACGCCCGGACCATCTCCTGCACCAGCGTGTTCGGGCAGTTCATTGACAAGTGTACCGAAGCGGTCAGCAGGATTGGACCGGTGCAGTCATGTGGCGCGACCGGCAGCTGGTACGCTTCTGCCATGGTGGCGATTTTCTTGGATTCGGACAAACCGCCGGTCCAGCCTACGTCCAGCATGCAAACCGACACTGCCTGTTTCTCGAACAACTCCCGGAATCCCCAGCGAGTTCCGAGCGTTTCGGATGCCGTGACCCACACGTTGGTGCGATGTGCGTAATCGGCTACCGCATCGATGTTGTTCATCTTGATCGGATCTTCGTACCAGAACGGGTCGAACTGTTCCAGCGCCTCGGCAATGCGGATCGCGGTGGGCAGGTTCCACATGGAATGGAACTCGACATGAATGTCCATCTTGTCGCCGACCGCCTTGCGGATCTGCTCGAAAGGCCGCAAGGCCTTTTTCAGGTCGGCGTTGGAAATATAGCTGCCGTTGGAAGCTTCCGCCGCTTCGTCAAACGGCCAGATCTTCATGCCGGTGATGCCCATGTCGAGCAACGACTTGGCGAGCTCGCCAGCGTCGGTCTTGAAGGCCATCAGGTCTTCGTACGGCCGGTTCTTCTTGTCCTGCTTCGCGGGCAGGCCGAAGTTCTCCGTGCCCTGCGTGGGTTTGGCGCGTACATACTGGTAGCCGGCGCAGGTGTTGTACACGCGCACCTGGTCGCGCGAGGCGCCGCCGAGCAACTGATAGATCGGCTGGCCTGTCACCTGGCCGAACAGGTCCCAGAGCGCGATGTCGATCGCTGACGCAGCACGCATCTCCACGCCAACGCTGTTGAACCCGAGATAAGTGTTCAGGAACTGCCGGCTGTGCTTGTCGATCTGCAGCGGATCCTTGCCCAGCAGATACGCCGCGCAGGTCTGGTGGATGTGTTCCGCAACGGGTGCAACCGCATAAAAGGTTTCTCCGAGCCCTACGACGCCTTCGTCGGTATGGATCTGCACCCACAATACGTTCGGGAATTCCCCGAGATTGATAGTTTCGACAGCTGTTATTTTCATTTGTGGCCTTCCTCCCCTGAGCCAACGATTCTAACAGTCGGCCCTTGGCGCCGCATGGACCGGATAATAGCCTGGCATATAGTAAGCTAGGCAACTAATTCGGCGTACAATACCCAGATGTTTCGCGAAGACCTGTCTCGCAATTTCGGGTTCATCCTGAACGATGTTGCGCGTCTGATGCGCACGACCTTCGACCGGCGAGTCAAGGCGCTCGGCCTGACGCGCTCGCAGTGGTGGGTGCTCAACCACCTGTTCCGTAACGACGGCGTCACGCAATCGGAGCTGGCCGACATCCTCGAAGTCAAGAAAGCGACCCTGGGGCGCTTGCTCGACCGCATGGAACAGAAGGGCTGGATTCGCCGTGAAAGCCATGCCGTTGACCGGCGCGCCAAGCGCGTGTTCCTGACCGAAGAAGTCGAACCGGCGATCAAGACCATGCGTTCGGCCGCGGCCGAGTTGCGCCGTGACGCGCTGTCGGGCTTGTCGGCCGCGCAACAGGAGCAATTCGTGGACGCGCTGCTTGCGATTAAAGGCAATCTGTCGCGGGCGGAGAATGGGAGTTCCGGCAATGGCGCACGACGGGCGAAGCGCTGACATGTCCGAGTCCACCGGCAAAGCTGTTCTCATGCTGCATGGCGCAGTGCGCCTGATCTTGCTCGTGATCGTGCCGCTGGTGGCGATCATCGTGGGGTTTTATATCTATGCGTCCGGGGGCCAGCAGGTCGAAACGGACAATGCCTACGTAAAGGCCAATATCGTGCCGATCAGTTCCGAGGTGACCGGGCGCGTCGTCGAAGTGCTGGCGCGCGATAACCATCCCGTCGAAGCCGGCGCCTTATTGTTCAGGCTCGATCCGGAGCCTTACCGGATCGCCGTGGCGGCCGCGCGCGCCCAACTGGATGTGGTTCGCACGGATGCGCAATCGCTGCGCGCCGAATACCGGTCCACACTGCAGGAAGCCGCAGAGGCGCGAAGCCGCATCGATTTTCTGGAGAAGCAGCTCGCCCGCCAGGAATACCTCAAGCAAAAAGGCATGACACGCGGCGACACCTACGACGAAGCGCGTCACAACCTTGAAGCGGCCCGTCGGCGGCTCGAAAGCATTCGTGAAAAGACTAATCGCGTGATTGCCGAATTGTCCGGCGACCCGGCTACACCCGTGGAGCGCCTGCCACGCTATGCGGAAGCCCGCGCGGCTTACGATGCGGTCATGCTCGATCTGGCGCGCGTGGAAATCAAGGCGCCCTTCGCCGGCGTGGTCAGCAATATGAAATTGCAGCCTGGCGAGTTCGTCGAGAAAGGGGCGCCGATGTTCAGCCTGATCGAAAGCGGCCCGCTGTGGATCGAAGCCAACTTCAAAGAAACCCAGCTGACCTATATGGCGGTCGGGCAGCCCGCGACAGTGCTGGCCGATGCCTATCCGGATCAGGAGTGGCCGGCCAGCGTCGAGGCCATCGCTCCGGCCACGGGTGCTCAGTTCGCTGTGCTCCCGCCGCAGAATGCAACCGGAAACTGGGTCAAGGTCGTGCAGCGCGTGCCGGTGCGCATCAAGGTCGAACAATCGGAAGGCAAACCGCAGCTTCGCGCGGGCATGACGGTGACCGTGGCTGTCGATACCGGCCGGCCGCGGGGCTTGCCGCGCACCGTCAGGAAGCTGGTGGACGACGGCTGGCTGCCGCGTTTCCTGGTGCCCGCGTCGGCGGTGGCCGACACCACGACTCGTTGACGTGGCAGGTGCCTCCCGACATCCGGCCCTGATCACCGCGTCGGTCGGGCTGGCGAGTTTTCTGTATTCGGTGGACTGGACCATCGCGGCCGTTGCGCTGCCGCACATGCAGGGCACCTTCTCGGCAACCCAGGACCAGATCGCGTGGGTCATCACGTCGTATATCGTTGCATCCGCGCTTTCGATTCCGTCGGCGGGTTGGTTGAGCCTGCGCTTCGGCCGCAAGCGCGTGTTCCTGTGGGCGGTCACCGTGTTTTTGCTTGCGTCGGTCGCCTGCGGTGCTGCCGATACGCTGGCCGTGGAAGTCGTTGCGCGCATTGTGCAGGGCATGGGCGGGGCTTTCCTGATTCCGCTCTCGCACGCCATTATTCTGGATACGTATCCGCCCGAAGAGCAGGGCAAGGCCATGGCGCTTTGGGGTGTGGGCGCTGTCATGGGCTCATTCGTGGGCCCGACCCTCGGCGGATATGTGACCGAGTACCTGAGCTGGCGCTACATTTTCTACATCAACGTGCCCTTCGGATTGATTGCGCTGGCCGGCGCGGCCGCCTTTCTGCCGGAAACGCAGCGCGACCCCGAACGCAAACTCGACTGGTTCGGATTCCTGAGCCTGTCGCTGGGCATCGGTTCGTTGCAGTTGATGCTCGATCGCGGCGGGCAACTGGACTGGTTCGAGTCCTGGGAAATCATTACCGAAGCTTGCCTCGCGGTGCTGGGTCTGTACATGTTCAACGTGCACTGCCTGACGGCAAAACAGCCTTTCCTCGATCCGCGACTGCTGGGAAAACGCAGCTTCTTCATCGGCGTTGTGTTCGCCTTCATCTACGGTTTCGTGACTACGCCGCCGATGGTGCTAATGCCCTCGTTCCTGGATCAGGTGCGCGGCTACTCGATCGATGCGATCGGCTTGCTGCAGGCACCCCGCGGGCTGGGGCTGCTGGCCGCGATGCTGGTCGGTGGACGCACTAGCGGCCACATCGATCCGCGCAAGCTGATTGCATTCGGCCTGTTATGTCTGGCGTACTCAAGCTGGGAGATGTCGAACTGGACGGCCGATGTGGGTGTCTGGTCGCTGGTGTGGACGAACTTCCTGCAAGGCGTGGGGGGCGGGATCATCCTCGTGCCGATTCAGGCCGTGGCATTTCCATCGCTCGAGCCCCATCGGCGCACTGAAGCCACGGCTGTGTTCAACCTGGTGCGCAGCATCGGGGCGAGCATTGGCGTATCGGGTGCTCTGGCGCTGTTCGTACGTACCAGCAGCGTCATGCATGCGCAGATTTCGGAGCACGTCACGCCGTTCAACCGCGCTCTTCAGGCGCAGGGTCAAGGCGGTTGGGGCATGCAGACCCTGCAGGAACTGGCCCGACTGGAGCGTGAGATCAACCTGCAGGCAGCCGTCATTGGATTCACCGGCGATTTCCTGATGTTCGCGCTGATCGCGCTCGCATCGCTGCCGCTGCTGTTGTTCATCGGCAAGCCCAAGTCGACAAAGCCCGGCGAACGGGCCGAAGTGGTGATCGCGGAGTAACCAGGTCAAGCGCAGTAAAAGAAAAGGGCGCCGCGCGGCGCCCTGCGTCGATGTTCGTATCTCCGGCTACTTGGGTTGTGGCACCACACGCAAATAGGGTTTCAATGTCTTGAAGCCTTGTGGGTACTTCTTTTTCGCATCTTCGTCGGAAACCGAAGTCGGAATGATGACGTCGTCGCCCGGCTTCCAGTTCACCGGGGTCGCCACCGAATGCTTCGCGTTCAGCTGCAGCGAATCCAGCAGGCGCAACACCTCGTCGAAATTACGCCCTGCGCTCATCGGATAAATCAACATCGCCTTGACCTTCTTGTCGGGACCGATTATGAACACCGAGCGAATGGTTGCGTTGTCGACGGCTGTGCGTTTGCCGCCCGAGGCGTTGGGGTGAATCATGTCGTAGAGCTTCGCGACTTCGAGATTGTCATCGCCGATCATCGGATAGTTGACCGCGTGACCCTGGGTTTCCTTGATGTCGCCCATCCACTTGTTATGGTCGCTGACCGGATCGATGCTCAGCCCGATGATCTTGGTATTGCGCTGATCGAATTGCGGCTTCA
>CBDDRM010000196.1:0-5013 GCA_965233135.1 uncultured bacterium | reverse complement strand
GATGGCACGGTAGTACGGCTCTGCGTCGATGGTGTACTGGCGGACGATTCCGTTGGCTGGGGTAAGGGTGTCGGTATCCTGCGGCTTCATGGATTCATTTCCTTCGCGGCGTCGGGGCCGTCCCGGTGAGTAATTGTCGGATAGCCGCCCATGCATCATGCAAGGCGGCCTTCAATGCGGCGGCATCGGTCGCGAGGATACGAGCCCAGGCACCGGCCTGGTTCGGCAGGATCGTCGCGCCGGCATAAATCTCCTTCGATGTCAGCGTTTCGCGCAAGGCCGCGGCCAGCTGCGCCGGCGGATTCCGGCCGCCGATTGCAAACAGACTACCCTGCGCCTTCCAGGTTCCGGTGATTCCGATCATCCTGCGCGACAATTGCGCGCCTTCGATCTGGAAACGGTCTCTGGCCAATACCCTGCCTGCCGGATCCTGAACCACTGTATCGGATCGCAGCCAGTCGAAGCAACCGTCCGCACCTCGGGGGTCGTGCAACAGCAACGCATCGCAAAGCAGTACCGTCGCGCCGGGATGCACGGTCACTTGCACGCCGCTGAAGAGCTTCGCGCGCGGAAACAGAATCAGGGGGTCGGGCAGATACTCGAGCAACGAGCCCGCGTGTGCATGCAGTTCGGTCTTCTGGCTCGCCGTGTGTGTCTCCATGCTGTGCACGATCGTCGATGCGGCAGTTGCGACATGGGCGGCGGCGCCCTCGCCTGCAGCGATGCGCAGCCGCAGATCATCGCCCTGAAAAATTCCGCCCGAACAGGATTGCAGGTACACCGTCGGCATGCCGGGTGGATCGCCGGCCATTTTCAGGTTTCTGCCGACGTGAAAAGGATAGCCAACGCGCTGGCGGTGCATATAAGTTTCGCCGTTTGCATCTCGGGCGAACTTCAAGTCCACCTGCGGGGGCGCGAGGACGCCCGGCTGTGCGTCGAGAGGGCTCACCGGTCGAACAGCACCTGGCGTGAGATCGTCTCGACCACGGCATCGACCCCGTCGCCCGTCGCACAATTGGTCAGCAGAACCGGGCGGCCGCCGCGGACCTGGTTGGCTTCGCGCACCATGCGATCGAGGTCCACGTTCACAAAGGGCGCAAGATCGGTCTTGTTGACGACCAGCAGATCGCACTGGATCACGCCGAGCCCGCGCTTGCGCGGAATGTCGTCGCCGCCGGCGACATCGATCACGAAAATCCAGTAATCCACCAGATCCAGAGAAAAGGTCGAAGCCAGGTTGTCGCCGCCAGACTCGATCAGGATCAGATCGAGATTGCCGTATTTCTCATCCAGTTCGTCCGCAGCCTGGATGTTCATGGTCGGATCTTCGCGAATGGCCGTATGCGGGCAGGCGCCGGTCTCCACCGCCAGCACACGGGCCGGGTCGATGAGCCCGCTGCGGCGCACGCGCTCGGCATCCTCCTTGGTGGCAAGGTCGTTGGTAATGACCGCCAGATGCGTACCGCGCCGGCTAAAGCGTGGGATGAGCTGCTCGAGCAGCCGGGTCTTGCCCGAACCCACGGGACCGCCGATGCCGACGCGCGCGCCCCCGGGGTGGCGGGCCGCGGAGAGGGTCTTGCCTTCAGGTGTGGGAGTGACAGTATTCATCGGTTTTTCTCTTGGCTATGGTCGATGCCGCGGCAGGGGCGAGGGGATAGGGGGCTAGAGGCGAGGGGCGAGGGGCGAGGGATAAGGCAGCCTGACTTACGCCGTGTTCCTGCTATCTCCACGCTCAACTCTCGCCTCCGCCCGATCTCGCTAACCCCTAGTCCCTCGCCACTCGCCCCTCATCCCTCATCCCTCATCCCTCGTCCCTCGTCCCCTACCTGAACATATACCGCTGCGCGAGCGGCACCACGTTCGCGGGTTCGCAGGTGATGATCTTGCCGTCGATCATGACATCGAACGTCTGCGGGTTCACCGTGATGTTCGGGCAGGCGTCATTGTGCAGCATGTCCGATTTGCCGAGTCTGCGGGTATTGCTGGCGGCCAACAGTTTCTTGGTCATGCCGAGCTTGCCCTGGGCATCTGCCTCTATCGCCAGGTGGTTGACGAAGTTCACCGACAGCGCCTTGCGGGCCTCGCCGAACGCGCCCCATTGCGGTCGCATGATGAGCGGCTCGCAGGTCATCAGCGACGCGGCGGAATCGCCCATCGCCCCCCAGGCGATGAACCCGCCTTTCACTACGAGTTCGGGCTTGACGCCGAAAAAACCCGGTCGCCACAGCACGATGTCGGCAATCTTGCCGTCTTCCAGGGAGCCGATGTAGCGATCGATGCCGAAAGTCCGGGCCGCGTTGATGGTGTACTTGGCGATATAGCGCTTGATGCGCTCGTTATCGCCAAGGCGCGATTTTTCTTCGGACAGCCGCCCGCGCTGGTCTTTCATTTTGGAAGCGAGTTGCCAGGTGCGTGCGATGACTTCGTTGATGCGCCCCATGCCCTGGCTGTCGGAACCGAGCATCGAGATGGCACCCATGTCATGCAGCACGTCCTCCGCGGCGATGGTTTGCGCGCGAATACGCGATTCGGCGAACGCAACATCCTCCGGCACGGCGGGATTCAGGTGATGGCACACCATGATCATGTCGAGGTGTTCGTCGAACGTATTCACGGTATAGGGATTGGTCGGGTTGGTCGATGAGGGCAGACAGTTCATCTTGCCCGCCACGGCGATGATGTCCGGCGCGTGGCCGCCCCCGGCGCCTTCCGTGTGATACATGTGAATGGTGCGGCCCTTGATCGCCGCAAGCGTGTCTTCGAGAAAGCCGGACTCGTTGAGCGTGTCGGTATGCAGTTGCACCTGGAAGTCGAGTTCGTCGGCCACCGACAGGCAGGTATCGATGACTGCCGGCATCGCACCCCAGTCCTCGTGAATCTTGAGTCCGAGACAGCCGCCGCGCAGTTGCTCGGCGAGGGATTCGGGCTTTGAAGTATTGCCACGGCCGAGAAACCCGAAATTGATCGGCCAGGCTTCGGAAGCCTGCAGCATCTTGCCGACGTTCCATTCGCCGCCGCAGTCGATGCCGACCGTGATCGGACCCAACGAGCCGCCGATCATGGTGGTCAGTCCGGAAGCGATTGCATGTTCGCAGAGTTGCGCCGAATCGAAATGCACGTGCACATCGATGCCACCGGGTGTTGCGATCAGTCCCTCCGCGTCGCGCACCGTGGTCGCCACGCCGCACACCAGTTTGGGATGCACGCCGTCCATGACTTCGGGATTGCCGGCCTTGCCAATGGCGACGATCTTGCCATCCTTGATGCCGATATCGCCTTTGACGATGCCAAGGACGGGATCGATGATGGTCGCATTGCAGATCAGCATGTCGAGCGCGCCTTCGGCGCCGCTGAATCCCGCTTTCAATCCCATGCCGTCGCGCAGCGTCTTGCCGCCTCCATGCAGGCATTCGTCGCCGGGCACTGCGTAATCGTGCTCGATCTCCGCAAGCAGCGACGTGTCGCCGAGCCGCACCGCATCGCCTTTGGTGGGGCCGTACATGGCCGCGTATTCGCGGCGGGTCATCTTGGCCATGAGCGCTTCGCTAAGAAATAAAGTGGTGGGTTGTCAGTGGCTAGTCCGGAAGGCGAATCGACGCTTTACGCCCCTTTGAAGCCGCGCGACTTCGCTTTGGCCACGGCGGCGGACTTGTACTGCGCGTCCCGGGTCGTGCCATCCGTCAGATTGTTCAACCCGAAAATCTCGCCGCTGCCGCCGAAGGCAGCGAGCGTGACCTGCTTGGTTTCGCCAGGCTCGAAGCGCACGGCAGTGCCGGCAGGGATGTCCAGATGCATGCCGAACGACAGAGCACGGTCGAACTCCAGCGCCTTGTTGGCTTCGAAAAAATGGTAGTGACTGCCAATCTGGATCGGACGCTCGCCGGAGTTGACGGCCTTGAGGGTGACTTTGCGGCGACCCACGTTGAGTTCGATCTCGCCCTCCGGGGTCAGGATTTCGCCCGGCACGAGCGCCGCAGGCTCCTTGCTGCGCTTGCCGGGGCGCACGGGATCGTGAACCGTGACGAGCTTGGTGCCATCCGGAAATGTCGCCTCCACCTGGAGCACTGGCATCAGGTCCGCCACGCCCGGCATGACGTCATCGGCATTCAGGATCGTCGAGCCGTAGCCGATCAGGTCCGCGACGGATCGACCTTCGCGCGCGCCTTCGAGGATCTCGTCGGCGATAATGGCTGTGGCTTCCGGATAGTTGAGCTTGAGGCCCTTGGCCCGACGCTTGCGCGCGAGTTCCGCCGCGGTATAAATGGTCAGGCGTTCCAGTTCTGTCGGTGTGAGCAACATGTTCTATCCTGAATTCGATGTCATTGCATGGTCGCGCTGCGCGCCTAGTTCGAGAAGAGCCTTGAATCCTGCACTTCGTGGCGCATGGCGGCGATTTCCGCGTGCGGCGCGTACGAGTGCAACGCCTCGACCGAGCCCACCGGGCGGCGCAGCAGTTCCACCAGCACCGGCCGGACCCGCAGCAGTATTTTCTGCGCATCGAGATGGCCGATCATCCCCAGACGCAGCGCGGCGCCCACCATGCCGGTGCAGAAAGTATGCGCGGCAACCGCGCGAGCAGCCTCTTCCGCAAGACCGGTCGCGTGCCACAGCAGGCCTTGCACCACGGGCAAGTGTCCGCGGGCCAGGCGCTCCGCAATTCTCCGCCGATAATCCGCCGCGCCGGGCGTTTCGAGCCCCACGTGGACTTTGAGCAGCGAAGCACCGGCGCGGCGCGAACCTTCGCGCAGTTCGGTGGCCAGAGTCATGCTTTCGATCAGGTCGTCGAGCTCGGCGAGACGCTCGAAATCGCCCTGGGCGCGCATGGCTTCGATCAGCACCGGGACTTCGAAGCTGTCCCAGCGGCGCACGAGCTGGCCTTCGACGAACTGGGCCACGTGCTCCGGTGTAACGGCCTCGCCGTCGGCGCGCAGGCTCTCGAGCCCCCACGAAAAAGCGATGCTGCCGCTCGGGAAAAAGCTGTCGGCATACTGCAAAGACCCCAAGAAATTGTGC
>CBDDRM010000195.1:0-8392 GCA_965233135.1 uncultured bacterium | reverse complement strand
CCAGTTCATGTCGAGTTGCGACCAGCGGGTCACGCAGTGAAAATCAGTAGTCCGATCAACTTGCGCAAACTGCTGTAAAGCTTTCCAGCCGAATTCGAGCTCTTTTTCCACCAGACCGAACACACGCAGATTCCAGCTCGCGGGCGACACGTCCGGTTCAAGGCCCAGATCGAGCACGGGAAAATCGTGCACTTGTTTTTGTCCCGGGGGAATGCGCCGATTATCGCCCGGCTTCGACGGTTTCGCGCCGCGCTTCGCCAATGCGACCTTGGCGTCCATCACCTTCATCCAGTTCGGCATCGCCTCACTCGGGTAGCAATCTCATGGCCCTTGGACCCGCGGCCGGCGAAAACTATCCCAGATCAACAGTACGGCACCGATCGTGATGCAGGAATCGGCCACGTTGAACGCCGGCCAGGGATCGAACAGTGCCGGCCCGCCGGGCCAGCGCAGCAAAACGAAATCCACTACCTTGCCATAGACGACGCGGTCGATAAGGTTGCCCACCGCGCCACCGAGCACCAGTGCGAGCGCAAAGCACAGGAACCGGTTCGCATGATGCTTGATCATCATGTAGGTGATCAGCGCCGAGGCCACCAGCGCAATGACCAGGAAAAAATACCGCTGCCAGCCTCCCGCCGATGCAAGGAAGCTGAATGCCGCGCCGGGATTGTAGGCGAGCACCAGGGTTACGACCGGCGGCAATACATCGATGGAGTCGCCGGGCGCCAGCACGCGCTGGATGACGAATTTGGTTATCTGATCGAGGGCTACCAGCAGCGCGCTGAAGCCGAACCACATGGGCAGGCTACGCATGAACGCGGCGCTCACCGTCGCCAAACAGATTTGACGTGCAGCGTGCGCAGATCTCAGGATGGGACGGGTCCGCGCCGACATCCTGGCGATAATGCCAGCAGCGCTCGCACTTGCGGTAAGTGCTCGGCGTGACCGTGATTTCGTGCGCTCCCTCGACGACCGTGGCTTGCGACGTGACGAACACGAAGCGCAGATCGTCGTCGAGGGATTTCAGCAATGCCAGGCGGTCCCCGGAGGCCCGTACTTCGACCTCGGCCTGCAGCGATGAGCCGATCTTGCCGGCGGCCCGGACGGCCTCGATCTCCTTCTGCGCTTCGGACCGCGCGACACGGATTTCGTCCCAGCGCTGGCACAAATCCGCGCCCGCGTCGGGAAACTCATGCCAGGTGTGCAGCAGCACGCTATCGCCGTCGTTGCGCGTGATGACGGGCCAAGCCTCATCGGCAGTGAACGACAGGATGGGCGCGATCAGGCGCAGCAGACTGTGCGCGATGTGATACAGCGCGCTTTGGGCGGACCGGCGCGCACGCGACTCCTTTGCGGCGGTATAAAGGCGATCCTTGAGCACGTCGAGATAAAACCCGCCGAGATCTTCGGAACAGAAAGTCTGCAGTTTCTGTACGACGAAATGAAAGGCGAACTCGTCGTAGTCCTTGAGGATCTGGCGTTGCAGCCGTGCCGCCATTTGCATCGCGTAGCGATCGATTTCGATCCATTCCTCGACGGGCAAGGCATGCGCCTTTGGATCGAAGTCATCCAGATTGGCCAGCAGGAACCGCAGGGTATTGCGGATGCGCCGGTACGATTCGACCACGCGCTTCAGTATTTCGTCCGAGATCGACAATTCACCCGAGTAATCGGTCGATGCGATCCACAGACGCAGCACATCGGCGCCGAGGGTATCCATGACTTTCTGCGGCGCAATCACGTTGCCTACCGATTTGGACATCTTGCGCCCTTGGCCATCGACCACGAAGCCGTGCGTCAGCAAGCCCTTGAATGGAGCTTGCCCGTCTATGGCGCAGCCGGTCAGCAGCGACGATTGAAACCA
This sequence comes from uncultured bacterium, assembly GCA_965233135.1. Classification (GTDB taxonomy): domain Bacteria; phylum Pseudomonadota; class Gammaproteobacteria; order Burkholderiales; family JACQAP01; genus JACQAP01. Next base: position 6,525 of record CBDDRM010000195.1, on the reverse strand, counting down.
GCCGCGATGCTGGTCGGAACCCTCCAGATAAAGGTCGGCCGGTTTGCGAAGTTCTGCTCGACGCTGCAGGACCGACCGATGGGTGGTGCCGGAATCGAACCATACATCGAGCGTATCGGGCACTTTGCGGTACGTGGTCGCGTCGTCGCCGAGCAATTCGGCCGCATCGAGCGAGAACCAGCCTTCGATGCCCTGCTGCTCGACGCGCTGCGCAACTTGCTCCACGAGTTCATCGGTCCGTGGATGCAATTCCCCGGATTCCTTGTGAACGAAGTAAGCCATCGGTGTGCCCCAATGGCGCTGACGCGACACGCACCAGTCCGGCCGGGTGGAGATCATCGCTTGCAAACGCGCTTCGCCCCACGACGGATAAAATGCCGTCGCCTGCACCGCCTTCGCGGCGATCTGCCGCAAACTGCGCGTGCCATCGAGATCCATGCCGATGAACCATTGGCGCGTGGCACGGAAGATCAGCGGGGATTTATGGCGCCAGCAATGCGGATAGCTGTGGCCGTAGCTTTCGATGCGCAGCAAGCGCTCGTGGTCCTTGAGCGCCTGGATGACTACCTCATTGGACTGCCATACTGTCTGTCCGCCAACGAGCGGGATTTTCTGGAAGAACCGGCCATCGTCGTCTACCGGATTGTCCACCGGCAGCTGGTAACGCAAACCAACGGCGAAATCTTCCACTCCGTGGGCAGGCGCAGTGTGAACCAGGCCGGTACCCGAATCGAGTGTCACATGTTCACCAAGCACGACAGGCACGAGGCGCTCGTAGAACGGGTGCTCCAGGGCCAGGTTCTCGATATCCGCACCCTTGAACTCGGCGACGATCTGCCGTTCCTGGATCTGGTAGGACTGCAGGCATTGGTCCGCGAGATCCTTGGCGAGGATCAGGAAACCCGCGGAGAAATGCACCAGCACGTAATCGAAATCAGGATGCACGGACACCGCCTGATTGGCCGGTAGAGTCCAGGGGGTCGTCGTCCAGATGATCGCGAACACCGGCTCATAGATGTGCGTAAAGCGCAGGACCTTCGCCAGCGCGGCGTTGTCATGCACCTTGAAGGCGACATCGATCGCCGGTGACGTGCGATCTTCGTATTCCACCTCCGCCTCGGCAAGGGCCGAGCGGCAATCCAGGCACCAGTGCACCGGCTTCGCGCCCTGATAGAGAAAGCCCCGGCGCCGGATCGCATCCAGAGCCCGGATCGTGTCGGCCTCGGTTTTGAAGGCCATGGTCTGATAGGGATTGAACCAGTCGCCAAGAACGCCCAGACGGATGAAGTCCTTGCGCTGGCGCTCGATCTGCTCGGCCGCAAAATCGCGGCAGAGTTTGCGAAATTTCCCGGCGGGAATGTTCTTCCCATGCTTTTTTTCGACCTGATGCTCGATGGGCAGGCCGTGGCAATCCCATCCTGGCACATATGGAGCGTCAAAGCCCGCCAGGGTTTTGGATTTGACGACGATGTCCTTGAGAATCTTGTTGACCGCATGGCCGATATGAATATCGCCGTTGGCATAGGGGGGTCCATCGTGGAGAATGAACTTCGGCCGCCCCTTGCAGGCCTCGCGAATGCGCTCGTAGAGCTTGTTTTCCTGCCACTGCTGCACCCAGGCAGGTTCGCGCCTGGCAAGGTCCCCGCGCATCGGAAACGCCGTGTCGGGGAGATTCAATGTGTTCTTGTAATCAGCCATGCGTTTTTCAGATCCTCGATTTCCAGTCAGACGGACTCAGGCGTGCGCGGTCCGCCGCGCAAAAAACTGCCTTGCTTGCTCGGCATCACGGTCCATCTGCGCCACCAATAATTCGATATCGGCGAATTTTTGCTCGTCGCGCAGTTTCTCCAGAAAACGCACGCTGATGCGCTTTCCGTAAATGCGCTCATTGAATTCAAACAGGTAAACCTCGAGCGTGGGTTGGCCGCGCTCCTTGACGGTGGGACGTACACCAAGACTTGCCACTCCTGGCAACGCCTCCGGGCCAAGGCCGTCCACTTCGACCACGAATATTCCCGACAGCGGCGCCTTGGCGCGCTTCAATTGCACGTTGGCGGTCGGATAGCCGAGCTTCGCTCCGAGCTTGTCACCGTCCACTACCCGACCGCTGATCGAGTACGGCCGGCCCAGCAGTAGCTGGGCGCCGCGCAGATCGCCCTGCTGCAGGCGGGTGCGAATGGCCGTGCTGGATACACGCTCGCCTGCGGCGATAACGCTCGCCATGGCTTCGACTTCAAAAGCGAAGGACGGAGCCAGTGCCCTGAGCAGAGTGAAATCGCCGGCGCGGCGCGCGCCAAAGCGGAAGTCATCTCCTACCAGCAACCAGCGCGCCGCCAACCCATCGTGCAGGATCCGCGAAATGAACTCGTCGGCCGGCAACTGCGCGAACGCGTAACCGAAATGGCAAACGTATGCGCGCTCCACGCCGCACTCGTACAACAGTTCCAGCTTTTCGCGCAATGACGTCAGGCGAGCCGGCGCCTGATCCGGCGCGAAGAACTCCTGAGGCTGGGGTTCGAACGTCATCACGGCCACCGGCAATTCTCGCTGACGCGCCACCTCGGCAAGGCGCGCGATCATGGCGCGGTGGCCGAGATGAACGCCGTCGAAGTTACCGATGGTCAGCGCGACGGGAACGTCCGCCCGCGCCGGGATGCCCCGAAAAACTCGCATGTCCGACAGCCAAAAGGCAGGATTCTAGCGGCTTTCGACTGGCCGGAGCGTGGATTTGCGCGCCCTGCCCCGGCCGGCAGTCAGCCTGCCCGGGACAAGTGCTGTTCGAGTGCCCAGTCGGCAATGGCGTTGGTGAGAGCTTCCGAGTCGCCAATCGCGCTGGTCACCTCGATGCGCAGGGACGGGTGATTCAAGCGAACCGCGTCCAGCAAGCGTGGCAGATCCTCCCGCAGATGCCCTCCCTGGGCAAGAAACAGCGGAATGACCGTGAGACGTGTGAAGCTTTCGGCGGCCAATGTGGCAACAGCCGAGGCCAGGGTGGGTTGCATCATTTCCAGAAACGCCAGTTCCACGCGCGTGCCAGGGCGTATGGAACGAAGCCGCTCGACGATCCGCCGGAAGGGCTCCGCCCACAACGGGTCGCGCGCACCATGTGCGAACAGGACGATTGCCGAAGCTGAGGCCGCAGTCACCGCGCCACCTGATTGCATTTCATGGCGCTAGTGTAACGGACCGCGGGTGGTGGGCGGCGACGCCTGGCCGCGCGAATCAGCCGGGAAGGACGTGGCGCGGAGTTTCGGCGCTGAGCAACTCGTGGCCAATCAGGGCATGGGCGCGCCTGCGAAACACCGCGCCGAACAGCAACAATGCGGGGCCGGTCAATTCTCGTGCTGCGCCGTTGCGCAGTCCGCGCAACGTGCTTCCGATATGGCGTGCGGCCGGCAGCGATGCGTTCTCAACCAGAATGACAGGCGTCGATCCGGCCATACCGTGCGTTTCCAGAATTGCCGCGATCTGCGGCGCCTGGCCGACTGCCATATACAAGACGGCGGTATCGGCGCTCACCACAGCCGGTGCCCAATCGCTGACATCCTCTCCTTCGCCGATGCGGGGCGTGGCGAACACGACGCTGCGACTGACACCGCGCTCGGTGAGGGAAACGCCCAGTTCCGCGCTCGCCGCCAGCGCCGAAGTAACGCCGGGCACGATTTCGTAATCGACCCCTGCGGCCTGCAGGGCCTCAACCTCTTCCTGGGCCCTGCCGAACAGCATCGGATCGCCGCCTTTGAGCCGGACCACGATGTCGTACTTGGCGGCCGCCTCGACCAGATTGCGATTGATGAAGCGCTGGTCGGTCGAAATGCGGCTGCAGCGTTTTCCCACCGCGACCTGCCGGGCGCCGGGCGCCAAAGCCAGCATCTCCGGTTGCACCAGCGCGTCGTAAAATACGATATCGGCGCGCTTCAACAGATCGGCGCCTCTTACAGTGATCAGGTCCACCGCGCCGGGGCCGGCGCCGATCAGGTATACCTTGCCCATCACGCAAACTCCAGCAACGGCCGTTTCTGCTCGATTTGTGCCCAGTGCTCGGCATCGACCGGCGCGGGTTTTCTTTCCGTAATCGCGGGCCAGACTTTGGCCGCTTCGGCGTTGATGCGGATGAAATCGCGTTGCGCCTCGGGCACGTCGTCTTCGGCGAAAATGGCTTCGACTGGACACTCCGCCACGCACAAGCTGCAATCGATGCAATTGTCCGGATCAATCGCCAGAAAATTCGGTCCTTCGACAAAGCAGTCCACCGGACAAACGTCGACGCAGTCGGTGTGCTTGCAGTTGATGCACGATTCGGTCACCACGTAAGTCATGTTGCGATCCTGTACCTGTTGATGCGATTACTCGATGAGTCCGGCAGCAACCGTGTTGTTGGTGGTCTCGTCGATGACGATGAAGCTTCCCGCGGCCCGGTTGTGGCGATAGGACTCGAACGCGACAGGCTGCGCGGTCTTGACCGTTATACGACCGATGTCGTTCAACGCAAACGTGTCCGCGGGCTCCCGAAGCAGGGTATTGACGTTGACGCGAAACTGCGGTGAGCCAAACAAGGCTTTCACTACGCTTGTCCCCTGCTTGACCAGATAGCGACGGCTGCGGTTGAAGGATTCTGTCGCGAGCCAGCACAGGGTCGCCTCGAATTCTCTTGCAACCACCGGCAGGGCTCCGGCTGCGGCCAGGACGTCGCCGCGCGAGATGTCGAGCTGGTCTTCGAGCACGACGGTGACAGACTGTGGCGCCTGCGCCCGTTCGATCGGCCCTTCGAAAGTTCGCACGCAACGCACGCGCGATGTCCTGCCCGAAGGCAGCACCGTGACGGTATCGCCAGCGCCAATGCTCCCGGATTCAATGCGACCGGCGTAGCCGCGGGCATCCTGAACCCCGCTGTCGCCGGGTCTGGAAACCAGTTGTACCGGGAAGAACAGTTTCCCGTGCACGGCAGACCGGGCCACTTCGGCACTCTCCAGAACGTCGAGTAGCGTGGGACCGCGGTACCACGACAGACTGTCGCCACGCCCTACGACCATATCGCCTTTCAGGGCCGAAATGGGCAGCGCATCGACGCGATAGAAATCCAGGTCGCGAACGAAGGCCGCGAAGGTTTCCCGGATATCGTCGAAAACCTGCTGCGAATAATCGACCAGGTCCATCTTGTTCACCGCCAGCACGACATGCGGAATGCGCAGCAGGCTCGCGATATAAGCGTGACGGCGCGACTGCGTGAGCAGGCCCTTGCGCGCATCGACCAGCACAATCGCCAGATCCGCGGTGGACGCCCCGGTCACCATGTTGCGCGTGTACTGCTCGTGGCCGGGTGTGTCGGCGATGATGAACTTGCGCGACGGCGTCGCGAAATAACGATAGGCCACATCGATCGTAATTCCCTGCTCGCGCTCGGCGAGCAAGCCGTCGGTGAGCAGTGAAAGATCGATGCTCGATTGTCCACGCCGCTGACTGGATCTTTCGATCGAAGAAAGCTGGTCCTCGAATATGGCCTTGGTATCGTAGAGCAGCCGCCCGATCAGCGTGCTTTTTCCGTCATCGACGCTGCCGGCGCTGGTGAAGCGCAGCATCCCGGTATCCACCGGCGACATGGTTTCAATGGCTGACACGTTAAAAGTACCCTTCTTTCTTGCGCAACTCCATGGACGCTTCCGAAGTCTGATCGTCCATGCGTGTCGCGCCACGTTCGGTAATCCGGCTGGTAGCCGTCTCGAGAATGATTTGCTCCGCATTGGCGGCGATGGACTCAACCGGGCAGGTGCAGGTCATGTCGCCTACCGTGCGAAAGCGCACCGACAGGGTTTCCACGGTGTCCCCCGCTTTCGGGCGCACGAGATCCGACACAGGCAACAGGCCTCCGGGCCTGCGCACGACTTCACGTCGATGCGCATAGTAAATGGACGGAACCGCCAGTTTTTCACGCGCGATGTACTGCCATACGTCGAGTTCGGTCCAGTTGCTGATCGGGAATACGCGGATGTTCTCGCCCTTATGCACCCTCGTGTTGTAGAGGCTCCACAATTCCGGGCGCTGATTCTTCGGATCCCACTGGCCGAATTCGTCCCGGAACGAAAATATGCGTTCCTTGGCGCGCGCCTTCTCCTCATCGCGGCGCGCTCCGCCTATGCAGGCGTCGAATCCATGCTCGGCTATGGTATCGAGGAGCGTTGTCGACTGATGCACGTTGCGACTCTCGTCCGCCGAGCGCAGCCTGACCCGACCGGATCGTATCGAATCGTCCATATGCCCGATCACCAGCCGCTCTCCCAGTTCGGCTGCACGGAAGTCGCGAAAGCCGATCACCTCCGGAAAGTTGTGCCCGGTATCGATATGCAGCAGCGGAAACGGAAATTTTCCCGGTCGGAATGCTTTTTCGGCCAACCGCAGCATCACGATGGAATCCTTGCCGCCCGAGAACAGCAGCGCCGGATTGCTGCATTCAGCGGCCACTTCGCGCAGGATGTGAATCGATTCCGATTCAAGCCAGTCCAGATGGTTGATGCGCGTCGCATCGAT
>CBDDRM010000194.1:0-8986 GCA_965233135.1 uncultured bacterium | reverse complement strand
CGCCGCGGCATAGGTCGAGGCGAGCATCGCAGCCGCAACGAGGGGAACCACCAAGAAACGATAGGAGCGCATGATTGTTCTCCCAGAATTGAAAGGTCGTTTACCTTTATAGCGCTTTGCGCAACCAAGTCAATCAGGGGGACGCCGGAAGCAGGTGGAAAAAACGAGGACTGAGGACTGAGTGGAGAAGAGCGAGGACTGAGGACTGAGTGATGAGGACTGAGTGGAAAAACAGGGGGTTGTGTTTAGCAGGTGGGGGAGCGGGAATGGATTGTTGCTTTGTAACCTCTTTTAATCAGTCGTTCTTTTCCCAGTCAGTCCGCAGTCGTCACTCAACCCCGCCTTGTCAGCCTTCACTTCTCTTAATCAGTCCTCGTCACTCAGTCCTTCTTCTAGTGCGACATGATCACCGGCACCGTCATGGAATGCATGACAGTTCGGGTTGCGCCACCGAGCAGGCTGTCGTTCATGCGACCCCGGCCATGGGCGCCCATGACGATGCAATCTGCTGCGTCCCGGGCGGCCTGCGCAAGGATGAGTTCGCCGGGGTTCGCCACTTCGGTGCCGCAATGCTTCAGAGTGGCGCGTACGCCGTTGTCCGCCAGAAAGGCCTGCACGGCCAGGCGCGCCTTCTCGTCGGCATAGTGATGCTCACCGCTTTCCCGGAAGGACACGACTTCCACTGACTGCGAGCGTTCCAGCACGGGCAGCGCATCGGTCAAGGCCTGCCCCGCCTCGCGCGCCGCATTCCAGGCCACCATGGTGCGCTTGCCGATGCTTTCGAAGTGGCCCGCGTGCGGCACGATCAGCACAGGCTTGCCGGCCCACAGGACGGCATCCGCCGCGAACGTGGCGCACACGCCATCTTCCACGCACGTCGCCGGATCGGTCTGGCCGATGACGACGAGATCCGCCGCCTGCGCCACGCGCATCAATTCTTCAACGGCGCCCTCCTCGGTGTAAACCCAGGTGGCGCGCGCATTGGCTGCGAGCAACTTGTCGAAGAACTCTTCCCGGGCTTCGCGCATGCAGGTTTCCCGGCGTTTGAGTTCTGCTTCCACGAGAATGGAGCCGGCATCGGCGCGCTGCATGCCCACATAAAGATCGAGTGCAAACAGGGCGGTGATTTGCGCGTCGTACTGCGCTGCCAGACGCAATGCCAGATCGAGGCGTTCGCTGCGGCGCGCATTGCAATCGAGATGAACCAGGATGCTGTCGTAACGCATGCGAACTACGATACGACTGGCGCAGTCAACGCAACAGCAATAGTTTGTAAAAAAAAGCTACGACTGCTAGCGGTAAAAAATATGCGCGCCGATGCGGGTGACCGGTTGCTGGCCTTTCGACCAGCTCGGCCTGATGTAGGACGCGTGGTAGTGCAACGCGCCATCGAGTGTCGCCGGTTGGCGACCAAAGTAGACCGCGTCGGCCACTTCGCGGGCCTGCTTCCATTCCCGGCCACCCGGATGCGGCACGATGTCGAACTCGGTCCAGGAAAAGGCGCCGACCTTGCGTTTGCGTAACCGGTCCCAGCGCTGCTCGTACACGACCCCGCAAACCGTCGAAGGGTATCGCGGGGAGCGCACGCGATTCATGGTGACTTCGGCCACGGCATACATGCCGGCGATCGGTTCGCCCCGGGCTTCGTAGTAGACATTCAGCGCGAGGCACGCGAGCTCGCGCTTCTCCTTATCGTTGTTTTCGAGCACATACATGGCGCCCCCGAGTGTCGTCGCCAATGCACAGATCACGAACACGACGATCCACGGACCCTTGTCGCGCGTGTGCCAGAAAAACCGAAAGTTGATCCACCAGCCGGACAGCCGGGACACGTGCCGTTGATTGCGAGGTCGGTATGGGGATCTGCGCATGCGGTTTAGATGGGCCCGTGCGAGTGGTCTCGCTTTTTGCAGCCCGGTTTATCGAAACGAGGCAATGTCCAAACAGGGCTGTGCGTTCAAACACCGCTTCACTATGCAAGAACCAGGCCGCTGGGAAATATCGGCAGAGGGTTCACGCCGCGCACGTGAGCTCAGCCATGATTTCGGCAAAAAAGTAATGGGTTGAAGCCGATAGCCTCGCCCTATGCGCGGGCTGCTCGCGCGGCCGGTAAGTTCCATGCGCAGCCCACAAACGCGTTGCGGCAACGTCTGACGAGAAGCGAGAAAGCGAGCGAGGTCGTTACAGCGCCTCGACAGGCGCGATGGCGAAACCCTGACCGAAATCGATCTTGCAACGGCGAAGGTGCTCCAGCACGCGTGAGTTTTCGACATGTTCCGCGATGGTTTTGGCGCCAAGGCCGTGACACATGCGATTGATCTCGGGTACTTTACCCGGATCGATATTGACCGCGCTGACCTTGATGAAATCCGGTTGCAACCCTTCGAGTTGCATGACCATGGCTTCGCTGCCGTCGAACCCCGCAATGGAAAACTGGCACCCGAACGGCCGCAATTCGGCCATGAGCCGCAGCAGAGCCTGACGGTTGGCCAGTGCGCTTTGAAATGAAATGTCGAAACCCAGAAGGCCACCCGAAAGATAGGAATCTTCGACGTACTTGCGCACGTAGTCGCCAAAACCCGCATCGACCAGTGTCTCGTCGGCCAGGTTGATGTTGCAGCGGGGTACTTTCCAGTCCGGTTTGAGTTTCAGTCCGCTGCGCACCCAGCGGGCAAGCCGATTCACGACCCAGCGATCGAGAAACGGCAGCATGTTGAACTCAGCCAGCAGCGGGAAAAACATGCCGGGCGGAAGCAATTTGGCGTCTTCCTCGCGGAAACGCACGAAGATCTCCTGAAACGGGTGATCGTCGCGCTGCGGATGCAGCGGCACTATGCTCTGGGCATACAGCATGAATTCATCCTGCTGCAGCGCCGCCATCAAACGCGTGGATATGTCTTTCTGGGTATCCGCCTTGTTATCCATGTTTCGTCCAGGGGAGCAGCCGTGCGTTCAGGCCGCGCTAACCGAATAGTGCCAAAAAAACCGTGCGGATGGGGAGAGAATGGACCGGCATTGCCGGGTACGGGCTACGCCCAGGACAAGTGCTGAGTGCTGAGGACTGCGCAAAAAAGGAAAATTTGCCGGTTTCGTCTGGAGAATGCTACTCAACCCCCAGGACTCGATTCATTTTTCAGATCTGCTTCCCGCTTTCAGTCCTCGGCACTCATTCCTGCTCTTTTATTCCGTTCCCGTGCGTCCCGCGATGCTCGCGACGGTCGCTACGAGTTCGGAGGGTTCGACGGGCTTGGCGACGTGCACCAGGAAACCGGCACGCAGGGCCCGCGTACGGTCTTCGGAGCGGGCGAATGCGGTCAGCGCGATGGCAGGGAGCTGGCCCCCTTTCTCCACACCCAGCGCACGCACGCGCTTGAGCAATTCGTACCCGTCCACATTCGGCATGCCGATGTCGCTGACCAGCACATGGGGTCTTGCTCTTTCGACGATCGCCAATGCTTCCTCGGCGACGCTGGCCGTATAGACCTCAGCGTCGCACTCCGCGAGCACGTGACGCACGAGGTCGCGCGCATCGGCTTCGTCATCGACCACCAGCACCTTGAGTCCGGAAAGGTCGGAATGCTTGAACGCCACCGTGGCCGTTGACGTGGTCGGATGAATGCGTTCGATGCCGTTTTCGCTGCGATGAACCACAGGACGCGGCAAATGCACGACAAACGTCGTGCCCTTCCCCTCGCCCGCACTTTTCACCTTGACGGTGCCGCCATGCAACTCGGCCAGGTGCTTGACGATCGAAAGTCCAAGTCCGAGTCCGCCGAATATGCGGGTCGTCGAAGCGTCCGCCTGGCGAAAGCGTTCGAACACAAAGGGCAAAAACTCCGGCTTGATGCCGATGCCGGTATCCGCAACGCTGATCTCGATATGCGAGTTCACCCGCTCGACAAGAACCTGAATCTTTCCACCCTTCGGCGTGAACTTCACCGCATTGGAGAGCAGGTTCCAGATGATCTGCTGCAGCCGGCTCGGGTCTCCGAAGATCGGTCCCGCGCCCGGATCGAATAACTTCTCGATGCGGATGTCCTTAGCCTCGGCGGCAGGGCGCACGGTTTCGATGGCTCCTTCAATAACGGAAATCGGCTCCAGCGACTGGATGTCCAGGCGCATTTTGCCGGAGACGATGCGGCTCATGTCGAGCAGATCTTCGATGAGCTGGGCTTGCACGCGCGCGTTACGCTCGATGGCGTCCAGGCCGCGTTGCAAGTCTTTCTCGGCTGCGCCCATCTTGAGCACCTGCGACCATCCCAGGATCGAATTCAGCGGCGTTCTGAGTTCGTGCGAGAGCGTGGCCAGGAACTCGTCCTTGAGTTCGTTGGCATTCTCGGCATCGGTGCGTGCCACTCGCTCGCTTTCCAGTAACTTCTTGCGCTCTTCAGCGGCTTTTTGCGCGGCCTCGTACAGCCGGGCGTTGTCGATGGCCACCGCGGCCTGCGCGGCAATACCGACGACGAGGCGTTCCGTTCGTTCGCCGAATATACCGGGTTCCGGGTGTCCGAAAAAAAGCCCGCCAATGACTTCGCCGGAGCGCGATTTCACCGGAACGGCCAGATAGCTTCGCACCGGCAGATGGTGCTCGGGCATGCCATGATGCGGACCCCATTTGCCATAACGCGCGTCCTGCAGAACGTCGTCGACGCGAATCGGCGGGGCGCCGCTGAAAGTCGGCCCGAACAACGGCGTGGCACGCGGGTGACCGAACTTCGCGAATGCTTCGATGGGCGCCCCGGAGAGCGTATAAAGCATGTAGGCATCGCCTTTTTCATCGGTCATGTTGTAGAAAAATGCACCGAACTTCGCACCACTGAGCTTCGTGGCAGCGTCGGTGACTGCCTGCAGCACGCCCTGTAAATCCAGTTTCGACGCGAGGACCGCGCCGGTCTCATTCAGCAGTTCGAGAACGCGCGTTTCATCGTGCAGCCTTTGTTCCGCCTCCTTGCGCAGAGTCGCATCCATGCACACGCCCGCCATGCGCTCCGGATTGCCCTGCGCATCGAAGAACAATCTTCCACGCGCCTCGATCCAGCAGAGTCGGCCGTCCGGTCTGATGATGCGATACTCGATGCGATAGTCCGTGCGCCGATCGATACTGTACTGAATTGCAGCCAGTACCCGGTCAAGATCCTCGGGATGAATATCACGCTTGAAATCTGCGAACCCGCCGCCGAACGTGCCTTCGGGTAAACCATGTAGCTTCTCGAGCGCTGTTGACCAATGTACCTTTCCCGAGGCAGGAAACCATTCCCAATGGCCCATCTGTCCCGCTTCGATGGCCATCTGCAGGCGATTCTGGATGTCCCGCAAGGCATCCTCGGCAGCTTTGCGCTCGGTGATATCCTGGAACACCCCGCTCATGCCCAGATTTGAACCATCCGCGGCGTATGAGCCCAGCCCTCTTGCTGCAATCCAGCGGACGCCGAGAATCGGGTGCAGTACCCGATATTCGCAACTGTAGACGGAACGTTCTGCAAGCGCCTTGTCGACGGCCTGCCGGGCCCGCTCGACATCGTCGGGGTGCAGCGATTGACGAATCCGGTCGCGGGTCACCGCCTGATCCGTTGAAAGACCAAACATTTCGGCCGCGCGCGGGCTGAGTGCTACGCGATCTGCTCCCGCTTCCCAACTCCAGTCGCCCAGTTGTCCAGCCTCCAGAGCCAACTGCAATCTCCGGGTCGATTCGCGCAACATCTTCTGCGCATCGATGGCGGCCTCGTCGGCGCGCTGACGCGCGGTCAATATGCTTCTGGCGTTCTGCAACGCGACGGAACGCAGCAGTTCTTCTTCGTCGTCGCGCTCGTTCATCAGCCGCCTCCGATCATTCTTGATGCCAGCGCGGTACCCTCGACCCGTGCCTTGATCTTGGCGAAGGCCGTCTCGCGCGTCGTCGAGGTGTCATCGCAAAATGGGGAATAGCCGCAATCGTCGGTCGTGCCCAGCCTGTCCGCGGGAATGTAGCGCTCGGCTTCGAGAACGCGGTCGCGGATTTCTTCCGGCGTCTCGATGCGCGGCGAGATAGGCGAAACGACGCCGACGAAAACGCGCTGTTCGGGCTTCCTGAACTCGCGAATGATTTTCAGGACACGCTCGCGCTCCTTTTCGCCCGCCAGCGCAATGTAGAAACTTCCAGCCTTGAGTTCGAAGAGGCTCGGCAGCAGTTCCGAGTAGTCGACATCGGCGCTATGGGTCGAGTCGCGATCGCCTCCGGGACAGGTATGCACCCCGATGCGTCGGCGCTCCTCCGGGGAAAATCGCGACAGCGACAGATTGTTCAGATCGATGAAGCTGGTCAGCAACTGGCCAGACGGATCGATTTTCATGGCCAGACGGCCTTCCGTGAAATCGATCTGGACGTTGTGCGCGCCTTTTTCCAGGCAGCGGCGCATTTCATTCTCGTTCTCGCGCAACAAGTCATCGATGAACTCGTTGCGCGAATATCCCGGAATGCCGTCCGCGGGATACATCAGACTGAGCGCCGACGGCGAAATCACGGCTTGCTTCACCGGCACTTGCGCGTAGCGCTGGGCGGCTGCGAGATACTCGTCGGCATAGCGCTTGTATCGGAACGGCCCTTTGGTCAGGCGCAACATCCGTCGCGTATGTCCTGCGACAAAAGGGATCTTGAAACCATCAGGGGCGGTATTGGGCAACCCGTGCACGCAATACGTCCAGAAGTTGTGATACTTGCGTTGTTCGCCATCGGTAATCACCGGCGAACCGGTGGCTTCGAAACGCTCGACCGTGTCGCGGATGGCCGCCTCGTATAGTGGATTGAGCGCCGGCGCCTCATTGTCGCCAAGCTGAGTGACTGCTTCAATCAGTTCTGCGGGGCGGGGGATACTGCCGATAGGTTCTGTAGGGATGTTCATCGTTCCAATTGAGACGGTACTGCGTGCAAGCACTGACGATCTTGCCAGATTCGCTCGCCTGCGTGGTTTCAACCCGGAGTGCGCTGCAAAAAGCCATGGCAGCGGATCGGTCAGTTGCCTGATCCGCTTTCCATCAGTTCTTTTTAGTGGCCTGCCAGGACACGAATTGTACGCCCGTCGCGCGCTTTGCCCAGACGGCGTGGTAAAGCAGATCGAGAGTCCGGTTCTCGCCTTTGACACTGACTTCAAATTTTGCGTTACCCGAGACAATCGCCACACTGCCATACGTGCGTACCTTTGGGTCTCCCCGGCTCATGGCGCGGTATTTGACGTTCCCTGACGTGATGGATTCGATGAAACTGGCCTTGGTATCAACGACCGTGCTGGAATGGATATAGACCAGGTCGTCTCCAAACAGTTTGTTCATGGCGGCCGCGTCGCCACTCATCTGTGCCTTGAAGCGCGCCTCCTCGGCCTTGAGAGCGTCGTCCACCGTGATGGTGCCGCCGCACTCCTGCGCCCCGGAACCCGGTGCGGCGGCGCAAGGCGATAGAAAACGGGTGACGAAGCGAACGGATTCAAACATGTGGCCTCCTCGATTGTTGTTTGCACTGCACCCATCGGCCGGCCGCCAGATCTCCGCACACGGCCGCAGCCGCAGGAGGATACAACGATTCGGCGCATGCCATCCGGGGCGACTCGCCGTGAGCGCAAATCCTCACGCTGAAGGTACACTCGCGGTACTTTTTCAGCTCGAGCGTAACGCATGATCCCTAGCGGCGTGAACGCCGGTCCGCCATTGATTGCAGCCGTGCTGCTCATGGCAGGCTGCACCAGCCTGCCTTCCAGGCATGCGGATATGACGCCGGTGAGTCCGACCGCCGTGCAGGAGACGCACGTGGTCAGCACCGGCACGCGGGACTTTCCTGCTTTCGAAAGCACACGGGTCAGTTACACGCGCGCGGACAAGCGACGCCACGAACTGAGCGTGCGGGGCAGAGATGAGGTTGCACCCGTTATAGTTGAGCAAAAAGACATCCTGATCGAGCGCCTCGACCGCAATCTCGCGTTGAAGCTCGATGACAGAAATCGCACGGCCATCAAGTGCCCGCTTGCGAGTTGCGCGCAAAAAACCCGCAGACCGCCGCTGGTCAGACAAACCGGAGATGCGGACCGAAACGAGAACGCGGCATGCAGGCTCAAGGTCGGCCGGACGACCTTTTCCGTGGAGCCGACCGGTCGTAAACGTAATGTGAACGGCTTCGATGCCCAACAGTACGACGTCAAATGGATCGTCAGCTTGCGGGACAATGCTGCACGTGAATCCACCAGCACGATCAACATCGAATTGTGGACCACCCCCGTGACGCCGACCTTGCAGGATGCGATTGCGGTCGAGAAAACCTACACGCGTGCACTCGACAAGCTGCTCCGCTCGCCTGCTGATGGGACCCGTACAGAAAGGCTGCCCTCCGAGGCGGTCTGGATGATCAACCGGCATCTTTCTGCCAGTGTCAGCCCTTCGGATCGCAAGAAATTCCTGGATGGCGCACAAGGGCTCGCGAAGGTGCAAGGGCACCCGATTCTGATGCACATCAATTGGAACCTGGCCGGCGACGCCTGCTCGACGAACGACTCCATGAGAACCTCAGGCGACAAGCCGCTTCTGACTTTCCGCTCGGAAGTAAAAGTCCACACGATGGCGCCGATGCATGAATCGTTGTTCATGCCGCCGAAGGGGTGGCGCGTGACGCAGTAAAGCGCGTGACGACGTGACGGCGTATTTCCGTGAATGTCGTGAATATCGTGAATATCGTGAATGTCGTGAATGTCGTAAATACCTCAAGAGCGGACACTCGGCATTCGGCATTCGCCCGCTCGCGCCGACCGGCAACGAGCTTGGCGGTGGTCGCAACATTACTGTTTCACGACATTCACGATATTCACGGCATTCACGGACGACAGTCTTTCAATCCCATCCGCAATCGGGCTCGGGGGCCCGATCGGTACCTCTGGCGCTCAGGACGAGCGGCTTGCGCGATGTCGGGTCCACAACGATCGGCTTCGCGGCCCAGGTATTGTCCCAACGCCCCTTGGTGCAGCCGAGC
>CBDDRM010000193.1:0-4390 GCA_965233135.1 uncultured bacterium | reverse complement strand
CGTGCGCGTCGACCAGCTCATCTACGAAGGTGGCTGGGCGCATGCGAGCTTCATCGACGACCGCACCCCGCGCCGCTCGATCCTGACCTGGAAAAAAGGGCAGGGCTATCTCGTCGGCCTTCAGCCGACCGTGACGGCGTAAAGCCGCGACGGCGTAAAGCCGCGTCGGCGTGACGGACGTGACGGACGTGACGACGAAAGACATGAGGAAAGCCGCGCCACCAAAAAAGCGGCGCTACAAGAAACAAGACGAAAAGCCCATCACCGCTCAGCCGGCTGGTGGCTACGTGCCGCTCGGCGGTTATTACCGCCGATTCCCAACCTGCAGAGAGTAAAGGAGATTCGAATGCACTACCGCAACGGACGAGAAGCAAAAAACGGTGACAAGATCGTGAAGCTGGAAGGCGCAAAGATCGTGTCGTTTGGCGTGCTGCACAGCGCGACGCCTGGCAACGACTACTGCAACGGCAACATCGCGGTAGTGCAGCCGGCCTGTGATGGAGCCTGCATGGTCGATTGTCTCCATATCGACGATGTGGCGGCGATCCTCGCGGAGAAAGGCCTGGAAAAACGCCCCGAAGGCAAATAGATGACGGACGTGACGACGTGTCAATGCCTCGCGTGCATCCGCGCGCGTGGCGACCAGATCGACGGTTGGCCGTTGGAATGTTGCCGAATGATTCTGTGCGCCGAGTGCGGCAACAAACGCTGCCCGCATGCGACCGACCACCGTCATGGCTGCGCCAATAGCAACGAACCAGGGCAGGTCGGCAGTGAATATCAACGTCGTCACGCCGTCACGCCCGTCACGTAGTCACGATCGTCACGTTTTTTCCCCACCCACCACCAAAGGAGCACCGCAATGGATAACCTCATCGGCAGTCTCAAAAGCAAAACCGCCTGGTTCGCCCTGATCCTGGTCATGCTCGGCGCCCTGCAGCAAAACGCCGAGGCCGTCACCGCCGTGATCGGCGCGGGCAATATGGGCTGGTTCATGTCCGCGATCGGCGCCGTGGTCTACGTGCTGCGCATGATGACCAGCAAACCGCTCGACGAAAAATGAGCGCCTGGCTGCTGGTGATCGGCCTGCTGGCCGCATTGGTCGGCCTCGCGTGGATCGCCGGCCGCCAGGGCGCCAACAAGGCCGCCCTCGATGCCAACGCCAAAACCAAGGACCGGCAGCTCAAGGCTGCCGCTGATCGCCCTGTTGATCGCGACGACCTCACTCGCCGCATGCGCGACGACAAATGGTGACTGCCCCCCGCTCGTGACCTACGACCACGCCTTCAACCAGCAGCTCGCCGGCGAACTCGACGCGCTCCCGCCCGACACCGCCATCGCCCGCGCCCTGATCGACTACGCCGTCCTGCGCTCGCAGGTCAGGGCGTGCCGATAGGTGGGCAGCTTTTTGGCATCCAAACACACTTATCCACATCCTGCGCGGCACCTGCGCCCCGAGAACCGATGTGCAGGGGGTGCGTGAAGGTACTCATAATCCTTTGGTCGTCGGTTCAAGTCCGACCGGGCCCACCAATTAACCTTATGTTTTGGCTGTGTAATACGGCTCTTCCAGCAGTTTGATGCGATTTTCGGCGTTTACCAGGTGGGACGGTTTTTGTATTGGGTGGGCATAACCTTGCCGGTCAGGCAACCCTATTCATGCGGCCCAACCGATTTTTCGAAATAGACTGCCCCATCATGAATCCGTCCTGATGCTTGATCCAAGTACACTCGGAATGAAGCGCCAATAGGTGTGATATCCATAAGATTTTCACGCGACAGCCCTATTGGCAGACAGGATGGAGGACTCAGAGATTTATCGATCTCGTATTGAATAGGCATTTATGCGGCTCTCCGTTTCTTCCCCTTTGGGATCTTGCGTACCGCCCGGGCCACGGCCTCGGGGTACAGGTGGGCATAGCGTTCGGTGGACTGACTGCTTTTGTGGCCCAGCGCCCGGCCGACGACGGCGAGGGTTTCGCCCTGGCTGATCAGGGTGCTGGCCAGACTGTGGCGCAGGGTGTGCATGGTGATGCCGGGCAGCGCGGCGCGATCGCGCGCGGCTTCGAACCGGGCGTAGTACGTGCGCCAGTGGTGCTTGAAGGGCAGGCGCTTGAGATCCTGCCGGATGGCGGGGTGCACGGGCACCATCTTCGGCTCGGCGTTTTTGGTGTCGGCGACTTTCAACCAGGTGCCGCGGCCGATCCTGACCACGTCCTCGGGCGTGCGGGGCAGCAGCTCGGCCACCCAGCGGCAGCCGGTATAGAACGCGATGCGGATCAGCGCCCGGGTGTCGGCGGCGATGGCGTCTGTGCCCTCGACGGCGCTGCGCAGGGCTTCCATCTGCTCGAGGCGCAGGTACACATGGCGCCGGTTATTGACAGCCGGCAGGCGCATGCGGGCCGTGTAATCGACGCTGCCGAGTCCGTGCTCCTTCCATGCATAGCGCACGGCCGCGCGCAGCCAGGCGAGCCGATTGCGCACGGTCGCGGGTTTCAAGCCGGGATTGTCGAGCACGTAGGCCCGCGCGAGTTCGGGCAGGGCGGTCAGCGGTTTGCCGGTGTAGTGCGGCAGCAGGATGGCGAGATTCTGGGCGGTGTTCTTCGCGTTGCGCAGGGTGGGCACGCGATGGGTCAGGTACAGCGCCACGGCGGTGTCGATCAGCGGGACTTCGGGTTCGCCGACACCAGCGCCAGCGGCATAGAGGCGCGCGCTTTCCTGCCGCTCGTAGGCGTCGGCCTGGGATTGACTCCAAGCCGCAGGAAGCAGGCGGCTAGCTCTAATGCGCTGTCCGCCGATGATCCGGTTGAACTGGAAACGGTAGGCTTTCTTGCCTTTATCGTAGTAAACCGGCATCGGGCTTTGTAGTCGTCCAGGTCCGCGAGCGCGAAGCGCGTCATGCGCCGCCCGAAACGGTAGCACGGAAGCTCACCCGCCCGCACCAGGCTGTAGAAGGCGCTCTTGCTGATACCCAGGTACAGCGCCGACTGCCCGGCCGTCAGGAGGCCGACCGGCGGCGAGGACTGAGTGCTGGGTGCTGAGGACTGAGTCACGGCAACGGCAACCTTAGCTGGCCGGCGTCCTCGAGCACCTGCATGCGGCGCTGGTAACTCTCCGGGGTGTCCTCGGCGCCAGCGCAACAGGCCTCGGCGCTGTCGCGGTCGTCGTAATCTTCGTCGCAGGCGCCGCAGACGTAGCGCGACGTTACGCGCGGCGCACAGCATTCGTGGGCGTCGTCCTCGTAATCGTGGATTTCGCCGCAATCGCTGCACTGGAATTTTTCGACGGCGGTCACGGCTGCGCCCTCTTGAATTCCACAACCCACACCCACGGGTTTTTATCCCATGCGCCGGGGCCGTGGATCTGGTGCCACAGCCCTCGATAGGCGTCCACGGCGGATAGATCAAGGTGCGGCGCGCTCTTCATCCGTTTCGGCTCGATCATCCATTCCGGCGGGCTTTCGCCGATGGACTGCTGATGGATCAATTCCCCATCGAAGTCTTTATAGCCCTGCCACCACGGCCCGGGGAAAGGCTTCGCTTCGCAGCTCTCGGCAGTGGCGTCGGCCTCGCTGATGTCCTGCAACCGCTCGACGCGCACGCCGGTGATTTCGAGCGTGATGCGGGAAGCCCAGCGGGGCATGTGGATGCTTGACCGCCAGCGCAACCCGGTATTTTCGTGCACCGGATCGGCGCGGAAATAGGGGCCATGGCCGAAGCCTGGCGGTCCCATCACGTCCTCGTTTTCGCGTTTTACCTGGGCGAGTTCGGCATCGACCGCCCACGTTTCCCGCACCCACAGCCGATCACCTGGCACGCCGTAGGGGCATTCCGCGATAATTTCCACCTTCGCATTCGGCCACATCCACCGCGATGTTTTGCCGCGCTGGTGGAACAGCCATCCGCAATAGGTCATGGGGTCAACGTGGTATACGGGCGCTGGTTTGATATATCGCCGCGTCTGCGTCTTGCGCCCATCGAGAATCGCGCGGACCATCTCGCCGGAAAAAAGAATCGGGCGTTCTTTCACGACCGTCACGTCGTCACGTCTTTTCGTTGTTGCGGCTGTCACGGATTTCATGGCCTGTAACTCCCATCGCCGGAATTCAGCGCTTCGCACATGGCCGCAGCGGCGCTGATGTCTGAGGCTTCCCGCGCGCGCAGTTTCTGCGCGACGGTGACCAGTTCGGCGTGCTCAAAGGCCGCGGACGAATCGTACTGGTCATCGAGTTTCCAGACGCCGTCGACGGTGTGCGAATCCTCAAGGTCCTCGGCGAGTTCTTCCAGCAGCTCGGCCGCACGGATCAGCAGCGGGGTGTCAGCCATTGGTCTGTGCCTTGGCAAGCATGTTGGCAATGCCGCCTTCGTTAAAGGTGATGTGTCCGGTTTCC
>CBDDRM010000192.1:0-8040 GCA_965233135.1 uncultured bacterium | reverse complement strand
GGAGGCACCGAGCGCGCGGGACGGACAGCGAACCTAAAAAAGCTCAACACGAAGTCTGTCTCCGTCGGGGCACACGAGGGAGGGGTCATGAAGTTCGTTACAGCCATCCGTGCTATTCCGCTTGCTGCCGTGCTTTTCACGTCATCTCCACTATTCGCCGCCGAGGCAGCAAAAGTCGAATTCGTCTGGGGCTCAGCTTTTACGCTATCGGGAGCAGGCGAAAAACGGGAACTCAAGAAGGGCTCCGGCATTGAAGTTGGCGACACGGTAATCAGCGAGGATGCCAGAATTCAATTGCGCTTTTCCGATGGCGGAGTCGTTTCGCTCGCGCCGCATTCCGAATTTCGGGTCAATGCCTATTCGTATAGCGGCACGCCCGACGGTTCGGAACGCCTCGAAATGGAATTGCTCAAGGGGGGCCTGCGCACAATCAGCGGACTGATCGGCAAGGCGATAAAAGCCGCTTATGAGATGAAAACGGCAGTTGCTACGATGGGTATTCGCGGCACGGAGTACACGGTGGTCTACGCCGATGGCGTTAGCGGGACTGTTTCCGCGGGGGCCATTGCCGTGTGCAATGCCGGGGGGTGTCTCGACGTTGCTAATGGCCAGTCGTATCAGGTCGTAAGCCTTGACACCAAACCCGTCCTGATAAGCAAGGCCGCCTTCCTGCCGCCGCCGCCCCCCGAGAGAGTCGATAAGAAAAAGCACCCTCAAATTGATATTGCCGAACGTGAAGCATCCAACAAAGACCTGGCTGGCCCGGACATCGACTCCGCCAATAAAAGGGAAAACGAGAAACGAAGAGTCGCTGACCAAGGCGTAAATGAAATGACCCGCGGACAGGTAGAAGGCAAGTTGTTTGCGCCGAGTTTGAATAGTGCTGCATTCGCCGCCGTCTTTACACACAAGCCCGTGGAATCGGTCAATGGTCTCGGCCTGGAGAATTCCCAAAGCCTTCGTTCCAACGCTAGCGTTGGCAGTGCGGTTTTCAACGGGGCAGCCCCGGGCAAGCTGAAACTAAAGTAGTCTGCACTCCTACCGCCGGCCTGGAAAACACCGGGCATATGAGTCGGCGCGCGCTGTATAAACGCCAACTCGGCTCCGCCTCGCAAGCCACTTCACGTCGCTCAATCCATCATCGAATTATAGATTGCCACCATAGAGGGGGCGTGTGCCCGACTGCGGCACACGCTGGCAACGGAATAAAACGCTGCCAGGCAAAAGCCGTCCCGACAACGCGCGAGATGTAAGTTCGTGCCCCGACCGCTGGGTCGATAAGGGGGGAAGGGAGCGGACCTGGTTAACGCTGCCCGCGGCGCCAGGCAGGAGACGGCAGCCAAACCCCGGAACGGCAAGAGCGACAAGAAGCTTCTCATTGACAATGAACCCGTGGCGAATTGAAGTGCCGCGATCGGGAAGCTGCCTTCGCGCCTTGACTCAGCAGCATGCACGAACACCACTTCCCTGGCTTTGACGGCTATGTCAAAAGCCATGAACGCCCGTGGCAAATCGGTGCGCGAGTTTCACAGCTTCTGGTGTGGATGTACGGCACGCATGCGCTGCGCTCACGCTAGAATATTGAATCCTCGAACTACAGGTAGACCCCATGGCCGCTGATCCGCGACATAAAAGCCGCACCTTGCTGGAAGGACCCGACCGTGCTGTCGCGCGCTCGATGATGAAGGCGATTGGATTCACCGATGACGATCTGGCGCGGCCCCAGATCGGCGTGGCCCATTGCTGGATCGGGACCATGCCGTGCAACTGGAATCACCGGGAGCTGGCACAGAAAGTCATGGCGGGCGTGCGCGCTGCCGGCGGAACACCGATCGAAGTCAACACCATCGCCATCAACGATGCGATCACCACCGGCACCGAAGGCATGAAGACTTCGCTGATCAGCCGGGAGATGATTGCCGATTCCGTGGAACTCGTCGCGCGCGGTCACATGTTCGACGCCATCGTGACCATTTCCGGTTGCGACAAGACCATCCCCGCCATGGCCATGGTATTGGGACGCTTGAATATCCCTGGGATCACGCTGTATGGCGGATCCATCCGCTCCGGTGCCTGCACGCGTCCCAATCCGCTATACGGCAATCGCAAGCTCACGATTCAGGATGCATACGAGGCGCTGGGCGCCTTCAACGCCGGCAAGATTTCGGCCGAAGAATTCAAGGACGTGGAAGATCATGCCTGTCCTGGCGCGGGCGCGTGCGGTGGCCAGTTCACCGCCAACACCATGGCGACTGCTTACGCGATGCTCGGAATTTCGCCGATGGGCTGGAACGATATTCCGGCCGTGGATCCGCCCAAGGCCGACATTGCATTCGAATGTGGCAAGCTCGTCATGGACCTGGTCAACAAAGGCATCACCCCGCGCTCGCTCGTGACCAGGCAAAGCTTTGAGAATGCGATCACTGGCGTCATGGCAACAGGCGGGTCGACCAATGCCGTGCTGCATTTGCTGGCAACCGCGCATGACTTTGGCGTAGAACTCGCCATCGACGACTTCGACCGGATCTCGCGCAAGACGCCGGTGCTCGCGGACTTGCGCCCGTGGGGGACCTATACCGCCCCGGAAATGTACGAGGCTGGCGGCATGGCGGTGGTGGGCAAACGACTGATGGAAGCCGGGTTGCTGCATCCGGACGAAAAAACCGTGACCGGGCGCACCCTCGGCGCGGAAATCAGTCGCGCGTCCGAGCCGGCCGGGCAGGGCGTCATCAAGCAACTTGCGCAGGCGCTGAAGAAAGAGGGTGGTCTCGCCATTCTGCGCGGCACCCTGGCGCCGGGTGGCTGCGTGATCAAGATCTCGGGACAGAAGAAACTGATTCATCGTGGTCCGGCACGCGTGTTCGAGCGCGAGGAGGATGCTTTCCAGGCCATCAAGGACGGGCGTATCCAGCCCAACGATGTCATGGTCTTGCGCTATGAAGGACCCAAAGGCGGGCCGGGCATGCGGGAGATGCAACTCGTCACCGGTGCCTTGCAGGGTTCGGGACTGGGCGAGACGGTCGCGCTGATCACCGACGGGCGTTTTTCCGGTGCCACGCGCGGCTTCGTGATCGGTCATGTCGTGCCAGAAGCGGCCGAGCGCGGGCCCATTGCGGCAGTGAGGGAGGGCGATCTGGTCACCATCGATGTCGAAAACCGGCGCCTGGATATCGATCTGAGCGAGGCGCAGATGCAGCGGCGTCTGGCCGAATGGGTGGCCCCGGCGCCGCGCTACGCGCACGGCGTTCTGGCAAAGTATGCGCGGCTGGTGGCCGACGCATCGCACGGCGCAGTGACAGACCTCGCAGTCCCTAAAAATTTCTGAAGCGCAAAAGCAGGCCGGAACGACGCTGCTTCACGGGCTTCGTCATTACATCGCGGTGCCGCCGTCCACGTTATAGACGTGGCCGAAAATAAAGGATGCATCGTCGGAAGTCAGAAATGCGATCACGGCGGCGATTTCATCGGGCTGCGCTACGCGGCCGGCGGGCGTCATGGCGATCACGCGATCCAGCGTGTCGGGGTTGAGCTTGTCCAACTGGCGTTGCGCGAGGTCGGTCATCGTGAGGCTCGGGGCGATCGCGTTGATGCGGATGCCCGATTTGGCGAATTCCCGGGCCAGCGCTTTGGTAAGAGCGATCACCGCGCCCTTTGACGTCGAATATGCGGCAGTACCGAGCAAGCCTCCGCCGCGCTGGCCGGCCACCGAGCTCACATTCAGGATGCAGCCGCCTTTCTGGCGCTGCATGACCGGAATCACGGCCTGACAGCATAGCCAGGCCCCGGTGGTGTTGATGCGCATGACGCGCTCATACTCCGCCAGTCCGATCTCGAGAAACGGTTTCGAACTTTCGATGCCGGCATTATTGACCAGAATGTCGATCCGCCCCCACCACCCGAGCACGGTTTTGACCATGGCTCCGACGCTTGCTTCATCGGCGATGTCCACCTGTACGGGTTGCGCCGTAAGCCCTTCGGCGCGCAATCGATCAGCCGTTTCCTGCGCAGCGTCCCCGCGCAAGTCTGCCACCGCCACGCGTGCGCCACGCCGCGCGATGGCGCGCGCCGCAGCTTCACCGATGCCGCCGGCGCTGCCCGTCACGATTGCCACTTTGGCTTCATTGGCCATGACTTACATTCCTCGCATCAATTCTGCTGAGTGACTGACGTATTGACAATCTTCCCTGCTGTGATCTTGCGCATAGCCATGCGCGTGTCGGTCCGCGTGCGATGAACGCTCCGCGAAAGCAAACTGCAGGCAGCGCCACGAGGGACGATCATAGCAAGAACGTCGCGGAACGGATGCGTGCGCCCGCGCTGGCTCGCATGGGCACATGGTCCTGTATCGGGTGCGATTGGCAATGCATCGGTGTTCCGAAGCCGCGCATCGCGATAAGGCTCACACGGGTCAACTGGGTCGGGACCCTGATCGTTTACACCGGCATCGGCGCTGGTGCCGGTCAACTCAGGAGATCCGACCATGAAGCTGTTTGGTGCAATCGTCGTTCTGGCTGTTTCCGCCTCGGTGAGTCTCGGCGCCGCGCAAGCCGCAGAAAGGGAGCATCCGCGCGCATGTCGCGCCGACGTACAGAAACTCTGCAAAGGGGTACAGCCGGGGGAAGGGCGCATTGCCATGTGCCTGAAGCAGAACGAGCAGGAGCTGTCATCCGGCTGCCGAGAGCAGATCGCGCGCGGTAAAGAGCGCGGCAGGGAAGTCGCGGAGGCGTGCAAGCCCGATGCGGAGAAATTCTGCAAAGGCGTTCAGGCCGGGCACGGTCGTATTGCAAGTTGCCTGCATGAGCATGAGGCGGAGCTCTCCGGCGCATGTCGCGACAAAATGGCCGAGGCCAAGCGCAGGCATCCCTGCATGGCGGACATGGAGCGGCTGTGCAAGGATGTGCCGGCAGGCGAAGGCCGCAAGATGCAGTGCATGAAGGAGCACGAGGCCGAGCTTTCCGCCGAATGCAAAGCGCACCACAAACACGAAGGAAGACATGCTAAGGAATAAGGCGAACGCTCCGCTCGGACGTGCAAAAGAAAACGCCCGTTCCTTTTCGGAACGGGCGTTTTCATTTCCAGACACCTCCGGATTTCTCCGGAGGCGGTTTGCGTCAGGCGCTCAATTGATCGCCCAGCGGCAGGTTGCGGATACGCTTGCCGGTCGCAGCAAACACCGCGTTGGCGAATGCCGGAGCAAACGGCGGAACGCCGGGCTCCCCAACGCCACTGGAGGGATCATCGATCGTGGCTTCAATGATGTGCGTGCGAACATCCATTGCACCCTGGCCGATGCGCAGCACCGGGTAGTCGTGGAAGTTGTTCTGCTGCACGCGGCCGTTCTTGAACGTGATCTGGTTCAACTTCGCCAGACTCAGGCCCATGACTGCAGCGCCTTCGATCTGTGAACGCACGCGCTCGGGATTGACCACAAAACCGCAGTCGATTGCCGTATGCACGTTGGGCA
Source organism: uncultured bacterium (assembly GCA_965233135.1). Lineage (GTDB taxonomy): Bacteria > Pseudomonadota > Gammaproteobacteria > Burkholderiales > JACQAP01 > JACQAP01. The sequence goes on along the minus strand of CBDDRM010000192.1, from coordinate 2,576 downwards.
CCGTAACGTTGCCCTTGTCATCGACGGCCACTTCAACCACGGTAGCCACGTAGCTCAGGAAACTGCGCTGAACCGCGATGCCCATGCCATGGCCCTTGGGCAACTTCTTACCCCAGCCCGCTTCCTTGGCAGCACGTTCCACCACGCGGCGGGTACGGGCCGTATCCACCGGATACGTATCCCACGGATCGCCGTAGTTCCACAGCTCGCTGGTAACGGTCTTGCGCGGATCCACGATGCGCGGGGGGCCGATCATTTCCAGCAGGAAGTCCTTCGGATCGCGGCCAAGTTCATGCGCAAGCTCCGCCACCATCGATTGCATCGCGAATGCATGCGGAATGTTGTTGACCGAACGGAACCAGCCGATACGCGTCTGCGCCACGGCCTCACCGGTCTCGAGCCGCAGGTTCGGCACGTCGAACGGCGTGTCGATCAATCCCAGACCCAGTTCCAGTGCGCTTTCGCGCTTCGGATCAGGCATGAAATTGGACATCAGCGATGGCGAAACACTGCGATGGCGCCAGGCAACGACCTTGTTGTTCTTGTCGATGCCAGCGGTGACATGCTGGTACGACACGCTATGATAGAACGAGTGATGGATGTCGTCTTCGCGCGTCCACACCACTTTGACCGGTGTGCCTCCCATTGCCTTGGACAGAATGGCCGCTTCCTGCGCGAAGTCGCACTTGGATTTACGTCCGAAACCGCCGCCCAGCAAGGTGACGTTGACACGCACATCCTCGGGCTTCATGCCAAGAACCTTGGCCACGTCGCCGCGGGTGCCGCCGGGGCTTTGCACGCAGGCCCAGACTTCGGCCTTGCCGTCCTTGATCTGGACGGTTGCAGCGGGCGGCTCCATCGGCACATGCACGCCATGCGGAATGTAGTACTCGCGCTCGATGACCTTGGCGGCCCCTGCCAGCGCTTTGTCCACATCGCCTTCATTGCGCTCGATCTTGCCTGGCTTGCGGGCCGTGGCCTGCATTTGCGCCTTGTACGCCACCGAGTCATAGCTCTTGTTCGGGCCGTCGTCCCACGTGACTTTGAGTGCCTCGCGACCTTTCAGTGCCGCCCAGGTGCTGTTCGCGATGACCGCGACACCACCCAGTGGAGCGAAAACCGCGGGCATCGGCGTCGAGGGGATCTTGACGACCTTGATTACACCGGGCACTTTCATGGCCGCAGCTTCGTCATAGGTCTTGACCTGACCAAGTACCACTGGCGGACGCGCCACCACGGCGTACTTCATGCCGGGCATGTGGAAGTCCTGCGCGTAATTGGCCTTGCCCGTCGTGATGTCGTGCAGATCCGTGATCTGGACCTCGCCTTTGCCGATGTAGCGGAACTCGGATGGATCCTTGAGCGTGATCGACTTCTGGTTCGGGGTCTTCAGTTGCGATGCCGCAGCCGCCAATTCGCCGTAGCCGAGACTTCTTCCGGTCGGAACGTGTATGACCTTGTGATTCTGTGCGCGGCATTCCGCATTGGAAACACCCCACGTGATTGCCGCCGCATGCTCGAGCATTTGCCGGGCCGCCGCACCGCAGGTGCGCATCGGCTGGATGAAGTGGCGAATGCTGCGCGAACCGTCGGTATCCTGATTGCCGTACTTCTGCTCGTTGCCTTCGGCCTGGACGATCTTGACCTTGGACCAGTCGGCTTCCATTTCATCGGCAACCACCATCGGCAGGCTGGTGCGCGAGCCGGTGCCCATTTCGGAGCGATGCGTGACGATCGTTACGATGCCGCTCGGATCGATGGAGACGAAAACATGCGGATCCCACACCACGCCCCCGGGCATGCCTTCGGCGCCGGTCTTGTAGGCGGCGAGAGCGACGTTGGGCGAGACGAACTGCGCTGCAAGAACCAACCCGCCGGTGCCGACAATGCCCTTGAGCAGATTGCGGCGGCTGACGTTGGTGACGATGGCCTGAGTTTTAGCGTTTTTCATTTCAGGCCTCCTGTGCGGCGGTCTTGATGGCCGCGAAAATGCGTTGATAGCAACCGCAGCGGCAGATGTTCCCGGTCATTGCTTCGAGAATCTGATCGTCCGTAGGATTCTTGTTTGCTGCGAGCAGGCCGGCTGCGTTCATGATCTGGCCAGGCTGGCAATAGCCGCACTGGGGCACGTTCTCGGCGCGCCAGGCTTTTTGCACGGGATGATTGCCATCGGGAGACAAACCCTCGATCGTGGTGACGGCGTGATTGGCCGCTTCCTTCATCACGACGACACAGGAGCGCACGGGTTTGCCATCGAGGTGCACTGTACAGGCGCCGCACAATCCCGTTCCACAACCGAATTTCGTTCCTGTCAGAGCGAGCTCATCGCGCAGATACCACATCAGCGGCATTTGCGGATCGCCCTCATAACTCCTGTCCTGCTTGTTTACCTTGAGCTTCATTGTTTAACCCTCCATCGAGCCTAAAATTTTTAGTTGTCGTGCTTACACGGTCCCGCGCAGCCACGGCATGCCAGTGCGAATATTTATGTAGTCCAAAAAGCTGCGCGCAAACTGTACTCCTTTGATGGTATTCGTGTATAGCGCCATGCCACTTTGTAACGGGCGCGGGCGGAA
>CBDDRM010000191.1:0-54507 GCA_965233135.1 uncultured bacterium | reverse complement strand
AAAGCGGAGCTGATTTTCGCGTCGAGCTTGCCTTCGTCTTCGAGTTTGAGTTGCTCGAACAAATCGCGAATCTCCACCAGCACGGGCAGCCTGCGATTGTGCATCAGCAACCGGATCAGATTTCGCGCAATGTCATCGATGCGCTCGCCGCAGATCGCGACCAGCAATTTCTCGATGTCGGCCGAGGTTACTTTCGGATTGGCGATTGCGGCCTGCATTTGCGGATCCTGATACACCGAGGCAAGCAGGTTCAGCGTGTCCGACCAGGCTTGCAGGGAGTTGCCTTCCTTGGCAAGCCGGTAGGCTGCTTCCGCGTAAGGACGGGCAACGGTAGCGAGTTCGGCCATGGGACTTATCTGAACTCGGCTTCCAGGCCAGAGAGCAGTTGCGCGTGCGCTTTGGAATCGATTTCGCGCTTGAGGATTTTTTCCGCGCCGGTCACCGCGAGCATGGACACTTGCGCGCGCAGGGCCTCCTTGGCGCGGAACACTTCCTGCTCGATTTCGGCCTTGGCGCCGCTGACGATGCGTTCGGCTTCGGCTTTGGCGGCAGCTTTGGCTTCTTCGACAACCGCCGCCCCGCGCTTCTCAGCTTGGGAAATGATCTCGCCCGCCTGGGCGCGCGCGCGCTGCAATTCTTCGGCAGCGCGCTTGCCAGCGAGCTCAAGATCTTGCTTGCCGCGTTCCGCCGCGGCCAGTCCTTCGGCGATCTGCTTTTGCCGCTTTTCGACAGCCCTCATCAGCGGCGGCCATACGAACTTGACCGTAAACCAGATGAAGATCGCAAAAGCGACCGCCTGCGAGAGCATCGTTATACCAATGTTCACGGCTGTCTCCTGTCGTGGTGGCGTCGGGTCCGCGCTTTAATTGATGACAGCGAGCAGCGGATTGCCGAACGCGAACAGCATGGCGAGGCCGACGCCGATAATGAAGGATGCGTCGATCAAGCCGAGCAACAGGAACACCTTTGCCTGCAACGCCGGAATCATTTCAGGCTGGCGGGCGGCGCCTTCCAGAAAACGGCTGCACATGATGCCCACGCCGATACATGCGCCGGCGGCACCCAGGCCGATCATCAGCCCGATGCCTACGCCGGTGTAGGCTTGAATCAGTGCCAGAAATTGCAGTTTTTCCATTTGGGTATTCCTTCCCTTCTTCTCAAAATAAAGTGGATGACGAAATCAGTGGCTTTCATGCGCCATCGAGAGGTACACGACAGTCAGCATCATGAAAATGAACGCCTGCAGCACGACGATCAGGATATGGAAGATCGCCCAGCCGGCACCGAGGATCGCGCCGAAAAATGCGCCCACCAGGCCGGTCGCGGCCCACAGACCGAGCAACAGGAAAATGATCTCCCCCGCATACATGTTCCCGTACAGCCGTAGCGAGTGGGACAGCGGCTTGGAGATGTATTCGACCAGGTTGAACAGGAAGTTGGCCGGCCAGAGCAGGATGTGATTGCCGAAAGGCGTGCCGAAGAGCTCGTGGATCCAGCCGCCGAAGCCTTTGACCGCGATGCTGAAATAAATCATCAGCAGCCACACCGACAAGGCAAGCGCGAACGTGGTGTTGATGTCCGCAGTGGGCACGCCGCGCCAGTTATGCAGGTGAAATACGTGCTCGTAGATCCAGGCCATGATGTCCACGGGCAGGAAATCCATGGCGTTCATGAGCAACACCCAGACAAAGACGGTCAGTGCCGCCGGCGCGATGAACTTATGGCGGTCGCCATGGAAAATGCCCTTGACCTGGTTGTCGACGAATTCGAGCGCGAGTTCGACGAAGGCCTGGCGCTTGCCCGGCACGCCGGCCGTGGCGCCGCGCACCACCGACCACAGGAAACCCAGGCCGATGACACCAAGCAGCACGGACATCACGAGGGAGTCGACGTGCAGCGTCCAGAAATTGCCTTCGCCCAACGACGCAGTCATGTTCGTCAGGTGATGCGAAATGTATTGGGTCGGGGTTAACTCGGTAGCCATCGCTTAACTTGCTCTATACGTCGCGTACGAAAAACGCCATCGAAAACACCAGGATCGTCAGAATAAACGAACCGATGAAAACGACGAGCACCACGTCCTTATATAACGCCAGGACCAGCCACAGCAGAACAACGGCCAGACCGATTTTCGCGCCCTCGGCCCGCAGAGCCGCAATGATCGTTGCGTCGGCCGTCTTCAGCCCGGTCGACTGCATGACCACCGCAAATGCCAAACCGGAAACGAAACTGACGAGCCCGCCTAGTGCCGCTGATGCCGCGCCGTGGACTCCGGCCATCAAACCGGCGGCGCTTGCCAGGCAAGCAGTCACAACGACTTGCCAACCGAGAACCGTGCGTACCGGCTTGCTCTGAATGCGGAGCATCGTTACCTGAAGCAACTGCTGAGGAGCAAACTTTTCGATTGTAATAGTTTTGACGTTTTAGCGTCAACGCTCGCGTCGACCAATCCAAGCCGGTGCGTTTTCATCGGCGCAACAACTGGAGCACAGCGTCGAGCTGGTCCAGGCTTGCGTAATCGATGATCAGCTTGCCCCCGCCGCTGCGCTGGGGGTGAAAGCTGACCGCGGTACCAAGTATCTCGGACAACTCCTCTTCGAGAGCCAGCAGGTCGCGGTCCTTTCTGGGAGCCTTGCGGGGAATGTTGCGCGAGGTCACCACGGCTTCGCCGACCAGTTGTTCGGCTTCACGCACGGACAGGTTCTTGCTGATGATCCGGTGAGCCAATTCCACCTGACGCGCACCGCCAACGGCCAGAAGCGCGCGCGCATGGCCCATCTCGATTTTTCCAAGCATGAGCATTTCCTGCACCGCCTTCGACAAATTGAGCAGCCGCAGCAGATTAGTGACGGCGCTTCGGGACCGGCCCACCGCCTGGGCGGCGAGATCGTGTGTCATATCGAATTCATCGATCAGCCGTTGAATGCCCAGGGCCTCTTCGAGCGGATTGAGATCTTCGCGCTGTATATTTTCGATGAGCGCCATCGCCAGCGCGGCTTTATCCGGCACATTGCGCACGATCACGGGTATCTGGGTCAACCCGGCGAGCTGGGAGGCTCGCCAGCGACGTTCGCCCGCGATAATTTCATACTCGCCTCGCTCCGTGGGACGAACCAGGATGGGCTGGATGAGTCCTTGTGCCTTGATCGACTCGCTCAATTGCGCAATGGACTCGGGGTCCATGCGCGTACGCGGCTGAAACCGCCCCGGTTTCAACGATCCAATGGGCAATTCGCTCTGCGTGGACGTGCTCGTTTCGTCATCGCCCGAAAGCAACGCGTCGAGTCCGCGTCCCAGGCCTTTTAGTTTCGCCATTTGCATTCTTTCTAGGAGCCTTTGCTGAGCATCTCGCCGGCAAGTTCAAGATAAGCCATTGCGCCCTTGGACTGCTTGTCAAAGGCCAGAACCGGCAGTCCGTGACTCGGCGCCTCGGCGAGGCGAATGTTGCGCGGGATGATGGTACGGTAAACCTTATCGCCAAAGTGTTGCTGAAGCTGCCCGGACACTTGTTGCGCGAGCGTGTTGCGTGGGTCGTACATGGTGCGCAGCAGACCCTCGATTTCCAGCCCGGGATTGAGGTGTGTGCGGACCTTCTTGATGGTCTGCACCAGGTCGCTCAGGCCTTCGAGCGCGTAGTACTCGCATTGCATGGGGATCATGACGGCATTGGCTGCACACAGTCCGTTTACCGTGAGCAAGTTCAGGGCGGGAGGACAATCGATCAGCACGAAGTCGTATTGCGCACGAAGTTCATCAAGCGCGTGCTTCAAACGCGCCTCGCGCTCCGGCAGATCGACCATCTCGATTTCTGCGCCTGCCAGTTCGCGGTTTGCCGGGATCACGTCAAATCCGCCACTCTGGCTGCGTTGGCGCACCGACGATAAAGCAGCCTCTCCCAATAGGACCTGATAGACCGTCGCATGCAGGGTGCGTTTGTCGATGCCGCTTCCCATCGTGGCGTTTCCCTGAGGGTCGAGATCGACCAACAGCACGCGCTGCCCTGCCGACGTCAAGCTGGCGGCGAGATTGACGCTGGTCGTGGTCTTGCCCACGCCGCCTTTCTGGTTAGTGATTGCTAACACTCTTGGCATAGGCTTCAATGCTTAATGTGTGGCGCGCATGAACACGAGATGCCGAGCCGCTTCAAGTCTGGGGACTGTGAGCGCCACGATTCTGTCCACCTGCCAAGAAGGCGGCAGTTCGGCAATCTCGGCCGATGGCTGGATCCCTTTCATGCCGATCAGAACTCCACCTGCTTTACACAAATGACCGGCGTCGTTCGCAAAGTTGCCGAGATCCGAGAATGCGCGCGACACCACGACATCGAATCCGTCACCCGGGCGGTAATCTTGTGCGCGCTGGTTGATGACCCGGGTGTTGTGCAAGCCCAATTCGGCCACGACCTGGGTCAGAAATGCGCTTTTTTTCTGGTTCGAATCGAGCACTGCAATGGTTCGCTCCGGGCACGCTATGGCGACGGGAATGCCGGGCAATCCTGCACCGCTCCCCACGTCTACGAGACTTCCAGGCGGTACATAGGGAACTACCGCCAGGCTATCCAGCAGATGATGCGTTACCAGCATGGCTTCGTCCCGAATGGCCGTCAGGTTGTAAACGCGATTCCATTTCATTAATAACGCCAGATAATCGGAGAGCTGCACGAAGGCCCCGGCGGGCAACGACAGCCCCAAGCCGGCGACACCCTGCCTGAGCAGTTCTGCGACATGGCTCAATGATGGCTTCCTGCCTTGCGAACGGGCTGAAGCGTAGAGCTAGCGGCTTGCATGCCAAATCCGCGCTTCAAGTGCACGAGTAAGAGCGATATCGCCGCTGGGGTCATGCCGGACATGCGCGAAGCCTGACCGAGCGTTTCGGGGCGCTGCTGATTGAGTTTTTGTTGCACTTCGATAGACAGACCGCGGACGGAGGCATAATCGATATCAGGGGGCAGGCGTGTTGTCTCGAACTGTTCGAGACGGCCGATTTCATCCTGCTGGCGTTCGACATATCCCTGATATTTGATCTGAATCTCGACTTGTTCCGCAGCCTTGTCATGGTCGATCCCTGGCCCTGCCCCGGGCAGCGAGACAAGGTCGCGATAATGCACGTCCGGACGGCGCAATAATTCCTCGAGGGTATAGTCGCGTTCGAGCTGCTGGCCGAACAAGGCATGCATGCCTTTGCTGTCAAGCGTCCGCGGACTGATCCGAGTCGTCGCGAGACGTTGGCGCTCCTGGCCGATTGCCTCGCGCTTGATCTCAAAGGCTTGCCAGCGATCGTTGTCGACCAGACCCAACTTCCGGCCTAGTTCGGTGAGGCGTAAATCCGCGTTGTCTTCTCGCAAGCTCAAGCGATATTCGGCGCGGCTCGTGAACATCCGATAGGGCTCGGTAACGCCGCGGGTGATCAAGTCATCGACCAGCACGCCCAGGTAAGCCTCGTCGCGGCGCGGACACCAGGGTGACTTCTCCTGCACCAACAGCGCCGCATTCAGGCCCGCCAACAGCCCTTGGGCGGCGGCCTCCTCATAGCCGGTCGTACCGTTGATCTGGCCTGCGAAGAACAACCCGCCGATGGCCTTGGTTTCCAGCGATGCCTTCAGCGCGCGCGGATCAAAATAGTCGTATTCGATGGCATAGCCGGGTCGGGTCAAATGCGCGTTTTCCAACCCTTTGATTGAGTGGATCAACTCCACTTGGACATCGAAGGGCAAGCTGGTGGAAACACCGTTGGGATACACCTCGCGAGTCGTCAACCCCTCGGGTTCGAGGAAAATTTGATGTGACGACTTGTCGGCAAAGCGCGTGATCTTGTCTTCGATGGAGGGGCAATAGCGCGGGCCCACACCCTCGATCACTCCCGTAAACATGGGCGAACGATCCAAACCGGCGCGAATGATCTCGTGAGTTTGCGCGTTGGTCTGCGTGATCCAGCACGGCTGCTGCTGCGGGTGTTGCGCAGCAGAGCCCAGGAAGGAAAACACGGGGACGGGGTCGTCGCCTGGCTGCTCGGTCATCACGGAGTAATCGATGGACCGGCCATCGATTCGCGGCGGGGTGCCCGTCTTGAGCCGACCCACCGGCAGATTGAGCTCGCGCAGACGCTGGGCGAGACGCAACGTCGGTGGATCTCCAGCCCGGCCGGCTTGAAAATTCTGCAGCCCGATGTGCATGAGTCCCGACAGAAACGTGCCGGTGGTCAACACGACGGCGCGCGCTTGGAATCGCATGCCCAATTCAGTTACGACGCCCGTGACGCACTCGCCCTGAAACATGAAATCAGCGGCAGCTTGCTGAAAAATCGAAAGATTCGGCTGGTTCTCCAGCCGCCTGCGTATCGCCTGGCGGTAGAGCGCCCGATCTGCTTGCGCACGTGTCGCCCGCACCGCAGCCCCCTTGCTGGCATTGAGGATGCGGAATTGGATGCCGGCCTCATCGGTCGCAGCAGCCATGGCTCCTCCCAGAGCGTCGATTTCTTTGACCAGATGGCCTTTGCCGATGCCGCCAATCGATGGGTTGCAAGACATTTGACCCAGCGTTTCAATGCTATGCGTAAGCAACAGGGTGCGGCAACCGGCGCGCGCAGCAGCCAGCGCGGCTTCGGTGCCGGCGTGGCCGCCTCCTACGACGATCACATCGAAAGAAAGAGTAGCAGTCATGGTTTTTCCAGGGAGGCCGGATGATACCCGAACTTGTCTTGGGAGTTTTGTTCCACGTGAAACAACGCCGGGACGTTTCACGTGGAACATGTGGCATCAAGCGCTGAGCTGGTCTCCTAGAAGCTTAATGAACAAGGCGAGCACCACCATCAAAAATACCGCCCGAATAAACCGACTGCCGCGCCGAATCGCCAAATGAGCGCCCAAGTAGCTGCCGGCCACATTACATAGCGCCATAGGCAGCGCGACTGCATAGAGGACATTGCCAGTGGCGACAAACAACATGAGCGCGCAAAAATTTGTGGTGACATTCAATATTTTCGTGGTGGCCGCAGCGCGTAGGAAATCGTTACCAAACCAGCGCACCAGCGCGAACATCAACAGACTTCCGGCGCCCGGCCCGAAAAACCCATCGTAGAAGCCAAACAGTGCCGCTACCCCGACGAACATGGCTGTTCCCGCGGGGGCTGCCGCCGGTCCGCTCGATTCGCCGAGCTTCCTTCTCACGAGCATATACACGGTCATGGCGGCCAGCATTAACAACAGGACGGGACGAAGTACGCTCGGATCCAGCAGCGTGACCGTCTTGGCGCCCGCTAGCGCCCCCACTCCCGCAACGACAGCAGCCGGCCACACCGTTCGCCAACCGATGGGCACGGATCTGCTATAGCGCAGCGTTGCAATCGTGGTGCCGGCCAGGGAGGAAAACTTATTGGTGCCCAGCAGAAGGGACGGCGGAAGGTTTGGAAACAACGCAAACAAAGCAGGCACCTGGATCAGGCCCCCGCCTCCGGCGACGGCATCCACCAGTCCGGCCAGAAAGGCAAATGCGCACAAGGCGATAACTTCGGACACGTCTATTTGCCAATGCAGAAGCGCGAAAAAATCTCACCCAGTAGATCATCCGCATCGAACGCGCCAGTAATGCGTCCGAACGCTCGCTGGGCCATCCGCAGCTCTTCGGCCATGAGTTCCAGGGATCCCGCTGCGTTGCGCGCTGCACGCAACGCTTCACCGGCCACACGCAATGCCTCCAGATGACGCTCCCTTGCGCTGAACGTGCCTTCCTGCGGAGGGTGCCAACCGATGCTGCGCAATATTGTCGTACGTAGCAAGTCGAGTCCGGTCCCGTACTTGGCCGACACCCAGACTTCATACTGGTGCACCGTTTCGATCATCGCCGGCTCTCGTGGCAGAGTATCGATCTTATTGAATACAAACATTTTTTTTATCGTGGAGGGCAACTCTGACAGAATCGAGCGATCGGCTTGCGTAACGCCTAGGGTCGCATCCAGTACCACCAGCACCAGATCCGCCTGCCGGATTTCGCGCCACGCCAGCTCAATGCCGAGTTTTTCCACGGCGTCCGCCGACTGTCGCAGCCCTGCCGTATCGACCACATGCAGCGCAACCCCCTCGACGACCAACTCATAGCGCAGCGCGTCGCGCGTTGTGCCTGGAATGTCGGTCACGATCGCCACTTCCTGCTCGGCCAGGCGATTCATCAGGCTGGATTTGCCGACGTTGGGCTGGCCCATCAGCACGACCTTGACGCCGTCACGCATGATCCTGCCTTGCTGCGCTTCCGCATAGAGCGCGTCGAGCGCATGATGCAGACGATCCAGCCTTGCGATCGCGTCGCTGCCCTGCAGAAAATCTACTTCTTCATCGGGAAAATCAAGCGTCGCTTCCACCAGCATCCTGAGCTCGATCAGCGCCCGATTGAGTAACGTCACGCGCTGCGAAAATTCTCCCGCAAGCGAGCGCATGGCGCTTCTTGCCGCCGCCGCTGAACTCGCGTCGATCAGATCGGCAACGCTTTCAGCCTGTGCAAGATCGAGTTTGTCGTTATGAAAGGCACGTTGCGTGAATTCGCCCGGCTCGGCCAGCCGGGCACCCAGTTCCATGCATCGCCGTAGCACCAGTTGCTGCACGGCCAACCCGCCATGTCCCTGGAGTTCCAGTACATCCTCGCCGGTATACGAGTGGGGTGCGGCAAAATAAATGGCTATCCCGCGGTCGAGCAGCGCGGCGGCACCATCGAGAAAATCGCAAAGCGTGGCGACCCGCGCGGTTAAGGGCCGGCCGAGAATTCCCGCAGCGACGGCGCGCACCCCGGGCCCCGACACGCGAACGACGCCGATGCCGGATCGGCCCGGCGCCGTGGCGATAGCGGCAATCGTGTCAGCGGGAAGCATGAGCGGGTTTTGACCGCTCTATTGCACGCGTAATCTGCCATTGCTGGGCGATGGACAGAATGTTGTTGACCAGCCAGTAAAGCACGAGCCCAGCGGGAAAGAAGAAGAAGAAGATGCTGAATGCCACCGGCATGATCTTCATGACCTTGGCCTGTATCGGATCGGGTGGCGTCGGATTCAGCCAAGTCTGAATGATCATGGTCGCGCCCATCAGCACCGGCAGGATGTAATACGGATCCTGCGCCGAAAGGTCCTTGATCCACCATATGAACGGGGCGTTGCGCAATTCCACGCTCGCCAGCAACACCCAATACAGTGCGATGAAGACCGGGATCTGAACAACGATCGGCAGGCACCCGCCGAGCGGATTGATCTTTTCCGTCTTATACATCTCGATCATCGCCTGGTGCATGCGCTGCCGATCGTCACCGAATTGCTCTTTGAGCTTCTGCATTTTCGGCGCCATCACACGCATCTTGGCCATCGATCGATAACTCGCCGCGGAAAGCGGATAGAAGATGAGCTTGATGATGACGGTCAGCAGGATGATCGACACGCCCCAGTTGTTGGTCCATTTCTGGATCGTGGAGAGCACCCAGAACAAAGGCGAAGCGATAATCGTCAACCAGCCATAATCGACCGTCAGGTTCAGCCCTGGCGCCAGCACTTCGAGCTTGTCCTGCTCTTGCGGGCCCGCATAAAGGCGCATGTCGACTGACGCATCGCCGCCGGGGGCTATGCTGGGCGCCGGCACGATGACCCCGGCGGTGTACAACCCACCGCCCAATGCGCGGGTGTAAAACTCGCGCCCGATCTTTTCTGCCGGCAACCAGGCCGCCACGAAATAGTGCTGAACGAATGCAACCCAGCCATCGTTGACATGTTTGGGATAGTCGACCTTGCCTTTATCGATATCCGAGAAATCAATCTTGAGAAATTTGGTCTGGTCGGTGTAGATTGCCGCGCCGGTGTACGTCGGCACCATCTTCGAATCTCCGGCAGCGGGTGATCCATCCCGGACCAGCTGAAAATAGCCGTAGGGTTTGATTTCAGCGGCGCTGCGATTGGAAATCCGATAGGACTCGTCGATGACGTAGCTGCTGCGACGAAACACCATCCTCTTGCTAACGCCGATCTCTTTGGTCCCGGTTGCCGTGAAGTCAACGCTGAGCTCGTCGCTTCCGTCGCGCAATTCATAATTCGTCGCCGCAGAACTATAGAGCGTGGTGTGATTCGGCAGCCCTTCGCCAATAAGTCCGCTTTGGGCGACGTAAGTCTGCGTGGCATTTTTCTCGAACAGCACGAAATTCTTCGACTTGTCGACTTTGTCCCGATGCTGCGTGAACTCGAGCCTGCTCAGCGTTGCGCCGACGGGGTCGATCTCCGCGACAAACACATCCGTGCGAACGATGATGCGCGGCAAACTGGACGCGCCGGGCTGCGCAGCCGCAGCAGCCGGGCTGGGCGGCGCTGCCGGTGTGCCGGGCGGCAAGGTCGGAGACGGCATGGTAGTGCTGTTGCGCTGCGCGGCCTGGTCGGGCACCGGCGGCTGCGGACTGCGTTCCTTGTTCCAGGCGTCGAACAGAAGAAATACGGATACGGCAAACACCATCGCCGCAAATAATCGCAAACTATCCATGGAAGATTCTTATATCAAGGTATGGGATCGGCCCCGCCGGGATGCCAAGGATGGCACCGGAGCAGCCTCCTCATTGCCAACCAGCTTCCGTACGCTGCGCCGTGCTTGGTGATAGCAGCCCTCGCGTATTCCGAACACGTCGGGTAAAAACGGCAATTGTTGCCCGTCCAGGGACTCAACAAGAACTGGTACAACCGGATGAAGACCAACAGCATCGCCCGCATCAGCAAGATTCCCGCAGAAGTCTTTCCAGTTCGTTCCGCGCGGCAGGCATGTCTGCCCTTCTCGCCTGCTGGCGGACTCTCACGACGATGTCGCCCGGACCCAGCTGAGCGCGCAAATGGCGGAAAATCTCGCGAATGGCGCGCTTCATCGAAGAGCGCGTCACCGAGCGGGGTGCCGTGTGGCGGCTTATTACTATACCCAGGCGCGCCGCTTGATCGATCGGCTTGTTCCGGCGCAACACAACGAAGAAGTTGCCCTGTCGGCGCCTGGCAAAGGCCCCGGTGAATTGCGCCTTACCGCGCAGCCTTGCCTGACGAGGCAGCCCGAGGCGCGTCGACTTCAGGGGGCCAGACGTGCGCGTCCCTTGGCTCGCCGCGCATTGATTACTGCGCGTCCCCCGCGGGTTTTCATGCGCTCGAGGAAACCGTGCGTGCGTGCACGCCGGGTCTTTGAGGGTTGATAGGTGCGTTTCATGGTCCGTTGCTCCCGGTGACTGGCAGAAAAAGCGCGCTATTACACGGGTTTTGGCACCTGCTTGTCAACCTCGGTGCTGGTGCCGGCGCGCCTGTGGATAACTTATCGGCTTGCTGTTAGACTTCGCCGCTCTGCCCAGCAGGCCTGCCATGGCCGCTCCCACCGTCAAAATTCTACCTGCGCGCCAATGGATAGCTTCTGGAATCATTGTCTTCGCCATTTTGAAAAAGCTCTTCCAGCGCAGCAATACAAGACCTGGATCGAGCCGCTTCACGCGCGTCTGGACGGGGAGAATATCGTCGTTTCCGCCCCGAACCGATTTGTTCTCGAGTGGGTGAAGGACAAATTTCTGGCTGACATCGAGCGTCTGTCGACCGAATTCCTGCGCAAGCCGGTCGATGTCGTCTTGAGCCTCGGCGAGAGATCTCCCCGCCTGCCACCCGAAGCGTCGGCGGCAAGCTCGACCGCCCCCGTGACAAGCGACGCCCCGCCGGCCAAACCCAAGGTCCGGGAGCAGACGCGGCTCAATCCTTCCTTTACGTTCGACTCTTTCGTCACGGGCAAGGCCAATCAACTCGCGCGCGCCGCCGCCCTGCAGGTCTCGGAGCACCCGGGCGTCGCCTATAATCCCTTGTTCGTTTACGGCGGCGTGGGATTGGGCAAGACCCACCTCATCCAGGCCATTGGCAACAAGTTGCTCGAGTTCAATCCCGCTGCAAACGTGCGCTATATCCATGCCGAGCAGTACGTTTCCGATGTCGTACGCGCCTATCAGCATAAAGCCTTCGACGGTTTCAAAAAGTATTATCACTCGCTGGATTTGCTGTTGATCGACGATATCCAGTTCTTCAATGGCAAAAATCGCACACAAGAGGAATTCTTTTACGCGTTCAATGCGCTGATCGAAGCCCACAAGCAGGTCATCATCACCTGTGACACTTATCCAAAGGAAATTGCCGGGATCGAGGATCGGCTGATTTCGCGCTTTGGCTGGGGCCTGACGGTGGCGATCGAACCGCCCGAACTGGAAATGCGGGTGGCCATCCTTCTGAAAAAAGCCGAGGCAGACCGCGTCAATCTGGCCGAGGACGTGGCTTTTTTCATCGCCAATCACATTCAGTCGAACGTGCGGGAACTCGAAGGAGGGCTCAAGCGCGTACTTGCCTACGCCAAGTTCGCAAACGCAAAAGTCTCGCTCGATCTCGCGCGCGAAGCGCTCAAGGATCTGCTGGCCGTGCAGGTCAGGCAGGTCTCCGTCGACAACATCCAACGCATCGTCGCCGATTATTACAAGATCAAGGTCTCCGACATGTACTCGAAGAAGCGCTCGCGCACCGTCGCCCGTCCACGACAGATGGCGATGGCACTGGCAAAAGAGCTCACCCAGCTTAGCCTGCCCGATATTGGCGATGCCTTCGGCGGCCGCGATCATACGACCGTGCTGCACGCCTGTCGCAAGATCGTGGATCTGCGTGCGAGCAACACGGAAATCGCGCGCGACTTCGTTGCGCTGTTGCAGACATTGCGCGGTTGATAGAACGGGGATGAATTGTTGAAAACTTCGGGAAATCCGGCAAAGGCTGATTCATCCACAAATCATCCACGCCATTTCTTACGGTTATACATTGCCCGATCTGATTGCTTTCGTTGATGTTTGTCGCTGAACTCACAGCTTTCTCCACCTCTATTATTCTTATCAAGGTTTAAAGAATGAAAATCTTGGATATAGACAAGGATGTTTTACTGAAGCCGCTGCAAGCTGTGTCAGGCATCGTGGAACGTCGACATACCTTACCCATTCTGTCGAACGTAATGCTCGAAACCCGCGGACGCGATCTCAACCTGGTCGCTACCGATCTCGAGATTCAGATCGCGACCTCGGTGAAAATGGACA
Source organism: uncultured bacterium (assembly GCA_965233135.1). GTDB lineage: Bacteria > Pseudomonadota > Gammaproteobacteria > Burkholderiales > JACQAP01 > JACQAP01. Next base: position 41,419 of record CBDDRM010000191.1, on the reverse strand, counting down.
AGCCTGGCAGTGACCACGCGGTGACGGTGTCCGCGCGCAAGCTGCAGGACATTTTGCGGGCCCTACCAGAAAGAACGAGCGTGACGCTGGATATCCAGGAGGGGCGACTGCAAGTCCGGGCTGGCAAGAGCAAATTCAATCTGCAAACCTTGCCGGCCCAGGATTTTCCGAGACTTGCCGAAGGCGGCCCTGCATCGACCAGCGTCAATTTGCCGCAAAAAACCTTTCGCGAATTGCTGTCGCTCGTGCAGTACGGCATGGCGCAGCAGGATATCCGGTATTATCTCAATGGTCTGCTGCTGGTAGCCGAAGGCAAGCAACTGACCATGGTCGCCACAGACGGCCATCGCCTTGCTTATGCTGCGACGACGCTCGAGAACGAGGTGGAACGCGCCGAAGTCATCATCCCGCGCAAAGCGATCCTGGAACTGGCGAAGCTGCTACAGGACGTGGAAGACGAAGTCCAGATTCAGCTGTTGCCGAACCAGGTGCGTTTTCTGTTCGCCGGCATCGATGTCATTTCCAAGGTCGTCGATGGCAAGTTTCCCGATTACACCCGTGTCATTCCGACCAACTACAAGAAGCATTTTGCGGTGGATCGGATGGTTCTGCAGCAGGCATTGCAGCGGGCGGCCATTCTGTCCAACGAGAAATTTCGCGGCGTTCGCTGGGTATTGACCCCGGAAAGCCTGCGCGTGATCTGCAGCAATGCCGAGCAGGAAGAGGCCGAAGAGGAGTTAAGCGTCGACTATGCGGGCGAGCCGCTCGATATCGGCTTCAATATCGTTTATTTGCTCGATGTCCTAAACAATCTCGACACGGAACAGATTGACTGCGCCGTGGGTGATGCAAACAGCAGCATGCTAATTTCCGTGCCGGGAATGAAGGATTTCAAGTATGTCGTGATGCCGATGCGCATCTAAGCTCTCAAGATAAATTTCATGTCATCTTCCGAATACAATTCAGACAGCATCAAGGTTCTCAAAGGTCTCGAGGCCGTACGTAAACGGCCCGGCATGTACATCGGCGATACCAGCGATGGAACCGGCCTGCATCATATGGTTTTCGAGGTACTCGACAACTCGATCGACGAGGCGCTGGCGGGCCATTGTAATGAGATAAAAGTAGTCATCCATACCGATAATTCGGTCAGCGTGGTCGATAACGGTCGCGGGATTCCCACCGGAATTCATCCGGAGGACGAAACCGGCCGGTCGACCGCCGAGATCGTCATGACCGTGCTGCACGCCGGCGGAAAATTCGACAGCAACAGCTACAAAATATCCGGCGGTCTGCACGGCGTGGGCGTATCGGTCGTCAATGCTCTTTCGGATTCGTTGAAACTGACCATCCGACGCGACGGCCAGGTTCATTCTATGGAGTTTCGCAACGGCGATCCGGTCGCGCCCCTGGCGGTAAGCGGAACGACCGAGCGGCGCGGCACGGAGATACATTTTCATCCAAGCCCAGAAGTCTTCGGCAACATCGAGTTTCACTACGAGATCCTTGCCAAGCGGCTGCGGGAACTGTCCTTCCTGAACAATGGCGTGCGCATCGAATTGCAGGACCAGCGCGCGAACAAGGAGGAGGTCTTCGCGTTCGCGGGCGGCGTGAAGGGCTTCGTCGAGTACATCAACCGATCCAAAACCGTCCTTCATCCGAATATCTTCCACGCAGTCTACGAGCAGCAGGGTATTGGCGTGGAAGTCGCCATGCAGTGGAACGATTCCTATCAGGAGTCCGTACTTTGCTTCACCAACAATATTCCGCAGCGTGACGGCGGTACGCATCTGACCGCGTTGCGCGCCGCGATGACGCGTACACTCAATCAGTACATCGAATCCAATGAACTGGCCAAGAAGGCAAAAGTCGAGACCACGGGCGACGACATGCGCGAGGGGCTGACCTGCATTCTCTCGGTAAAGCTGCCTGACCCGAAATTCTCGTCGCAGACCAAGGACAAGCTGGTGTCCTCCGAAGTGCGCCCGATCGTCGAAGACGCGGTGTCGAGTTCATTGCATGACTGGCTGCTTGAAAAGCCAATTGACGCGAAAGTCATCGTCAGCAAGATCATCGATGCCGCGCGTGCGCGCGAAGCCGCGCGTAAGGCGCGTGAAATGACCCGCCGCAAAGGCGTGCTGGAAGGCTTTGGGCTGCCGGGAAAACTCGCCGATTGCCAGGAGAAAGACCCGGCGCTTTGCGAACTCTATCTCGTTGAGGGGGATTCCGCCGGGGGCTCTGCCAAGCAGGGCCGCGACCGCAAATTCCAGGCGATCCTTCCGTTGAAGGGCAAGATCCTTAATGTCGAGCGCGCGCGCTTCGACAAACTGGTGTCCTCGCAGGAAATCGCAACGCTCATCACCGCGCTGGGCACGAGTATCGGTAAGGATGACTACAAGCCGGAGAAGCTCCGATACCACCGGATCATCATCATGACCGACGCCGATGTTGACGGCTCACATATCCGCACGCTTCTGCTGACTTTCTTTTACCGGCAGATGCCCGATCTGGTCGAGCGCGGCCACATCTACATCGCGCAGCCGCCGCTGTACAAGATCAAACACGGCAAGGAAGAGCGATATCTCAAGGACGATCACGAGCTCAAGGAGTATTTGCTGCGCCTGGCGCTGAAAGACGCGGAGCTGCATCCCGGCGGCGATCGCGCGTTGCTTGCCAACGAGGCGCTCGAGGCAGTTGCCCGCTCCTACATCCTTGCCGAAGCCGTCATCGAGCGCCTCGCCAAGCGCATCGATCCGGTGGTGCTAGCGGCGTTGCTCAAAGATCCTGAAATCAGCCTGGCGGATGCTGAAGCAGCCCAGCAATCCGCGCAACGCCTGATGGGCTTGTGCCGCATCCCGGGGCTGGTCATCGAGCCGCGCTACGACCAGAAAAACGAGACGCAGGTGCTGGCCATCAAACGCATGCAACATGGCAATTTGCGCGTTGGTTATCTTGACAACGACTTCCTGGACAGCGGCGACTACACCCAGATCAAGCAAACTGCGCACGTGCTTCAGGGCTTGCTCGATCCGGGCGCCTTCATCAAGCGGGGCGACCACGAACATCGGGTTAACGAGTTCAAAGAAGCGCTGGACTGGCTGCTCGAAGAGGTCAAGAAAGGGGTTTCGATCCAGCGTTACAAAGGCCTCGGAGAAATGAACCCGGAGCAGTTGTGGGAGACCACCATGGATCCTGCTTCGCGGCGTCTGCTGCGCACGCAGATCGAGGATGCCATCACCGCGGATGAGATTTTCACCACGCTGATGGGGGACTTGGTCGAGCCGCGCCGCGCATTCATCGAGAACAATGCACTCGGCGTGCGCAACCTCGACGTTTGATTGACCCGCCGGTCAGCCGGCCTTGCGTTTGCCGGCTTTCGGCGCCGGCTTCTTGCGGGCTTTGCTTCGAGCGGGTTTGACCCGCGCGGCCGGTAGAGACGCGCTGGGTGACTTGGCCTGTTTCGACGCTTTCGGCGCCGTGGCAGATTTAGGCTTCCGGGCGGGCTTAGGGGCCTTCTTGAGGGGCGACGCCTTCTGGGACTTCTTCTTGACAGCGCGCCCGGATTTGCCGGATTTGGCCGTCTTGGCCGCCAGCAATTCCAGTGCCTCGTCGAGCGTGATTTTTTCGGGATCGATCGACGCGGGAATGGTGGCATTGACTTTGCCATACTTCACATACGGCCCATAGCGCCCGCTGTGCACTGCGACAGATCGGTTGTCCTCGGGGTGCGCGCCCAGGGATCTTCCGCCACCGCCGCCCGCTTTTTTTTCTGCCAGCAACTCCACTGCGCGGGCGAGCGAGATATCGTGCACACTTTCGGCCTTGGGGATCGACTTGAACATGCCGTCATGTTTGACGTACGGACCGAAGCGGCCGATATTGGCCTCGACCATCTTTCCCGATTCAGGATGATCGCCCAGCTTGCGCGGCAAGGAGAGCATTTTGAGGGCCGTGTCCAGGTCGGCCGATGCGACCGGGATGTTCTTCGGCCAGGCAGCGCGCTTGGGTTTGATGGTCTTGTCTTCCGGGGTCTGGCCCAACTGGACGTAAAAGCCGTACGGTCCCTTCATGAGCAGGATGTCCAGGCCGCTCACCGGATCCTTGCCGACGAGGATGGGACCCGCCGGTTGATCTCCCCACGGGCGTGTGTAATCGCAGTCGGGATAGCCGCTGCAACCCACGAACAGGCCACGGCGGCTGTTTTGCAGAAATAGTTGCTTGGTACATTTCGGGCAGGCTTCTTCCATCGGGCTGCCGCGTGCGACCTTTTCCTTCGATTTCAGTGTGCGGGCGAAGTCCTTCCAGAAGTCCTTCAGCACCGGCACCCATTCGCGTTCGGCGTTGGAAATCTCGTCAAGTTCTTCTTCAAGACGGGCGGTGAACCCGTAATCGACATAGTGATTGAAATGCGAAGTCAGAAAGCCGTTGACGAGCCGGCCGATATCCGTAGGCATGAAGCGTTTCTTGTCGAGCAGCGCGTAGTTGCGGTCCTGCAGCGTCGAAATGATGCTCGCGTAGGTTGAGGGCCGGCCAATGCCGTATTCCTCGAGGGTTTTGACCAGACTCGCTTCCGTATAACGCGGCGGCGGTTGCGTGAAATGCTGCTCGCCGAACAGACGATCGATGGGAACGATCTCCTTCTCGTCGAGCAAGGGCAGCCGGGCCTCCTGCTCCTGCTCGACGTCGTCGGCATCCTCGAGGTACACGGCCATGAATCCCGGAAAAACCAGAATCTGTCCATTCGCGCGGAACAGCGTGTCGGCGCGGCCTGCCGCCAGGTCCACGGAGGTCGTGTCGTACTTGGCGGGAGTCATCTGGCAGGAAAGCGTGCGCTTCCAGATCATTTCGTACAGCGCGGCCTGGTCGGCGGTCAGGTACTGGCGCAACGCCTCCGGGGTGCGTTCAATGGCGGTGGGTCGAATGGCCTCGTGCGCCTCCTGCGCATTCTTGGATTTGTTGCGATACTCGATGGCAGCCTGCGGAAGATATGCGGCATCGAATTTGGTCTTGATGTAGTTTCGAATATCGACAAGGGCCTCTTTTGCGAGCGCCAGCGAATCGGTGCGCATGTAGGTGATCAGGCCAACCGTACCGCCGTCGATCTCAACGCCTTCATAAAGTTGTTGCGCAGTACTCATCGCACCACGTGTGGTCATGCCGAGCTTGCGCACCGCTTCTTGCTGCAGCGTCGATGTGGTGAACGGCGGCGCAGGCTGCCGGCTCTTGGGCTTGCGCTCAACCTTCACGACGGTTGCAGTGCCCTTCGCCGCTTTTGCGATGTCGGCGACCATTTTCTGGTGCTGCTCGTCGCTGACTATCGAGAACTGCTCGATCTTGTCGCCCTGGTACTGGATCAAGCGCGCGCTGAACTTCTGCTTTGCCTTGTGACTGTCCAGATGCAGCGACCAGTATTCGCGACTCTTGAAGTTTTCAATCTCCTGCTCACGCTCGACGATCAGCCGCAAGGCCGGGCTTTGCACGCGCCCGGCCGAAAGGCTGGGGCCGATCTTTTTCCATAATAGCGGCGACAAGTTGAATCCGACGAGGTGGTCGAGCGCGCGCCGCGCCTGCTGCGCGTTGACCAGCGGCATCGAAATCGAGCGCGGATTGGCTACCGCGTCCTTGACCGCGGATTCGGTGATCTCGTAGAACACGACGCGGTTGAGTTTCTTGTTCTTGAGCAGCTTCTTGCTTTTCAAAATCTCCGCAAGATGCCATGCGATGGCTTCGCCTTCGCGATCCGGATCGGTGGCGAGATAAATGTTGCTCGCTTTCGCGACAGCCCGTGTGATCGCGTCCACGTGCTTCCTGTTCTTGTCCACCAGCGCGTAGCGCATGTGGAAATCGTTGGCCGGATCCACCGCGCCTTCCTTCGCTTCCAGGTCGCGCACGTGACCATAGGACGCGATGATCTCGAAGCCGCGGCCAAGGTATTTCTTCAGCGTCTTCGCCTTGGAAGGCGACTCTACGATCAAAAGACTAGACATTGAGCATCCGGCCAGAAAAGGAGGCGGAATAATAAGAACTTGATGGCGCTGGGGCAAGCGCCATGACGATGGGCCTACTGCAGGTAGCGTTCCTGATCCGGAGAAATCAATTCTTCGAGCACCAGCGTGTCCAGCGTTTCGTTCTGGTTCCACAACACCATCAGCACGATCAGCTTGACTTGCTCGAGATCCACCGCAGGCTCATCAAGCGCGACCACGCGCTCGATGATGAGTTCACGTTGCAACAGATTGATGACCCCGGCGCCTTCAAGAAACAGCAAAAAACCGCGCGCCTCCGTGGTGAGCGTACTGAGCTCTGGTTCGGTATAAATCCGGAAGGCTTTGCCTGGCGTGGAAGTCGAGCGCGTGCTGCTCTTGCCGACGCGTTCCAGGCCGCTCAACCAGGTCAACGCCTGGGAGATGTCGCGGCTGCCGAATCCTGCTGCGGCAAGGCGTTTGGAAAGTGTTTCTTGATCGGGGTAGGCACCGGCATGAAAATAATTTTCGAACAGGAAGACGAGTATGTCGAACATGAGCCCCTGTCTGGAGGTGTTAACGCCCCTCACGCTAGCGCAAGCGCTGGAACTTGCCGCCCGGAAGGCGATTGACGATGCCTTCGAGTTCCAGTGTCAACAGCATCGCCGATGCGCTTTCCGGCGTCAAGCCGCTGCGCTGACATATCGTATCGAGATCTGCCGGATCGAAGCCCATCGCGGTCAATACAGGGCTTTCAGCAGGAAACTTTTTCTCGCTCGCTGTCGCAGCTACGCGCGCGGGCGCTGCGGCGCCCAGCTCTTCGAGGATGTCCAGGCTGCTTTCCGCGAGCTTGGCACCTTGCTTGAGCAGCAGATGGCAGCCTTTTGAAAGCGAGGAATGAATGGAGCCGGGGACGGCAAAAACTTCGCGCCCCTGCTCCAGTGCAAAACGAGCGGTAATCAACGATCCGCTCTTGACCGCCGCTTCCACCACCAGGCAGCCGCGCGACAGCGCGCTGATCAGGCGATTGCGCCGCGGAAAGTTGGATGCCAGCGCCGGCATGCCCAAAGCGAATTCGGAGACCAGAGCGCCTTCCTGTGCGAGCCGGTGCGCAAGATCGCGGTTGCGCGCGGGATAGACTATGTCGAGACCGGTACCGACCACGGCGACCGATGATGAGCTGCCCGCGAGGCCGCCCATATGCGCGGCGGCGTCTATGCCCATCGCCAGGCCGCTGACGACGGTGAAGCCGCCGTCGGACAACTCCTGCGAAAACGCCTGGGCCGTGGCACATCCTTGCGGCGTGGCGTTGCGACTGCCCACCACCGCGAGCGCTGCGTGATTCAACAACGCCGGATTGCCTTTCACATACAGCAGGGGCGGCGGATCCGTGATTTGCAGCAGCAGCTGCGGATACGCTTCATCCGCAAACGTGAGCAGATGGTTCGCAGGATCGTCGAGCCAGCGCAGCGCGTCGTCGACAAGTTGCGCGTCAGGCCCGCGCGCGATGGCAGTCGCAACGGGCCCGTCCACGCTGCGCGCGAGGCTAGCGCGATCTGCTGCGCAGATTGCTTCTGGCGTCGCGAAGACGCCAAGCAGCTTGCGAAAGTCCCCCGGGGAGAGCTCAGCAATTAATCCCAGCGCAAGCCACGCGCGCGTTTCCGGATTCGGCGACATGCGCCGCGCGCCGCTTAGGGCGTTTGTACGACGTCGTTAACGCTTACCTGCTTAGTCGAATGCATGACCAGTGCGTAGGAGACTTTATCGAAGACGCGAAATACGAAAACCAGGCCGTAGCGTTCCGCGGGCAGGCGGATTTTCTCCTTGCGGCTGGTGGCATTGGCCGGCGTGACGGCCGGGCGGTCCCGATACAGCGCCATGACATGCCCCACTTCCATGGCCTCGCGTCGGCCTCGATTGATCACCACCACTTGCAGCGGACCGATATCCGATACGCTGTCATCCGGACCGGCGATGATGCGACCCTTGAACTCGACCGGCGGCGCATGAGGGGCGTAGGACAGGGCCTCGGCCGGCGGCGTTCTGGCGAGCCGGTCGCCCGGCACAATCTCCTGGATGGATTTGGTCAGCAGAACGGTCGCGACTTCCCCGAACTCGCTGATCTGCGCATCGCCAAGATAAATAGCCTCCCGACCCAGCACCTCCTTGGTATTCGGATCGGTAAAGGTGCGGCCCGGACGGAATACACTCCAGCCGGTCTGGTCTTCCCATACCACGCCCTTGGCGAATGCCGTGTCGCCTGCGGACAGAATGACCCGATTCTCGGGTCCGGCAACCAGCGTTGGCGCTGAATTCAGTTCCTGTTCGCCGACCACCAGCGGCCGGACGAGAAAGGGCTGGATCGCCGAGGCGGGAATGCTCGAGATGGCGCCCGCGCCCAGAGGCAGCTTGCGGATGGCCGGGCTGAGCTTGGCATCCATCAGCTTCCACTCGGAATCGCCGTCAGGGCCGGTCACATAGGAGCCATCCCCTTTGCGCAGGCGCGGGGTTTTGCCAGACAAATCAAGCACGATTACGTCCCCGGGATAAATCCAGTGCGGGTTCTTGATGTCTTCCTTGTTCAGACCCCAGACCTCCGGCCATTTCCACGGGTCCTTCAGAAACTTGGCCGAAATGTCCCACAGCGTGTCGCCCTTGACGACGACGTACCGGTCGGGCGCGCCCTCGGCGAGCTTGATCTCGTCCGCCTGCGCACTGCCGAAGCCCCAGGCGGCGACCCACAGCAGCAGAGATATAATTGATTTGCGCATCTCACGCCCCCATTTCGATCTGTCGAATGATGATCTTGCGAGCGCCGGCACGGATGCGGGCGCCAAATTCAATACTTTGCATTAAATTCTGCATCTAGTTAATTAAATTAGCAAGCAATTATGGCAATACTACCGATCCTCCATTACCCCGATCCGCGGTTACACAAGGTTGCCGCCCCGGTAAGCGTGGTCGACGACAGCATTCGCACGCTGGCGCAGGACATGGCGCAAACGATGTATGCGGCGCCTGGCGTGGGATTGGCCGCAACGCAGGTGGATGTTCACAAACAGGTCATTGTGATCGACGTATCGGAAACTCTCGATAAACTCCTGGTTCTGATCAACCCACGCATCGTCTCGTCGCGGGGCCAGTCGGATTACGAAGAAGGGTGCCTGTCGGTGCCGGGGATATTCGAAAAAGTCACGCGGGCCGAGTGGGTCCGGGTGCAGGCGTTGGGGTTGGATGGCAAACCCTTCGAGATCGAGAGCGACGGCATGCTCGCGGTGTGCATGCAACATGAAATGGATCACTTGCAGGGAAAGGTGTTCGTCGAGTACCTGTCCAGACTCAAGCAACAACGCATTGTCGATAAGCTGAAGAAGCAGCAGCGGCGAGCATTCTGATGCGCGTGGTCTTTGCCGGCACGCCAGCGTTTGCAGCGGCGGCGTTGCAGGTGCTGGTAGAAGCCGGCATTGACATCGCATTGGTGCTCACGCAACCGGACCGTCCCGCGGGCCGCGGTCTGCGCGAAGCGCCCAGCGCGGTCAAGCGACTCGCCGCGCAATGCGGCTTGGAGGTTGTGCAACCGCCTTCGCTGCGTGACGAGACCGTGCTCGAAACGCTGCGCACGAGCCGCGCGCAAGCCATGGTCGTGGCCGCCTACGGTCTGTTGTTGCCGGCCGCGGTGCTCGATATTTTTCCCGCAGGTTGCATCAACATTCATGCATCTTTGCTGCCCCGCTGGCGCGGTGCCGCGCCGATTCAGCGTGCGATCCTTGCAGGCGATCGCGAGACCGGCGTGTCGATCATGCTCATGGAGGCCGGATTGGATACCGGCCCGATCTATCTGGCGCGCTCGCTGCCGATATTGGCCGACGATACGGCCGGCACGCTGCACGATCGCCTGGCCAGTCTGGGCGCGCAGTGTCTGATGGAGGCGCTTCCCGACATTCTGTGCGGCGCGCTGCGTCCGGTGGCCCAGCCTGCACTGGGGGTTACATATGCGCACAAGATCGCCAAGCACGAAGCGCTCATCGACTGGCAACGCGATGCGGCTGAACTAGACCGGCATGTTCGCGCGTTCAATCCTACCCCGGGCGCTTTGAGCATGCTCAGGGGTGCGCCAGTGAAGATATGGCGCGCTCATGCCGGTGAAGGCGCGCAAAGACCGCCCGGCGAGATTCTGGGATACGGACCAGGCGGAATCGTTGTGGCATGCGGTAATGGCGTGCTGACGCTCACGGAGTTGCAGAGAGCAGGCGCAAAGCGATTGCCGGCCACAGACTTCCTGCGCGGCTTTTCGCCGGTAGCGGGCGAGCGCTTCGGCTCCTGATCGGCGTCCCATGCTGCGGATCCAGCGCTTGGCGGCGCAAACCGTCGCGGGAGTACTGGCGGGACGCAGCCTGAACGCCGGTCTGGAACTCGTCTGGCAGTGCAACCGCCAGTTAAGTGCGTCCGACCGTGGTGCGATCCAGGATATCTGTTATGGAACCTTGCGCTTCCTGGGGCTGCTGCGCGCGATGCTCGACGAGCTCGCGCACAAACCGACCAGCAACCCGGAACTGCGCAGCCTGCTGTTGATTGCGCTCTACCAGCTCGAATACAGCGATGCGGCTCCGTATGCTGTCGTCGACCATGCCGTCGAGTGCGCCGTGGACATCGGCAGCGAGCACGTTCGATCTTTTGCCAACGCAATCCTGCGGAACTATCAACGCCGCCGTGACGTATTGTTGGCCCGGGCGTCGCAATCGGACGAAGGACGATGGTCCTATCCACGTTGGTGGATTGAGCGGTTGCGCCACGAGCATGGAGCCGGTGCCGAGCGCATCCTGGCGATCGGCAATGCGCATCCGCCCATGACCTTGCGCGCCAATGTACGCCAGGGCAGCGCGGCGGAGTACCTGGATCGGTTGAATCGGGCGGGGCTGGAGGCGAGCCGGCTCAATAACGACGCGCTGCGATTGTCCCGGCCGGTGCCTGTGGAGCGCTTGCCCGGCTTTGCACAAGGCGCCGTGTCGGTGCAGGACGCCGGCGCCCAATTCGTCCCCTCGTTGCTGGACTTGCGCCCCGGCATGCGCGTGCTGGACGCCTGCGCGGCGCCCGGCGGCAAGTCTGCGCACATTCTGGAATGCGAGGCGGTCGACTTGACCGCGCTCGATGTGGATGCGCGGCGCCTGCAGCGCGTACAGTCGAATCTTGATCGTCTTGGCTTGCGCGCGCGCCTGCAGTGCGCCGATGCGGCCGGGCTGGAGAACTGGTGGGATGGTGCGCCCTTCGAGCGCGTATTGATCGATGCGCCGTGCTCGGCTTCCGGCGTGGTGCGACGGCATCCCGATATCAAGTGGCTCAGAAGACCTTCGGACATTGCGGAATTTGCCATCCAGCAGCAACGCTTGCTGGCGGCATTGTGGAACGTGGTCGCTCGTGGTGGTAAATTGCTTTACGTGACGTGTTCCATTTTTGCCGAAGAGGATCACGAGTCGATCAATGCATTTGCGGCACGTCACCACGACGCGCGCATTCTGGGAGGGATGCCGGGAGACAACGGCTTGCTGCTCCCGGACAACGATCACGATGGTTTCTACTACGCCCTCCTGCAGAAAATTTGATGCGCTGCTCCGGCTCGCAATCGGCTGCCTGCTTTGGTGCAGCGCCTTTGCTGCGGCGGGCGAAGGTCTTCACGTCAAATCCGCCGAGGTCGCGCAAAGCGGCGGCGACTACTATCTCCAGGCAAATTTCGAGATCGAACTGACGCGAACCCTCGAGGACGCGCTCAACAAGGGCTTACCGCTGCATTTTGTCGTGGAGTTCGAGCTCATTCGACCGCGCTGGTACACGCTTTATCTGTGGAACGAGCCGGTCCTCAATTTCAGACAGGACTATCGTCTGTCGTATAACGCGCTGACGCGCCAGTACCGTTTGTCGCTCGGGGCTTTGCACCAGAATCTCGATTCGCTTAATGACGCTCTGGCTTTGATGGGGCGACTGAGGCCCCGCTTCCTCGCGCCGGCCGACCGGCTCGTCGAAGGTAAGATCTACGAGGCCGCGATCCGCATGCGTCTGGATGTGACCCAACTTCCCAAACCGTTCCAGATCAACGCTCTGGCATCGCGCGACTGGAACCTCGCATCCGCCTGGTTCCGCTGGACACTGACGCCATGATGCTCGCGCGCAAATTCTTCAGGCGATCGCTGTCGAGCACAGGCATGCAATTCCTGATCGTTCTGGTGCTGACGCTCGGGGCGGTCATGCTGTATTTGCTGTCGAGTGGCAGCGCCAACACGCCTTGGTTCTCCAGTGACTTGCCTCTGCTGCTTGTACTCGGCGTCGGGGTGGTCCTGATTCTCATGCTGGTGGCAGGCTACCAGCTGCTGTTGCTGCGCCGGCGGCTCAATGCCCGGGTGTTCGGTTCGAAACTGACGTTGCGGCTGGTGTTGTTGTTCGCGCTGGTCGCTGTCTTGCCGGGGGCCCTCGTCTACGCCGTGTCAGTGCAATTTCTTTCGCGTTCTATCGAATCCTGGTTCGACGTGCGCGTGGAAAACGCCCTCGAGGGCGGCCTAAGCCTGGGGCGGGCCAATCTGGACAACATGCTCAAGGATTTGCGTCGCAAAGCCGAATCCATGACCTTGGTGCTGTCTGAGCGCACATTGCCGCGGCAGGTGGCTACGTTGAACATGCTGCGGGAACAGGCGGCCGTGCACAATGCGACCCTGCTTCGCGCGGACGGCTCCGTGATCGCTTTTTCCAGCGCGGATGCGGCCAGCCTGGTTCCGGAACTGCCTTCGCCTTCGGTGGTGCGCGGCGTTCGCTTGCAGCGCCCGTACAGCGCCATCGAGGCCCTCGGCGAGGCAGGCATGCAACTCAGGGTGCTGGTGCCGATCAACGACGTGACCGGGCCGACGCTGTTATTGCAGTTGATCCAGCCGGTGCCCACCGCGCTGGCGCGGGACGCGCAGACCGTTCAGGAAATTTACCGTGACTACCAGGAGCTGTCGCTCTCGCGGCTAGGCTTGAAACGCCTGTATACGATGACGCTGACGCTGTCGCTGCTGCTCGCATTGCTGGCAGCATTGCTACTGGCCATCGTGTTCAGCGCGCGATTGTCCGCGCCTCTGGGGGTGCTCGCGGCGGGAACGCGCGCCGTGGCGCAAGGCGATTTCAGCCCGCGCCACGCGGTGAAATCCCATGATGAACTGGGTGTGCTGACCGAATCATTCAACAGCATGACGCGCCAACTCGCCGAGGCTCGCGCCGATGCCCAACGCAATCAGGAGCAGGTTGCGGCGGCAAAGGCCTATCTCGAAAGCGTGCTCGGCAACCTTTCCGCCGGGGTTATGTCGTTTGACGCGGAATTTCGTCTGCGCTCGGCTAATCGCAGTGCCGCGCGCATTCTCGGCGTCGAAGTCGAGACCCTGATCGCCACCCGTCCGGACGAGTGGACGCAGCGCGAGCCGCGCCTGGGCGCCGTGGGTACCGCTGTACTCGAAGCACTGGATAACAGCCGCGACGAACCATGGGAGATACAGGCAGAGCTATCGGGCACCGCAGGTCAGCAGATCCTGTTGCTGCGCGGCTCGCGCCTTGCCGCTGGCGCGCAGACCGGCATGGTGCTGGTGTTTGATGACATCACCCGCATGCGCCAGGCGCAGCGCATGGCCGCTTGGGGAGAAGTCGCCCGGCGCCTGGCCCACGAGATCAAGAATCCGCTGACGCCAATCCAGCTTTCGGCTGAGCGCTTGCAGCATCGGCTCGCCGACAAACTATCCAGCCAGGAAGCGGAAATCCTGCAGCGCTCCACCCAGACCATCGTCAACCAGGTGGCCGCATTGAAAGGCATGGTGGATGCTTTTAGCCTGTACGCACGCTCTCCCTTGCCCGATCTGCAACCGCTCGATCTGAATCAGCTCACGCGGGAAGTGACCGAACTTTACGCATCCTCCCGTCCGTCGTTGCAATTCGAACTGGCCGCCGATTTACCGCTGGTCTCGGGCGATACTGCCAAACTGAGGCAAGTCATTCATAATCTATTGCAAAACGCGCAGCAAGCTGTCGCGGAAACGTCCAAGCCACGAATCGTGGTGCGAACCGAAGCCGTGGCCGATGGCGTGCAGCTCACCATGCGCGACAATGGACCGGGATTCCCGGAAGCCTTGCTCAGTCGCGTGTTTGAGCCCTACATCACGACCAAATCCCGCGGTACCGGGCTGGGCCTTGCGATCGTCAAGAAGATCGTCGAGGAACACAATGGTCGCATCCACATCGATAATGCGTCCGGAGGCGGGGCGAGCGTAACCATCGTGCTGCCCATCGCGCAGCCCCGGGTGGCCGAAGCGCGAATCAACAGACAGGTTGGGTCATGAGTCAGATTCTGGTGGTAGATGACGAAGTAGGCATCCGCGAATTGCTCTCGGAGATCCTGCGTGACGAGGGCCATCAGGTGCGCCTGGCGCAGAACGCCGGCGAAGCGCGCCAGATCCGCGGGCGCTCGCGTCCGGACCTGGTCTTGCTCGATATCTGGATGCCAGATACCGATGGCATCACGCTGCTCAAGGAATGGGCCAGCACCGGACAATTGACCATGCCGGTCGTCATGATGTCGGGCCACGGAACCATCGATACGGCAGTCGAGGCCACGCGCCTGGGTGCGTTCGCCTTCCTGGAAAAACCCGTCGCGTTGCAGAAGCTGCTGAGCACCGTGGGCACGGCGCTGCGTCAGGGCTTGCTCAAAGGCCACGCCACCGCGGTGCCGGTCACCGTGGGCAAGTCGCGCGCGGTCGAACAGTTACGTATGCATCTGGAACGGCTGCGTACCCTGAAAGCGCCCACGCTGTTCTTCGGCGAACCCGGCGCAGGCATGGAGCAATGCGCGCGGCTCCTGCATCAGCCCACGGCCGCCTGGGTGGCCCCGGAGGATTTCTCCGCACTCGATCAGCTGGACACCAACCTGGTCGGACAGGCGGCCGAGGGCAGCCTGTTTCTGCGCGAAGTCGGCGAACTCTCGCGAAGCCAGCAAAAGAACCTGCTCAATCAGATGTCGCAACTCGAACGCTACAACACGCGTTTACTCGCTTCGAGTTCGATCGATCTCGCGCAGCGCGTGGCCGAAAGCGTGTTCGAGCCGCGGCTTTACGCCTTGCTTGCCGGGGTCGTGCTGCGCGTGCCGGCGCTGCGCGAGCGCGCCGAGGACATCCCCGAGCTTGCGAATGCCGTGTTGTCGCGTGCCGTCGAATCGAAGGAAGCACCGGCCCGCAATTTCAATACAGCGGCGCTGAACATGCTGCGTAACTATCACTGGCCGGGAAATCTCGTGCAACTCGAAAGTGTGGTGAAAACCGTCGCGCAGCTCGCCCTCGGCGATGAAATCGGTGTCGTCGATGTGACCAGTGCGCTGGCCACCCTGGAAGCGCCCCTGCCCAGCCCGGTACTGAACTTGTCGCTGGACGGGGAATTGCGCGACGCGCGCGATGCGTTTGAACGCCTGTACTTCGAATACCACTTGAGCCGGGAAGGCGGAAACATGAGCCGCATTGCGGAGCGCGTCGGTCTGGAGCGCACCCACCTGTATCGCAAGCTCAAGCAACTGGGCGTCAAGCTCCCGCGACGCGCCGATGAATGACAGCCTGCGACCTCGGCTAAACTAGCGTCCGGATTCCATCCCTGGGCTGCCCCCGGGGTTTTTTTTAGCTTTGCAAAGGAAGGTATGGCAACCAGAATCGATCTTGCCAATGCGATTCGCGCGCTGGCAATGGACGCAGTCCAGAAGGCCAACTCGGGCCATCCCGGCATGCCCATGGGCATGGCCGAAATCGCCGAGGTGTTGTGGAATCAGCATCTGCGTCATAACCCGGCAAATCCGAAATGGGCGAACCGCGACCGTTTCGTGCTCTCGAACGGGCACGGCTCCATGTTGTTGTACGCCTTGCTGCACCTGAGTGGCTACGCATTGTCGATCGACGAGCTCAAGCGCTTCCGGCAACTGCATTCCATGACGCCCGGTCATCCGGAACTGGGCATGACGCCCGGCGTAGAAACGACCACCGGCCCGCTCGGCCAGGGACTTGCCAACGCCGTGGGCATGGCGCTTGCAGAAAATTTGCTGGCCGGGCAATTCAATCGTCCCGGACATGAGATCGTCGACCATCGCACCTATGTCTTCCTCGGCGACGGCTGCCTGATGGAAGGGATTTCCCACGAAGCCTGCTCGCTCGCGGGTACCTTGGGCCTGGGCAAGTTGATCGCGTTCTATGACGATAATGGCATCTCCATTGATGGCCATGTCGAAGGCTGGTTCACCGACGACACTCCCCGGCGTTTCGAAGCCTATGGCTGGCATGTCGTGCGCAGCGTCGATGGCCATGATGTGGACGCCATAAACGCGGCCATCGAGTCTGCCGCAAGGGACAAGGATCGACCCAGCCTCATTTGCTGCAAGACCGTCATCGGCAAAGGATCTCCCAACAAGGCCGGCAGCCATGAAAGTCATGGCGCCGCGCTCGGCGACAAGGAGATCGCGGCGACGCGCCAGAACATCGGCTGGGCGCATGCCGCGTTTGCAATTCCGCCCGATGTTTATGCGGGCTGGGACGCTCGCGCCGCAGGGGCGGATCGGGAAGCCCAATGGAATGCCCGTTTCGACGCTTACGCCAGGGCATTTCCGCGCGAAGCCGCTGAGTTTACCCGGCGCATGGCGGGCGACTTGCCTGCAGACTGGCGCCGCCGCGCAGACGAGCTCCTGGCCAAAGTCCATGACAAGGCCGAGTCCATTGCAAGCCGTAAGGCGTCCCAGAATACGATCGAAGCGCTGGCGTCGCACTTGCCTGAGCTGGTGGGAGGCTCGGCCGATCTGGCCGGCTCTAATCTGACACTGTGGTCGGGAGCGAAAGCCGTCACCAAAGCCGATGGCGGGGGCAACTACATTTACTACGGCGTGCGCGAGTTCGCCATGTCCGCCATCATGAACGGTCTCGCGTTACACGGCGGCGTGATTCCGTACGGCGGCACTTTCCTGACTTTTTCGGACTACGCGCGCAACGCCTTGCGTATGGCCGCGCTGATGAAGATTCGCGCGCTGTTCGTCTTCACGCACGACTCCATCGGTTTGGGCGAAGACGGGCCCACGCACCAATCAGTCGAACACGCCGCCAGCTTGCGACTGATTCCGAACATGGATGTCTGGCGACCCTGCGATACGGTGGAATCCGCGGCCGCCTGGATTGCGGCCCTCGAGCGGCGCGACGGACCGGCGTGTCTGTTGTTTTCCCGCCAGAACTTGCCGTTTCAGGCGCGTGATGCCACGGCCATGCAACAGATTGCCCGCGGCGGATACGTGTTGTCCGATGCGCCCAACCCCAAGGCCATCATTATTGCAACCGGCTCAGAAGTTTCGCTGGCGCTGGCCGCGCAACACGCTTTGGCCGATGCCGGCATCGCGGTCAGGGTCGTCTCGATGCCCAGCACGAGCGTCTTCGACCGCCAGGACCAGGCATATCGTGACGCGGTATTGCCCCGGGGCATCCAGCGAGTGGCGGTCGAAGCCGGCGTGACCGATTACTGGCGCAAGTATGTGGGGCTGGAAGGCGAGGTAGTCGGACTCGACCGATTTGGCGAATCGGCGCCCGCGGGGGAATTGTTCAAATTCTTCGGCATTACCGCCGAAGCCGTGGTCAATGCCGTGAAACGGCTGGTCTGAGCTTCGCGCAAAGAGTTGCAACCATGAGCCCGCCGCGTCCGATGCGATTGGTCGCCGATATCGGCGGCACCAATGCGCGCTTTGCAGTGCTCGCAGCAAACTCCCTGCGGCCCCAGCGCACCCGTAAAGTCCGCTGTGCCGATTTCCAAAGCCTGGAGCACGCAGTGCGCAGTTATCTGCATGACACCGGCGATCCGCAAGTCACACAGGCCGCATTCGACGTGGCGACAGGCATCACTGGCGACTATGTGCATCTGACGAACGGGCCGTGGGGCTTCTCGATCGATGAGACGCGCCGCAATCTGGGCCTCGAACGCTTGCTGGTGGTCAACGATTTCACGGCGCTCGCCCTGTCCGTGCCGATTCTGCAGCCCGCAGAAGTGCAACAGATCGGCGGCGGCGTGCCGCAGGCGCGCACGCCGATTGCCGTGATCGGGCCGGGCACCGGCCTCGGCGTGTCCGGGTTGATTCCATCGGGTGAGCGCTACCTGCCACTACAGGGCGAGGGCGGGCATGTGGCCTTCAGCCCGATGACCGAAACGGAGATTGCGGTTTTGCGCTGGCTGAAGGACCGGTATGAGCACGTTTCAGTGGAGCGTCTGGTCAGCGGCCAGGGGCTTCAGAACATCTACCGGGCCCTGTGTGCCGATGCGGGTAATGCGCCGCGGGCACTGAGCCCCGCAACAATAAGCGAAGCCGCGTTGGCGAACCGGGACGCACAGTGCGTGCGCGCGTTGGAAATGTTCTGTGCCGTGCTCGGCACGGCGGCTGCGAATCTGGTGCTCACGCTGGGCGCGCGCGCCGGCTGTTATATCGGTGGGGGTATCGTGCCGAAGCTGGGTGCTTATTTTGCGGGCTCGGCGTTTCGTGCGCGCTTCGAAGCTGCCGGAAGGTTTTCGCAGTACGTGGCGCAAGTGCCGACATACGTAATCCTGGCGCAAACGCCCGCGTTGCGCGGTCTTGCAACGCTGTTGCAAAGCCCCGAACCACGCCATGAATCTGGCCATGAATGAACTGATCGACAGCATCGGCTTGCTGGCCGGCTTGCTGACCACGACCGCTTTCGTGCCCCAGGTGTGGAAAATCTACCGGACCAAATCCGGCCAGGACATTTCCGGGCGGATGTTCTCCATTTTCAGCGTCGGGATCCTGTTGTGGCTGATCTACGGAATTTTTCTCGAATCGTTACCCCTCATACTTTCCAATGCGCTGACCCTGTTGCTTTCGCTCGCGATCCTCGCGCTCAAGCTGCGCTACGGCAGAAGACGCTCCTGATGGAGGGCTGACCCTAGCCGATGCGTTTACCCGAATGCGGGTCGAAAAACACGGCTTTCGAGAGATTGATCGCCAGGTCCATCGATGCGTTGGCAGCACAAGCCTGTTCCGGTCTGACCCTGCACGTGACCGTTTCGCCGTTGATGCGCACCAACAACAGTGTGTCCGGTCCGGTGGGCTCGACCAGTTCGATGGTGAACTTGCGTTCATACACATTGCCGGCCCCGGGGGGCATCGCGCCGGCATCCGAGATCTGCTCGGGTCTGATGCCCAGAATCAGCGTCTTGCCGACCCAGGATTGCAAGGGCTCTCCCGCTTCGCGCAGCGGCAGCACGAAATCCTGTTCGGACGCTCGCATTTGCAGGCCTAACCCGCCCGCATGCGCGACAAGCTTCGCTTTGATGAAGTTCATCGAGGGCGAGCCGATAAAACCGGCCACGAACAGATCCGCAGGACGGTCGTAGATCTCCTGCGGGACGCCGAACTGGCGGATCTCGCCGCCTTGCATGACTGCGATTTTGCTGCCCAAGGTCATCGCCTCGATCTGGTCGTGCGTGACGTAGACGATGGTCGCCTTGAGCCGGTCGTGCAGCAGCTTGATCTCGGTACGCATTTCCACGCGCAACTTGGCATCGAGATTCGACAGCGGTTCGTCGAACAGGAACAGTTGCGGGTCTCGCGCGATCGCTCTTCCCATGGCCACGCGCTGGCGTTGCCCGCCGGAGAGTTGCGCGGGCTTGCGGTCCAGCAAATCGCCCATCTGCAGGATCTTCGCCACGCGGTCGACAATTTCACGCTGCTGTGGTTTCGGCACACGCCGCATTTCCAGGCCAAAGGAAATATTCGCCCGCACCGTCATGTTGGGATACAGGGCATAGGACTGGAACACCATGGCAATGTCGCGATCCTTCGGGCTGAGCTTGGTTACGACCCGCTCGCCAATCAGTATCTCGCCCGAAGTCGCGGTATCCAGGCCGGCGAGGATATTGAGCAATGTCGATTTGCCGCATCCCGACGGCCCGACCAGGATCAGGAACTCGCCCGAGTCTATGTGCAGCGTGATGTCCTTGAGCACTTCGACGTCGCCAAAGGTTTTGCGCACGTTTCTGATGGTCAGCGATGACACATGGCCTCCCGTCTACCCCTTTACCGATCCGGCCGTGAGGCCGCGTACGAAGTACTGGCCCGCCACCACGTACACCAGCAGCGTCGGCAATCCGGCAATGATCGCCGCTGCCATATCGACGTTGTATTCCTTGACGCCCGTGGAGGTATTGACCAGGTTGTTCAGCGCAACCGTAATCGGCTGGCGTTCCCCCGAGGAGAACACCACGCCGAACAGGAAGTCGTTCCAGATCTGCGTGAACTGCCAGATCAGGCACACCATGATGATCGGTGTCGACATCGGCAGGATGATCAGGCGGAAGATCGTGAAGAACCCCGCGCCATCCAGGCGAGCCGCCTTCACCAGTGCATCGGGAATGCTGACGTAGTAGTTACGGAAGAACAGTGTAGTAAACGCCAGTCCGTAGACGATGTGCACGAACACCAGGCCCGTGGTGGTACTGGCCAGGCCCATCTTGCCGAGGGTGAACGAGGCTGGCAGCAGCACGGTCTGGAACGGCAGGAAGCAGCCGAACAGCAACAGGCCGAAGAACAACTGCGAACCACGGAAGCGCCACATCGACAGCACGTAGCCGTTCAACGCACCGATGGCGGTGGAGATCAGTACCGCCGGAACGGTGATCTTGATCGAGTTCCAGAAGTAGCCGTCAACCGTGGCCCAGGCTTTCACCCAGCCGATGCCGGTGATCACGGTGGGCCAGCTAAGCAGGTTGCCGGTGCTGATGTCTTCCGGGGTCTTGAAGCTGGTGAGCAACATGACCACCAACGGCACCAGGTACAGCAGGACAGCGAGAATCAGCACCGCGTAGATCGCGACGCGGCTCAGGCTGATGGCAGGTTTGCCAGCAAGACTAGTCATTGCGCTTGGTCCTCAGCTCGGAGTACAGGTAAGGCACGATGATCGCGAGAATCGCACCGAGCATCAGAATCGCACTGGCCGAACCCATGCCCATCTGGCCGCGGCTGAAGGTGAAGGAGTACATGAACATCGCCGGCAGGTCGGAGGAGTAACCCGGACCACCCGCCGTCATGGCCGCCACCAGGTCGAAGCTCTTGATCGCGATGTGCGCCAGGATCATTACCGCACTGAAGAACACCGGGCGCAGGCTTGGCAGCACCACTTTCCAGTAGATGCGCGGCATGCTCGCGCCGTCGATCTGCGCCGCACGGATGATCGATTGATCAACACCGCGCAGGCCGGCGAGGAACATCGCCATGATGAAGCCCGAGGCTTGCCACACAGCAGCGATCACCAGGCAATACACCACACGGTCCGGGTCGATCAGCCAGTCCAGGCGAAAGCCTTCCCAGCCCCAGTCACGCAGCAGTTTGTCCAGGCCCATGCCTGGGTTGAGCAGCCATTTCCAGGCGGTACCGGTGACGATCATCGAGAGCGCCATCGGGTACAGGTAAATGGTGCGGATAAAACCTTCGCGACGGATTTTCTGGTCGAGGAAAATCGCCAGGGTCACGCCGATCACCAGGGTGATGCCGATGAACATGCCACCGAATACCGCGAGGTTCTTGCTCGCGACCCACCAGCGGTCGTTGTCGAACAAGCGCACGTATTGCGCCAGGCCTACGAACTTGTAGGTCGGCAGGAAAGTCGAGTTAGTGAACGACAGCACGAACGTCCACAGGATGTAGCCATAGAAGCCCACCAGAACGATGAACATGCTCGGCGCCAGCACCAGTTTGGGTAGCCAGCGCTGCAGTGCATCGAACGGCGAGGCTTTGCTGAACACAGCAACAGAACTCATGGGAAAATCCAGTACAGGGAAAAAGGACTACAGGAACATGCCTTGTGGGGGTTAGGGGTCCCCCCACAAGGCCATTCGGTACTAACCGTTACTTGGCCGACTTGATCGCTGCCGCGAGTTTCTTCGCGGTATCGGCAGGGTCAGCTTTCGGGTCATTGATGTAGTTGGTCACGACATCAAAGAACGCGCCTTGTACCGCCAGCGTGGTTGCCATGTTGTGGGCCATGCTTGGTTGCAGGCCGCCAGTCTTGGCATCCGCCAGGAAGTCCTTGGCAGCAGTCTGGGCGCAGGAGTCGAAGCCGTATTTGCCCATGTCTTGCAACATGTCGATACGAACCGGGATCGAGCCTTTGTTGATGCTGAAGACTTTCTGGAAGTTTTCGCTCAGCACGACCTTGGCGATGTCCTGCTGACCGGCAGCAGTGCCTTTGTCTTTCTGCTTGAAGGCTGCGAGGGAGTCGATGTTGTAGGTGAAGGCCTTGTCGGTGCCCGGGAAGGCTACGCACTCGTAGTCTTTGCCGGCGACTTTCTTGGCGGCGGTCCATTCACTCTTGGCCCAGTCACCCATGATCTGCATGCCGGCCTTGCCGTTGATGACCTTGGCGGCTTCCAGGTTCCAGTCCTGGCCTTTGCCGTCGGCGTCCATGTAGGTCGCGACTTTCTTCAGCTCGGTCAGGGACTTGATCATTTCAGGGCCGGTCAGGGCTTTTTCGTCGAGGTCCACCAGGGCTTTCTTGTAACCGTCAGCCCCCATGACCGAGAGCACGACCGCTTCGAAGACGGTGCTGTCCTGCCAAGGCTGGCCACCGTGGGCGAGCGGAATGAAGCCCGCGGCCTTGAGCTTGTCGCCCGCTGCGTAGAATTCTTCGAGAGTGGTCGGGTTCTTGGTGATACCGGCTTTCTTGAACACTTCCGGGTTGATCCACAGCCAGTTCACGCGGTGAATGTTCACCGGCACGGCCACGTAGTTACCTTCGTACTTCACGGTATCGGAGACTTTCTTGTCCAGCAGGCTGTCCCACTTCTCTTCTTTGGCGGGTTCCTTCAGGACGTCGGTGTCGAGCAGCCCGGTGGACGCCCATTCCTGGATGTCGGGGCCTTTGATCTGGGCCATGCCTGGCGGGTTGCCAGCAACGGCGCGGCTTTTCAGTACGGTCATGGCAGTGGAACCGCCACCGCCGGCGACGGCACCGTCTTTCCAGGTGAAACCGTCTTTTTCAACTTGGGCCTTCAGGACATCTACTGCCGCTTTCTCGCCACCCGAGGTCCACCAATGCACAACTTCAACCGTCCCTTTCGAGTCGGCGGCAAAAGCACTGAGGGGAAACAACGAGGCAACGGAAATAGCTACGGCGAGGCGACTGATCGCTTTCATCTGAGTACCTTTTTTCTTGTTGTTATGCATGCAAGTCGGTGCTTGCGCTGCAAACGAGTTTAAACAGGGATTTTTCAGGTGCAGGTAACAAAGGGACGCCAAAATGTCACCACTTGGTGACATAGCGCCCGGTGGCCACGGCACTGGCCATGCTCGGTGACAAGGGTAGCCCCGGCAGCAAGACAGACTGCCAGGCGTGGTAGAGGTCCGGTTTGCCACCCCAGATTTTCGCGCTGGGCTGGTTTTTCGGGCTCAGTTCGTGGTGCCAGCTGCCGTGGGTGCGGTCAATGAAACGGGTTTCACAGAACTCCCAGAAGCGCCGGTACCAGGTTTCGTAATGCAACTCCCCCGTGCGTTTGAGCAGCGCCTGGGCAGCGGCACTGGCTTCGCAATGGGTCCAGTGCAGGCGCTCGCGCACCACGGGGCGCTGGCTCCAGTCGAGGGTGTAGACAATGCCGGGAGCGCCGTCGACGGCCCAGGCGTATTCACAGGCGCTGGCGAACAGGCCCTTGGCGTCGGTCACTAGCCACTCAGGGGTGACGAGCCCGGCATCCAGGCGCGCAGCCTCAAGGTGCAACACCAGTCGCGCCCATTCGAAGCCGTGGCCGGGGGTGATGCCGTAGGGACGAAAACCATCGGCCGGGTTGTCTTCGTTGTAACCACGCAGGGGTTGCCAATGGCTGTCGAAATGCTCGATCACCATGTCCCGGTTTTCTGCCGCATGGGTATGAATAATCCGCTCGACGATGCGCAGTGCCCGGTCCAGCCAGCGGGTTTCACCGGTGACATCGGCCAGGGCCAGGAAGGCTTCAGTGGCGTGCATGTTGCTGTTGGCGCCGCGATAGGCTTCTACCCCGCTCCAGTCCTGGGCGAAGGACTCGAGCATCGCGCCCTCCTCTTCGTTCCAGAAGTACTGGTCGATGATGTGGATCGCGTCGTTGAGCAAGGTTTGCGCGCCGGGAGCGCCGGCCACTACTGCGGAGCAGGCGGCCAGGGCGACAAAAGCGTGCAGGTAGGCGGCCTTGCCGGTGTTGCCGTCGCGGGCGTCGGGCGTGGCGAACCAACCGCCGTGCCGGGCATCGCGCAGCGGGCCGCTGAGGGCCACGACGCCGTGTTCCACCTGGTCGGCATAACCTGGCAGGCCCAGACCATGGGCCATGGCAAAGCTATGGGTCATGCGGGCGGTGTTCATGGTTTCGGCGACGGCATCGGGCGG
This sequence comes from uncultured bacterium, assembly GCA_965233135.1. Taxonomy (GTDB): domain Bacteria; phylum Pseudomonadota; class Gammaproteobacteria; order Burkholderiales; family JACQAP01; genus JACQAP01. Next base: position 17,025 of record CBDDRM010000191.1, on the reverse strand, counting down.
CAAGACGCCTTGATCGTCAAGGTTGCCGAAGCCCTCAGGCAGCCTGGAAGCCTTGGCGAATGACAGCAGGCGCTGGCCTTCAGTGGCAAGCCAGGCGTGATGGGCAGGTGCGTTCAGCCAACTACTGGCAGGCAGTGGTTGCGTGGTCATGATTAGCCCTTTTTATTATGTGCGGGATGACGGGAGTCTAAACAAGGGCGGCGCGAGGGCAAGTAACGAAGGAGACGGGAAATGTCACCGATTGGTGACATTGATTGTGCCAGGGCCTGCAGGCGTCATGTGTAGTGACGCCTGCAGCACCTCACATCACTGCTGCCCGAGAGGGGTGATCCGGGCCGGCTGGTTGATCTGCTGCTGCAGGTTCTGCACCTGGCTTTGCAAGGCAGTGACGTTACGCGTGGTCTGGATGCGGAACACGTCGAACTCCTTGGTGGACGGACCGTCCGAAGCCGCGGCGCGGTTGTCCAGTTCGCTCTTGAGGACCACAAGGTCCTGCTCCAGGCGGGCGATGGCGGCCGTGGGGTTGCCCTGTTTTTTCAGGGCTGCGACGTCGGCGGAGAGGTCCTTGAACTCGGCGTCCCGGGACTTGAGGGTAGCCACCGCCTCCGTCAGCGCCTGGACCTGGCCCTGCAATTGCGCGTTGGCACTGGACAGTTGGGTCGTGCTGGCGGTCATCTGCTCCAGGCGCTTGTCCAGGTCCGTTGCCTGGCCGGCCACGCCCATCTGCTGCTTGCCCTGCTCCAGCAACTGGGTCTCCAGCTGCTTGATCTGCAGTTTCAGGGCCTCGCTGCCATTATTCACATTGGCTTCGCTGGCCACCACCTTGCCGGAAATATCCTGCAGGCGCCCCGCCGCTTCCTCGCTGATGCGCGCGAAGCTTTCCTGGGTCGCCACCAGTTGCTGGCCCATCAGGGAAATCTGCTGGAAGCTCCACCAGGCAAGGCCGGCGAAGGCGAACAGCAGCGCACCGACCAATGCCCACAGCGGCCCGGTACTGGCGCTCTTGACCTTGACAACCGGCGCAGGCCGGGAGCGCACGGAGGTAGCCGGCGTGGGCTCGAAATCATCGTCGTCCGAGGTGTCGGCCCGCAGGCTGGGAACGTTGTCGAAGTCGTCGTTAGCATCGTTACGCATGAATCAACCTTAAATCCTTTGAGGTGGCATATGGATAGCCAAGCGTCGGAGTATAAACCCCCGACCTGCCGCACTGATCGACCCGGGTTCGCAAATTCGGTTCCCGGTGTGTTGCCGGTTATTTAAGTCCCACGTCCTGGGCCTTCCACCAACTGCAGAACTCGTCGAGGGCCGCCCACAGGCTGACCTTGGGCTGGTAGTCGAGATAATGCCGTGCGCGGGTGATGTCGAGGGTGAAATCTTTGTTCATCACCTGCATGCCCAGCCGTGACAAAGACGGTTCCGGGCGCCCTGGCCACATGGCACAGAAAGCTTCATTGAGCGCCGCAACGCTGTAAGACAAGCCGTAGGACCGATAACGGGTGACCTGAGGCATGTCCATCTGTCGCATCACGTAGTTCACCACATCCCACACCGGCACCGGGGCACCGTTGCTGATGTTGTAGACCTTGCCCAACGCCGAGCCCGTCGCCAGCAAACTGCTGAGCAGGGCTTCATTGAGGTTGTGCACGCTGGTGAAATCGACCTTGTTCAGGCCATCGCCGACAATCGCCAGGCGGTTCTTGCGCTGCATCTTCAACAGGCGCGGGAAGATGCTCATGTCGCCGGCCCCCGTGACAAAGCGCGGGCGCAGGGCCAGCACTTCGAGGCCAAACTCCTGGGCGCCAAACACCTTTTGCTCCGCCAGGTATTTGGTGGCTGCATACGGATGCTTGAAACGCTTGGGCACTTGTTCTTCGGTCAAGCCCAGGTGGTCACGGCCGTCGAAGTAGATCGACGGCGAAGACAGGTGCACCAGGCGCCCGACCCGCTGCTTGAGGCAGGCCTCCACCACGTTTTCGGTAACCAGCACATTGCCCTGGTGGAAGTCCTGATAACGCCCCCACAGCCCCACGGCCCCGGCGCAATGCACCACGGCCTCGACGTCGCGGCACAGCTCGCGCACCAGGTCCGGATCATTCAAATCACCCTGGATAAACTCGGCGCCGCGCCGTACCAGGTGCTCTACACCTTCGGCCCGCCGCCCGTTGACCCGCACGTCCAGGCCCTGCTCCAGGGCGAAACGCGCAAAGCGCCCGCCAATGAAGCCGCTTGCGCCGGTGACCAGAATTTTCATGACTTACTCCGCATTCTTTCGTTTTTCATCGCTGTTGCCTTGACGCTGGCCATCACGCCAACGGCACCAACCATTGCCCCGTTGTGTGTGCCAGATGATCCGTCAGCAGGCCCAGCAATTGTCCACCACTGCGCCAATGATGCCAGTACAGCGGCACATCGATCGGCTTATCTGGCAATAACTCCACCAACACGCCCTTTTCCAGCTGGTCGCGCACCTGCAGTTCGGGCACCAGGCCCCAGCCCAATCCGGCTTCCGTCAGGCGAATAAAACCTTCGGACGAGGGGCACAGATGGTGTTCGAAACCACCGTCGACGCCCAGGGACGCCAGGTAGCGATGCTGCAGGAAATCATCCGGGCCGAACACCAGCGCCGGCGTGCGAGCCAGTTGATCGGCCCGCACGCCCTCGGGAAAGTGCCGGGCGACAAACGCCGGGCTGGCCAGCGCCCGATACCGCATCGCGCCGAGCAACAGGCTGCGGGCACCGGCCACCGGGCGTTCGCTGGCGCAAATACAGGCTGCCACTTCGCCGGCGCGCATGCGCTTGAGGCCGACGGTCTGGTCTTCTACCACCAGGTCCAACAGCAAATGCTGCTCGGCGCAGAAGTCGCTCACCGCCTCGGCCCACCACGTGGCGAGGCTGTCGGCATTCAAGGCGATGCGCAGGCGCTCGGGCATGCCCTCTTCATCCAGCGCAGGCACCTGGCTTTGCAGGTCGCGCTCCAGCAATCGTACCTGTTGCACGTGGTTAAGCAGGCGGCGGCCGATCTCGGTGGGCGTCGGCGGCGTGGCACGTACCAGCACCGGCTGGCCGATTCGCGCCTCCAACAGCTTGATGCGCTGGGAAATCGCCGATTGGGAAATTCCCAGTACCTGCGCGCCCCGCTCGAAGCCGGCCTGTTCCACCACCGCCGCCAGGGCGGAAAGCAATTTATAGTCGAACATCAGTTTTCCTAATGAGCGATCAGCAATATTGGTTTTTCTTATACAACCTTGGACGGGAGAATAGCCAGCATCGCTTCTTCTTATTCAAGGACCTCCACATGGCTGGCGAAACCGCCCTGGCAACCCTGCTGCGCAGCATGAGCCCACAGCTCAATGACGGCGACTACGTGTTCTGCACCCTGGCCGACAGCCGAATCCCCGAAGGTTGCGAGGTGATCGGCAGCTTCCGCGAGCAGGAAGGCCTGACGTTGATCGTCGAGCGCCAGCAGGCCGAGCGCGCCGGACTGGCCTTCGACTATGTGGCTGCGTGGATCACCCTCAACGTGCATTCGGCCCTGGAAGCGGTCGGCCTGACCGCCGCGTTCGCCACGGCCCTGGGCCAGGCCGGGATCAGTTGCAACGTGATTGCCGGCTACTACCACGATCACCTGTTTGTCGGCCGCGCCGATGCCGAGCGCGCCATGACGGTGTTGCGGCAATTGGCGGCGGGCGCGGAGTGAATCCTATGTGGCAAAGCTATATGAACGGCCTGTTGGTGGCCTTTGGTTTGATCATGGCGATCGGCACCCAGAACGCGTTTGTGCTGGCGCAGAGCCTGCGGCGCGAACATCACCTGCCGGTGGCGGCACTGTGCGTGGTGTGCGACGCGATCCTGGTGGCCGCCGGCGTATTCGGCCTGGCCACCGTGCTGGCGCATAACCCGGTATTGCTGGCGATTGCCCGCTGGGGTGGCGCGGCGTTCCTGCTCTGGTACGGTACCCTCGCCCTGCGCCGGGCCTGCTCGAAGCAGAGCCTGGGCGAGGGCGAGAACCTCAAGGTACGCTCGTTGAGGGCGGTGATGCTCAGCGCCCTGGCAGTGACGTTGCTCAACCCCCACGTGTACCTGGACACCGTCTTGTTGATCGGCTCCCTCGGCGCTCAGCAAACCGAACCGGGCGCCTACGTGGCCGGGGCCGCCAGCGCTTCGTTCCTGTGGTTCATGACCCTGGCCCTGGGCGCCGCATGGCTGGCACCGTGGCTGGCGCGCCCCGCCACCTGGCGGATTCTGGACCTGCTGGTAGCCGCCATGATGTTCAGCGTGGCCTATCAATTAATCAGCGCAGCGTAGATATTCCAAAACGCTCTGGAACCTCTATCCCACACAGTTGTTGCGTGGTTTTGCCGCACCCCCGGTGCTATGATCCAGCCCCTGCGCCGCAAAGAGTACAAACTCCCCGGCGCTTGTTTGGCCGCCCGTGATCGGCCTTGCGCTCACCGCAACTGACCTGATTAGGAGAATCATCATGGCTTTCGAATTGCCGCCGCTGCCCTACGCACACGATGCCCTGCAGCCGCACATTTCCAAGGAAACCTTGGAATACCACCACGACAAGCACCACAACACCTATGTCGTGAACCTGAACAACCTGGTGCCTGGCACCGAGTTCGAAGGCAAGACCCTGGAAGAAATCGTCAAGTCTTCTTCGGGCGGCATCTTCAACAACGCCGCTCAGGTCTGGAACCACACTTTCTACTGGAACTGCCTGGCGCCAAACGCTGGCGGCCAACCTACCGGCGCACTGGCTGAGGCGATCAACGCTGCCTTCGGTTCGTTCGACAAGTTCAAGGAAGAGTTCACCAAGACTTCCGTCGGCACCTTCGGTTCCGGTTGGGGCTGGCTGGTGAAAAAGGCTGACGGTTCCCTGGCCCTGGCCAGCACCATCGGCGCCGGCAACCCGCTGACCAGCGGCGACACCCCGCTGCTGACCTGCGACGTCTGGGAACACGCTTACTACATCGACTACCGCAACGTGCGTCCAAAGTATGTGGAAGCGTTCTGGAACCTGGTCAACTGGAAGTTCGTGGCTGAGCAGTTCGAAGGCAAGACCTTCACCGCTTAAGTACCGCTTGCAGTAGAAAGAGCCCGGCGATTGCCGGGCTTTTTTGTGGGCGATTACAAATGGAAAAATGCCAGAAAGCCACTGGAACTCATCAAAAGGATTTCGCCACGCAGCATGTAAGAGGAATGTCCCTCTGATTGACTGCAGGAGAACTTGATATGGATCTAGCATCTTTGATCGGCATGGCCCCTCAAGCACTTAACGTGTTCGATAACGTGACAGATAAGGGCCTGGACGTCCTGGACAAAAGCTTGGGCATCCTTGATAAGACCGTGGACATAGCTCGACAGGCCTTGGAGCAAATCGATCCTCAGGCGCAAGACCAGCCACAACCGCCGAAAATTTCGTTTACCTGATGGGTGCTGACGCTCGACGGTTTGTTTCGCTGGCCTGAAAAACCCGCGCTCGTCCTGAAAAGACAGTATAAGAAGTCGGCACGTACGATCCGCCGACTTCACTCCATGCCAGGCCTGCCTTTCCATTCCCCCTCCCAACGTCTTACCCCCGGACGCGCTCATCTAAACTGCAAAACCTGCCCTGGCCGCAATGTCCCTTTGACTGCCCTCACGGGATTGCCAATACTCATGGCATATTGAGGCTACCCGCATGAAACAAGGAATAACCCTTTGAAGCTGGAACTCAAAAACAGCTTGTCGGTGAAGTTGCTACGGGTGGTACTGCTTTCGGCATTGGCCGTGGGCGTGGTACTGAGCGCGGCGCAGATCGTCTTTGATGCGTACAAGACGCGCCAGGCCGTGGCCGGTGATGCCCAGCGCATCCTCGACATGTTTCGCGACCCGTCCACCCAGGCCGTCTACAGCCTGGACCGGGAGATGGGCATGCAGGTCATCGAAGGCCTGTTCCAGGATGATGCCGTGCGCATGGCCTCCATCGGCCACCCCAACGAAACCATGCTCGCGGAAAAAACCCGCGACCTGCAACAATCCCCGAGCCGCTGGCTGACCGACCTGATTCTGGGCCAGGAGCGCACGTTCACCACGCCGCTGGTGGGGCGCGGGCCTTACAGCGAGTACTACGGTGACCTGAGCATCACCCTCGACACCGCCACCTATGGCAAAGGGTTTCTCGTCAGTTCGGTGATCATTTTCATCTCCGGGGTGCTGCGGGCCCTGGCCATGGGCCTGGTGTTGTACCTGGTCTATCACTGGCTGCTGACCAAGCCGCTGTCGCGCATCATCGAGCACCTGAGTTCAATCAACCCCGACCGCCCCAGCGAGCACAAGATCCCGCAGCTCAAGGGCCACGAGAAAAACGAGCTGGGGCTCTGGATCAACACCGCCAACCAGTTGCTCGAATCCATCGAGCGCAATACGCACTTGCGCCATGAGGCGGAAAACAGCCTGCTGCGCATGGCCCAGTACGACTTCCTGACCGGCCTGCCGAACCGCCAGAAGTTGCAGGAGCAACTGGACAAGATCCTGATCGACGCCGGCCGCCGGCAACGTCGGGTCGCGGTGTTGTGCGTGGGGCTGGATGACTTCAAAAGCGTCAACGAGCAGTTCACCTACCAGGCCGGCGACCAATTGCTGCTGGCCCTGGCCGACCGCCTGCGGGCCCACAGCGGCCGTCTCGGCGCCCTCGCCCGCCTGGGTGGCGACCAGTTCGCCCTGGTGCAGGCCGATATCGAGCAACCCTACGAAGCCGCCGAATTGGCACAAAGCATCCTCGACGATCTGGAAGCCGAATTCGCCCTCGATCACGAACAGATCCGCCTGCGTGCCACCATCGGCATCACCCTGTTCCCGGAAGACGGCGACAGCACCGAGAAGCTGCTGCAAAAAGCCGAACAGACCATGACCCTGGCCAAGAGCCGCTCGCGCAACCGCTACCAGTTCTATATCGCCAGCGTCGACAGCGAAATGCGCCGCCGCCGCGAGCTGGAAAAGGATCTGCGCGACGCCTTGAGCCGCGAGCAGTTTCACCTGGTGTACCAGCCGCAGATCAGCTATCTCGACCACCGTGTGGTGGGTGTCGAAGCGTTGATCCGCTGGCAGCACCCGGAGCACGGCCTGGTGCCGCCCGACCTGTTTATCCCCCTGGCCGAACAGAACGGCACCATCATTGCCATCGGCGAATGGGTACTGGACCAGGCCTGCCGGCAACTGCGGGAATGGCATGACCTGGGCTTCACCGAGCTGCGGATGGCGGTCAACCTGTCGACCGTACAGCTGCACCACGCCGAGCTGCCACGGGTGGTCAACAACCTGCTGCAAATCTACCGCCTGCCGCCCCGCAGCCTGGAGCTGGAGGTCACCGAGACCGGCCTGATGGAAGACATCAGCACCGCCGCCCAGCACCTGCTGAGCCTGCGCCGCTCCGGGGCACTGATTGCGATTGATGACTTCGGCACCGGCTATTCGTCCCTGAGCTATCTGAAAAGCCTGCCGCTGGACAAGATCAAGATCGACAAGAGCTTCGTCCAGGACCTGCTGGATGACGACGACGATGCGACCATCGTGCGGGCGATCATCCAGCTCGGCAAAAGCCTTGGCATGCAGGTGATCGCCGAGGGTGTGGAGACCGCCGAACAGGAGGCCTACATCATCTCCGAGGGTTGCCACGAGGGTCAGGGCTACCACTACAGCAAACCCTTGCCGGCACGGGAGTTGGTGGCCTACTTGAAACAGGCCCAGCGCAATAACGCCGCCATCCTCTGAAGCGATGCCGGCCATCGGGGCCACGCGCGCCGATGGCCGGCAAATCGATACTAAATATTTCCTGCTTATAACGCTTTACACAAAATGCAAATCTTTCGCATTATGTCGCAGTTTTGCGCGCCCCCCGCGTGCCCCATCAACAACCGAAGCAGGATGTTCGCCATGATTCGTATGCCCCTGGCCACCGCCAGCCTTCTCGCCATTGCCATTTCGCTCGCCGGTTGCGGTGAAGGCAAAGACAAGGCCGCCGCGCCTCAAGCCCCGGCCGCCGCCAGCACCACCGCCCCGGCGGCTGCCCCGGCAGGCCAGGTAGACGAGGCCGCCGCCAAGGCTGTGGTCGCGCATTACGCTGACATGGTGTTCGCGGTGTACAGCGATGCCGAGTCCACCGCGAAAACCCTGCAAACCGCGATCGACACTTTCCTTGCCAACCCGAACGACGACACCCTGAAAGCGGCCCGTACCGCCTGGATCGCCTCGCGCGTGCCGTACCTGCAGAGTGAAGTGTTCCGCTTCGGCAACACCATCATTGACGACTGGGAAGGCCAGGTGAACGCCTGGCCCCTGGACGAAGGCCTGATCGACTACGTCGACAAGACCTACGAACACGCCCTGGGCAACCCTGGCGCCACCGCCAACATCATCGCCAACAACGAGATCCAGGTCGGCGAAGACAAGGTCGATGTAAAAGACATCACCCCGGAAAAACTCGCCAGCCTGAATGAGCTGGGCGGTTCCGAAGCCAACGTAGCCACCGGCTACCACGCAATTGAATTCCTGCTCTGGGGCCAGGACCTGAACGGCACCGGCCCGGGCGCCGGCAACCGCCCAGCGTCGGACTACATGACCGGTGATGGCGCCACTGGCGGCCACAACGAGCGCCGCCGCACCTACCTGCGCGCCGTGACTCAGCTGCTGGTCAGCGACCTGGAAGAAATGGTCGGCAACTGGAAGCCCAACGTCGAAGACAACTACCGCGCCACGCTGGAAGCAGAACCTGCGACCGATGGCCTGCGCAAGATGCTGTTCGGCATGGGTAGCCTGTCCCTGGGCGAGCTGGCCGGTGAGCGCATGAAGGTTTCCCTGGAAGCCAACTCGCCGGAAGACGAACAGGACTGCTTCAGCGACAACACCCACAACTCGCACTTCTACGACGCCAAGGGTATTCGTAACGTTTACCTGGGTGAGTACACCCGCACCGACGGTACCAAGATGACCGGCGCCAGCCTGTCCTCCCTGGTGGCCAAGGCCGACCCGGCGGCCGATGAAGCGTTGAAGGCTGACCTGGCCTCCACCGAAGCGAAGATCCAGGTGATGGTGGACCACGCCAACAACGGCGAACACTACGACCAGTTGATTGCTGCCGGTAACGACAAAGGCAACCAGATCGTACGTGACGCCATCGCCGCATTGGTGAAGCAGACCGGTTCGATCGAACAGGCTGCTGGCAAGCTGGGCATCAGTGACTTGAACCCGGATAACGCTGATCACGAGTTCTGATCAGTGCCGCGTTGAATGAGGCGACCTTCGGGTCGCCTTTTTTGTGCCTGCCCTCCAAGCTCCATCAACCAGCACAAATCTCCTGTGGGAGCGGGCTTGCTCGCGAAAGCGGTGGGTCAGCCAATGCATCCGTTGACTGATACACCGCTTTCGCGAGCAAGCCCGCTCCCACACTTGATCTGCCACGTCTCCAACGCCCCCCCGGTTTACTTGCCCTGCACCGCAGGTAGAATGGCGCCTTTCCTGTCACCCCGAGCGGACCCCATGGCGTTGCCGACCTTACGGATAATCGGTTTCATTATCGGCATCTTCCTGATCACCCTGGCGATCGCCATGGTCATCCCCATGGCGACCCTGGTGTTTTTTGAACGCACCAGCGACCTGCCGTCGTTCCTCTGGGCCAGCCTGATTACCTTTATCGCAGGCCTGGCGCTGGTCATCCCCGGCCGCCCGGAACACGTGCACCTGCGCCCGCGGGACATGTACCTGCTGACCGTCTCCAGCTGGCTGGTGGTGTGCATCTTCGCCGCACTGCCGTTCCTGTTGACCCAGCACATCAGCTACACCGACTCGTTCTTCGAAAGCATGTCCGGTATCACCGCCACCGGTTCCACGGTGCTCAGCGGCCTGGACACCATGTCCCCGGGCATCCTCATCTGGCGCTCGCTGCTGCACTGGCTCGGCGGTATCGGCTTTATCGGCATGGCGGTGGCGATCCTGCCGCTGCTGCGCATCGGTGGCATGCGCCTGTTCCAGACCGAATCCTCCGACCGCTCGGAAAAGGTCATGCCCCGCTCACACATGGTGGCGCGCCTGATCGTGGCGGCGTACGTGGGCATCACCATCCTCGGCAGCCTGGCGTTCTGGTGGGCCGGGATGGGGCTGTTCGATGCGATCAACCATGCGATGTCGGCGATTTCCACCGGCGGGTTTTCCACTTCCGACGAATCCCTGGCCCACTGGAAACAGCCGGCGGTGCACTGGGTGGCCGTGGTGGTGATGATCATGGGCAGCCTGCCGTTCACCCTGTATGTGGCCACGATGCGTGGCAACCGCCGGGCGCTGATCAAGGATCAGCAGGTGCAAGGCTTGCTCGGGTTGCTGGTGGTGACCTGGCTGGTGCTCGGCACCTGGTATTGGTGGACCACCGACCTGCCTTGGCTGGACGCGCTGCGCCACGTGGCGGTGAACGTCACCTCTGTGGTGACCACCACCGGTTTCGCACTCGGGGACTACAGCATCTGGGGCAATTTCTCGCTGATGCTGTTCTTCTATCTGGGCTTTGTGGGCGGTTGCTCCGGCTCCACGGCTGGCGGGATCAAGATCTTCCGTTTCCAGGTCGCCTACATCCTGCTCAAGGCCAACTTGAACCAGTTGATTCACCCGCGAGCGGTGATCAAGCAGAAGTACAACGGCCATCGCCTCGATGAAGAAATCGTGCGGTCGATCCTGACCTTCTCGTTTTTCTTCGCCATCACCATCTGCGCCATCGCCCTGGCCCTGTCGTTGCTGGGCCTGGACTGGATGACCGCGTTGACCGGCGCCGCCAGTACCGTGTCCGGCGTGGGCCCGGGCCTGGGTGAAACCATCGGCCCGGCCGGTAACTTCTCCACCCTGCCGGACGCGGCCAAGTGGATCCTGTCATTCGGCATGCTGCTGGGCCGGCTGGAGATCATTACGGTGTTTGTGCTGTGCATTCCGGCGTTTTGGCGTCACTGACAGGCAGCTCATGCAACCGCGCCCGGTACTCGCCGGGCGTGGCATCGAACCAGCGGCGGAACGCACGAAAGAAGTTGCTCGGGTCGGCAAACCCCAACAGGTAGGCAATTTCCAGCAGGGTCATGCTCGGCTGCGCCAGGTATTGCTCGGCCAGTTCGCGGCGGGTGTCGTCGAGCAAGGTCTGGAAACTCGTGCCCTCCTCCTGCAAGCGGCGCTGCAAGGTGCGCTGGGACAGGTGCAACGTCTGCGCAACCACTTCACGCTTGGGCTCGCCCTGGGGCAGCAATCGGCATAGCACCTGCCGCGCCTTGTGGGTCACCCGGCTCTCGGAAAACCGCGCCAGGTACTCCCCGGCAAAACGATCGTGCAACAACGCCATCGCCTCGTTCGCCGTGGGCAACGGCGCCTCCATATCGGCCCGTTCGAAGATCAGCGCGTCATAGGGCGCGTTGAACACCAGCGGTGCATGGAAGGCTTGTTTATAGGGTGCCAGGTCCGCTGGCTGATCGCCCTGCACCAGCACCTTGCGCGGTTGCAACGTGCGCCCGGTCAGCCAGCCGCATAACGCCAGGGCACTGGCCAGGGACGCTTCGGCACTTTGCCGGGTAGGCGGCAGGTGGTCGCCGTGCACCGTCAGAATCAGCGCATAACCTTCGGGCAACAGGCGGAAACTCAGGTCGGCACTTTCAGCAATGATTCGCTGGTAACGCACCAGCCGCATAAAACCTTCGGCCAGGGTATTGCTGGACATCAAGGCGTAGCCGGCCACATGAAACGACGCCGGGCGCACCACCTTGCCCATGTTCAAGCCAATCGCCGGGTTGCCCGACAGCTCGACCGCGCGCTGCCAGAGCCGGGTCATGGAGTCCTGGGGGAAGCGTGCATCCGGGTCATTCAGCGCGGCGTAATCCAGGCCAAGCTGCTTGAACAAGGCACGGCAATCCAGGCCGTCCATTTCCAGCGCCTTGACTATCCCCATCGCCCAGCTTGCAGAAGTCGTTCGTTCGCTCATGGCGTTTTCTTAACAAGGAAGGCTGAAACGACAGCCAGGAATCCGAAGGATACTAAAGTGGCATCTATTGTCACTGGCTGTTACCACTGATGACTCTAGACTCAAATAAGCTCCCCGCCGAACATCTGTCGGGCAGAACAATAACCAGAGGGCCGACCACTGTGGAAAATGCCAGGCAATTCAACAGCTTCGCCGATTTCTACCCGTATTACCTGAGCGAACACGGCAACAGTACGTGCCGTCGCCTGCACTTTATCGGCACCAGCCTCGTTATCTTCATTCTCGCGTTGGCGATCGGCAAAGGTGCGTGGCTACTGCTGCTGGCGCTGCCGGTGGCCGGCTACAGCTTTGCCTGGATCGGCCATTTCTTCTTTGAAAAGAATCGCCCGGCGACCTTCCAGCATCCGCTGTACAGCCTGTTGGGGGATTTCGTGATGTACCGCGACATGATTCTGGGCAAGGTGCCGTTCTAGCCCCACGCTTGAAGAACAATAAGAGAGGCTTTGATGAACCAGCAGGCCCGTTTCACCCATATGCAGGATGGTACCCAGGAAGACTGGGCGATCATCGCCAAGGATTTCAGTGCTTACGCACGGCAATTGCCAAGCCGGATCCTGGCGCATCTACGGCTGCTGGAGGGCGACTTCGGCGGCTTCCCGGTGGACCGCCTGACCCACTCGCTGCAAACCGCCAGCCGCGCCTGGCACGATGGCCGGGATGAAGAGTACGTGGTGTGCGCCCTGCTCCACGACATCGGCGACACCCTCGGTTCCTACAACCACCCGGACATCGCCGCCGCGATTCTCAAGCCGTTCGTAAGCGCCGAGAATCTGTGGATGGTGGAGAAGCACGGGATCTTCCAGGGCTACTACTTCTTCCACCACCTGGGGATGGACCGCCACCTGCGCGAGCAATTTGGCGACCACCCGCAGTACCGGCAAACCATCGAGTTCTGCGCGCAGTACGACGCGGCGGCGTTCGACCCGGCCTACGACACCCTGCCGCTGAGCTTCTTCGAGCCGATGCTGGCGCGGGTGTTTGCCCAGCCGAAGAACTCGCTCTACAAGGCGGCGATGGAACGCCAGGGTTAAACCGGCAGCAATGTGCCGCCGTGACCGGTTTGGGTGGCTGGCTCCGGATCTTTGACGATCTCCCGGGCCACCATCAGGATCACGATGGCCGCAATGATGTCGAAAATCGCCAGCACCACAAACAGCGGGCTGTAGCCGACCTTGGTCACCAGCACGCCGAACACCGCAGTAAATGCCGCAGCCCCGATAAACCCGCACATCTGCCCGCCACCGGTGGCGGTGGCCACGTCATTCTTGCCGAATGAGTCCGAGGCGATGGAAAACAGTGCACCCGACAAGGTCTGGTGGGCGAAACCGCCGACACACAGCAGGGCAATCGCGGTGTAGGCACTGTCCACCAGGCCGATGCACGCCGGGCCGATCATGCACAGGCAACCGAACAGCATCACCAGCTTGCGCGAGGTGAACAGCGAGACCTTGAAGTAGCGGTGGAGCAACGGGCTCAGGTAGCCACCCAGCACACAGCCAATGTCGGCGGCCAGGAACGGCAGCCAGGCGAACAGCGCCATTTCCTTGATGTTCATGTGCCGCTCGGTCATCAGGTACAACGGAATCCAGGCATTGAACGTCTGCCAGGCCGGCTCCGAGAGCATGCGCGCCGAGGCGATGGCGAAAAAGTTGCGGCTCTTGAGGATGCGCTTCCAGCTGGCTTTCTTCTGCACGCCGTCCTTGAGGTGGGTTTCCTGGCCGGCCTCGATGTACTCACGCTCGGCCTGGGCCAGCAGGCGCTGGTCACGCGGGTGCTTGTACAGCAGCAGCCACAGCCCGCTCCACACCAGGCCGATGCCGCCAACGATCAGGAATGCCAACTGCCAGCCGCTGTGCAAAATCGCCCAGACCACCAGTGGCGGCGCCAGCAACGCACCAAACGACGAACCAAAGTTGAACCAGCCGATGGCGACGGAGCGCTCCTTGGCCGGGAACCACTCGGTAATCGCCTTGACGCCGCCGGGGAAGCCCGCCGACTCCGTCAGCCCCAGTGCGCCACGGGCCACTGCCAGGCTCTGCCAACCGGTGGCGAATGCCGCCAGGGCACAGACTACCGACCAGGAGATGGCGAAGATGGCAAAGCCCATCTTGGTACCGATCGCATCGATCACATAACCGGCGATCGGCTGCATCAAGGCGTAGCACACCTGCCAGGCAACAACGATGTGGGAATACTGCTCAGTGGAGATGCTCAGGTCGGTCATCAGCGTGGGGGCTGCGACTGAGAGCGTGTTGCGGGCCAGGTAGTTAATAATCAGGCCGACCGTCATCAGCCCGACCATCCACCAACGGATGCCTTTGATTTTCATCGCTTCACCTTAATTATTTTTAGATTTGAGGCGTACGTTCTGCGACCGAGCGCATCCGTATTACGGGCGCTATAAAACTGTAACGTCATATGTCGTCATACAACTGTTAGCGTTATATTCAGTCCGCAACACGATGTCAATCCGTTACGGGTGATGTTGTACGATGACAACCGATCCGCCTGTGGCGCCACGTCACTTGCGCGGCGGGATGAAGACGCGTTCATTTTCTGAGATAAAATCTTTCTGTCATTTACAGTGCTGTATCCTGCACAGGCTTTTTGAACGCGCGGAATCACCTGCGATTGATAAAACAGATCTTGCGAGGAGCGACGACGATGCACGAAATCCCTAATCTCCCCTTCCCAAGCCTGCACGAAACTGAGCAGCCAACCCCGCAACAGGCCGGTGCCACCAAGCCCGAGCCCAAAGAGGCAAAACCGGTCGACCGCAAGAGCGAAGACTGAGAGCCGTACCCAGACCGTGTGGAAAGCGTGACATTGCGCGCTTTCCACACCGCCTGAACACCGTGAGCCCCGCCATGACCGACACCACCCCCGATACCGCCCTGCTCGACACTGCCTTGCACATGGTCGACGTATGGAACCGCCTCACCCCGGAAAAACAGGCCCTCCTGCTCAAGCGCTTCGGCACCCAGGAAAACGCCCTCGCCGCGTTGGTAACCACGCAACTGCTCAACCCCGCCGATCGCTAAAAGTTTGCTTTGCTGCCCCCGCACGCGCCCAGCATCGGTATCATAAGCAGCCTATCTTTTCCTGCTGCGACAGTGGACCTCTCCCCATGCCAGATACCCAGCGCCCCATGGCGGTCACGCTGCAAGTCGTTTCCATCGTTTTGTTCACCTTCATCGGCTACCTGAATATCGGCATTCCCCTGGCCGTGTTGCCTGGCTATGTGCACAGCGACCTGGGCTTTGGCGCCGTGATCGCGGGCCTTGTGATCAGCGTGCAATACCTGGCCACTCTGCTGAGCCGGCCCTATGCCGGACGCATCATCGATAACCGCGGCAGCAAGCGCGCCGTCATGTACGGCCTGGCCGGTTGCGGGTTGAGCGGCGTGTTCATGTTGCTCTCGGCGTGGCTGTCACACCTGCCGGCGCTGAGCCTCACCAGCCTGCTGATTGGCCGCCTGGTGCTGGGCAGCGCTGAAAGCCTGGTGGGCTCGGGTTCCATCGGCTGGGGCATTGGCCGGGTGGGCGCGGCGAATACCGCCAAGGTCATCTCCTGGAACGGCATCGCCAGCTACGGCGCCCTGGCCATCGGCGCACCGCTGGGGGTGTTGCTGGTCAGTCATTTCGGGCTGTGGAGCATGGGCGTCAGCATCATCCTGCTGGCGGTGCTGGGCCTGCTGCTGGCCTGGCCGAAAGTCGCCGCGCCGATCGTGGTGGGCGAGCGCCTGCCGTTCATGCATGTGCTGGGGCGCGTGTTGCCTCACGGCTGCGGGCTGGCGCTGGGCTCGATCGGGTTTGGCACCATCGCCACCTTCATCACCTTGTATTACGCGACCCAGCATTGGGATAACGCGGTGCTGTGCCTGAGCCTGTTCGGTGCCAGCTTTATCGGGGCGCGGTTGTTGTTCGGCAATTTGATCAACCGCATTGGCGGGTTTCGCGTAGCGATTGCCTGTTTGTCGGTGGAGACGCTGGGGCTGCTGCTGCTGTGGCTGGCGCCGGATCCTCATTTGGCGTTGGCGGGTGCGGCGTTGAGCGGGTTTGGCTTTTCCCTGGTGTTTCCGGCCTTGGGTGTGGAGGCGGTCAACCTGGTGCCCGCCTCGAGCCGGGGTGCGGCGGTGGGGGCGTATTCGCTGTTTATCGATTTGTCGTTGGGGATCACCGGGCCGTTGGCCGGGGCGATTGCGGCGGGGTTCGGGTTTGCCTCGATCTTCCTGTTTGCGGCGATCGCGGCGTTTGGCGGGTTGCTGTTGAGCCTGTATTTGTATCGGCAGGCGCCGAAGTACCGCGAGGAGCGGGACGCGGCTTAGAAATCAACCTTGCCGCGGCCGGCCTTGATGCTGCCGCGTTTGGTCTTGGATTCGAGGCGGCGCTTCTTTGAGCCCAGGGTGGGTTTGGTGGGGCGGCGTTTCTTTTCGACCTTGGTGGCGCTGAGGATCAGTTCCACCAGGCGCTCGAGGGCGTCGGCGCGGTTTTGTTCCTGGGTGCGGTATTGCTGGGCCTTGAGGATCAGTACGCCTTCGCTGGTGATGCGGGTGTCGCGCAGGGCCAGCAGGCGTTCCTTGTAGAAGTCAGGCAGGGACGAGGCCGGGATGTCGAAACGCAGGTGCACGGCGCTGGAGACCTTGTTGACGTTTTGACCGCCAGCGCCCTGGGCGCGGATGGCTGTCAGTTCGATCTCGGCGTCGGGGAGGTGCACGTTGTTGGATATCACCAGCATTTTTTGATCGGGCCTTGGGGTGGAGAGGTAAGGATACGCCAATGTGTTGGGCTGCTGGGGGCTGGGGGCTGGGGGCATATCCGTTATTTTTGTAATGGCGACTATTGGTTCCGCTCTTACAGCGGCTCACTTTTGAAAAGCGCAAAAGTAAGCAAAACGCTCTTGCCCCACCACTCGGCACCTCGCCTAGGCTCGGTGTGCCCTCACTCCGGCTTTGGACCGTGGGCCGCCGTCATGGGCCA
>CBDDRM010000190.1:0-5952 GCA_965233135.1 uncultured bacterium | reverse complement strand
CTGGGTCAGCGAGTGGCGCGGCAATGCGATCTACCGATTTGATCCGTCGAAGGAGCATTTCGAGCGCTACGGATTAGCGCGCGAAGCGGCCAACGTTCGCCAGATCCTCGGCCGACCCGGAGAAGTGTGGCTCCCGGAGAGCGGAACGGAGTTTATTACGGTGATAAGGACGTGACGACGTGACGGCGTGACGGTCGTGACGGCGTGACGGTCGTGCCCCTGAAGGGGTACCGGGCTAGCGCCCATAACGGTCGTGACGACGTGGGAGAAGCCGAGATGGCACGGCGACGTGTAGGCGTGCTCGCCAGCATCGATCCGACGGTTTCATTCGGTTGGTCTTTGCCGACCTGCATTTCGCTACGTTTCCGCCGCCGTATCCGCTGATCGGCCGCGGTTTATTAATATCGGACTCATCACTTTCATCACGCACCACGCCGTCACGACCGTCACGATCGTCACGGCCTTTACGTCGTCACGCCGACACGTTGTCACGTCGCCACGACCGTCACGACGTCACGGTACTTATGCGAACATAAGCCTGCCTGCATAATCACTCATCGGGATCGGATCTTCATGGCTTACCAATATTTGCTGCTTTCCGTCGAGCAGAAAGTCGCCACCGTCACTTTGCATCGGCCGGACAAGGGCAATGCGCTGGCGCCCGCTGTGCTCGACGAGATCACCCACCTGTTCACCGACCTTGCGGCGCGACAGGATGTAAACGTGGTGGTGTTCACCGGGGGTGAACGCACTTTCTCGGCAGGTTTCGACCTGAACGAGATCCGCAAGCTGGAAAAGGTATCCAACGAGGCCTACACGGCGCTGTTCCATCGCGCCTATCGCGCCATCCTGTTTTGCGAACAGCCGGTCATTGCGGCCGTGGGTGGGCCGGCGATCGCCGGCGGATTCGACCTCACCATGATGTGCGACATCCGCTATGCGTCCACGCGCGCGAAGTTCGGCCAGCGCGAGATCGCGCTGTCATTGACGCCGATCATGGACCCGCTGTGGCGCATCATCGGCTTGGGACGCGCCAAGGAAGTCGCGTTGACCGGGCGACTCTACGATGCATACGAGGCCGAGCGCATGGGCTACGTAAGCAAGGTCTTTGCTGAAGGAGAACTGTTATCCTCGGTCAGCGCCATAGCGCGGGAGATGGCGGGGTATGACCGCAGTTGCCTGGCGGAAACCAAGCGTTTGTCGAACCAGGTCCTCAATCACGACCTCGACGGCGCCATGCGCGTGCAGGAATGGCTGTTTCGCAGCTATATCGGCTCGGAAGACAATCACCAGCGCATCGAGGCGCTGCAGACGCAATTGGCCGCGGCGCGCAAAAAACGCGATTAAGTGATTGGGGAACCGGGTGTGAGTGGCGTCATTAATCGCCCATTACCGATTTCCCAATCGCCGCATCACGCCAGCATGCCTTCGAGCCGATTGCGGATAAGAGATTCGGCTTCGCGCATGATGCGGTCGATCAGTTCCTTGACGCTCGGCACGTCGTCGATCAATCCGGCCACCATGCCGCAGCTCCAGGCTCCTGCATTCATATCGCCTTCGAGCATGATGCGCGGATAGACGCCGCCAACCAGTTCACGGATGTCGTTGATGCCCAGGCTTTCGCCCTGTTTTTTTTCGATCTCCAGAATCTTTTCCACGGCCGGATTCTTGAGTACGCGTTCGGTATTGCGAAGCGGGCGCATGATCAGGCGCGTATCGAGTTCGGAGGCCTGCACCAGCGCCTTTTTGACGTTCTCGTGCACCGGCGCTTCCTGGGTGGCGATAAACCGCGTACCCATGTTCATGCCCTCGGCGCCGAGCGCGAGGGCAGCGACCAGCGAGCGGCCGTCTGCCATGCCTCCGGACGCCACGAATGGAATCTTCAGTTCATCGGCCGCGCGCGGCAGCAGGATGAAATTCGGGATGTCGTCTTCGCCGGGATGTCCGCCGCATTCGAAACCGTCCACGCTGACAGCATCGCAGCCGATTTTCTGCGCCTTGAGGGAATGGCGCACGGATGTGCACTTGTGAATCACCTTGATGCCGCCCGCCTTGAGCGCGGGCATGTATTGCTCCGGACTGCGCCCGGCAGTCTCGACCACCTTGATGCCGCCCTGGATGATTGCATCGATGTATTCCGGATACGGCGGACTCTCGAAACCCGGCAAAAATGTCAGATTGACTCCGAACGCCTTATCCGTCATTTCCTTGCAGCGGGCAATCTCCTTGGCCAGAGCCTCCGGCGTTTTCTGCGTGAGGCCGGTAATGATGCCCAGTCCGCCGGCATTCGACACCGCAGCCGCCAGTTTGGCAAAGCCGACGAAATGCATGCCTCCCTGGATGATCGGATGCTTGATGCCCAATAGTTCCGTAATTCGAGTCTTCACCAATGGCTCCCTGATCGCGCGCTTATCGAGGCGCCGATTGTAAAGCTTTGGCCGCGCGGAGGATGCGGTGATTGGGCAGGCGACCAGGTTGCTTGCGCCCGCGGGGATCACGCTAATGAGACTGCCGAAGTGAACTGCCGGGCCAGGTGCAGCATCAAATGAGGGACGACAGACCGCTGTGGAGACGCCTGTGACCGGATCGAATCGGGAAATGGAGACCGAAGCACTGGTGTTCGATATCGGTTCGAGGCTTTATCGCCTGGCTGCGAAGGCGCCGCCCACGTTGTTCGACGGTCACGGCATCAAGGGCAGGGTCATGGCACGCGCCCTGAAAGATGAACAATTGCGCGATGCGCTGTTTCGCTTTGTCGACACCCTGCCGCAACTCGACAGTGCATCCGATGTCTCCACGCATTTTCACGCCTACTTTTCCGGTCATGCTCTCGGCGGCTTCTGGGGGCGGTTGCTGAGAACCGCCCACCCGGCGTTGCTCGCGCCCGCTGTGCGCCTGGCCGTGGGGCGCATAGCGCGTTATTTTCTGGTCGAGGAAACACCGCGCGAGATCAGCCGCGTGCTCGAGCGCCTCCGGCATTTCCCGGCGGGCGCCAGTTTCGATGCCGTGGGCGAAGCCGTCCTGACCGAAGCGGAGGCCGAGCACTACCTGCAGCGCAACCTGAAGTTGCTTGACTGGCAACTGCTCGGCGGGGCGCAACCGCCGCATTTCTCCATCAAGTTGAGCGCGCTGACGGCTCGCGCCGACCCGATCGACGTACAGGGGGCGCGCGAACGCATCATGCAACGTCTGGAGAGGCTGATGCCGCGCGTTCTGGCGACCGGCGCAAGTCTCACCATCGATATGGAGCAGGCGGAACTCAAACCGCTTATTCTCGATGTGTTCAAGCACCTGGTCGCGGCTTTTCCGCAGGAAGGCTGGCTGCCGGGCATTGCGCTGCAGGCTTACTTGCCTGAAACGCGCAGGGATGTGGAAGAGCTCATTGCGTTTGCACGTGCCTGCAAGCGCCGCATTGGCATTCGCTTGGTCAAGGGGGCTTACTGGGACACCGAAGTCGCGGTGGCGCGGCAGCGTCGCTGGACGCAACCGGTGTTCGAGCAAAAAGCGCAGACCGACGCACATTTCGAGCGTCTGACAAACCTGTTGTTCGACCATGCCGATATCCTTTATCCGGCTATCGGAAGTCACAACATTCGCAGTATTGCCCATGCAATGGCCGCGGCAAAGTTGCGTGGCCTCGCTGCTTCGTCGTGGGAGGTGCAAACCCTGTTTGGCATGGCTGACCCGCTGGTGCAGGCCCTGGCGCGATCGGGAGTGGGCGTTCGGGTGTATGTGCCGGTCGGCGACTTGCTCTGCGGCATCGCCTACCTGATTCGCCGGCTGATGGAAAACACCGCGAATACTTCGATCGTGCGTC
This sequence comes from uncultured bacterium, assembly GCA_965233135.1. Classification (GTDB taxonomy): domain Bacteria; phylum Pseudomonadota; class Gammaproteobacteria; order Burkholderiales; family JACQAP01; genus JACQAP01. The sequence continues at coordinate 2,135 of CBDDRM010000190.1, read as the reverse complement.
AGACCTATGCCGACGCGATCGACCCGGGTGTGCTGCTCGCGGCGCCGCGTCCCGCAGCATCGCCGCCCGCGCCTGCGCCCGCCGATCGCTTCTTTGCCAATACGGCTCTGCTCGATTTCAGCCGCGCCGAGGTGCGCGCCCAGTTCAAGCGCGCGCTGGATGCGGTCCAGGCGCAGGCCGGGCGCGATTATCGAATTGCAATCGGCGGGGCGGGCGGGGCGGGCACATACGAAGCTGCATGCAATCCGGCCTCCCCGGAGGATCTGCTGGGGCGCATCGAAATGGCTACGCCGGCGCACGCGGCGCGGGCGCTCGCCAATGCAAAAGCTGCGTTTGCAGGTTGGCGCGATACACCGGTCAGAGAACGTGTGGCGATGTGCCTGCGCGCCGCGGGCATCATGCTGCGCCGGCGCGAAGAACTCGCCGCCTGGCAGGTGCTCGAAGTCGCAAAGAACTGGCGCGAGGCCGATGCCGATGTCGCTGAAGCCATCGATTACCTGCGCTATTACGCTCAGGAAATGTCCCGGCTCGATGGCTGGCAGCCCACCACGTCGCTGCCCGGCGAGCTCAATCATTTCGGCTATGAGCCGCGAGGCGTCGCGGTGGTGATTGCGCCGTGGAATTTCCCGCTCGCCATTCTGACCGGCATGACGGCCGCGGCGCTGGTCAGCGGCAACCCCGCGATCATGAAGCCCTCCGGAGCATCGCGCCTCGTTGCAATTCAATTGATGAGCGTGCTGCGCGAGGCCGGCTTTCCGGCGGATGTGTGTCAGTTGTTGCCGGGGCGCGGGGAGGACGTTGGCCAGCGCCTGGTCGACGATCCTGATGTCGCGCTGATCGCTTTTACCGGTTCGCGCGAGGCCGGCTTGTCGATTCTGGGTCGCGCAGCGGGCCTTGGTCCCGGCCAGCGCCAATTGAAGCGCGTGGTGTGCGAAATGGGCGGCAAGAACGCGATCATCGTCGATGCCGATGCCGACCTCGACGAGGCCGTCCTGCAGACGTTGCATTCCGCATTTGGTTACCAGGGCCAGAAATGCTCGGCCGCGTCGCGCGTGATCGTGGTGGGTGATGAGCTGCACGACCGCTTTGCGGCGCGGCTCGCCGAAGCGCTGGATGCCCAGCGCTATGGACCGCCGATTGAACCGCAGTACGAGTTCGGTCCCGTGATAAGCGATGCAGCGCGCGCCAAGATCGAAAAATATATCGAACTCGGCCGCGGCGAAGGGCGGCTCATGTACCGCGGGCGTGTTCCCGATCACGGATTTTACGTGGCACCCGCGATTTTCACGGACATCGCGCCGCATCACCGTCTGGCGCGCGAAGAAATTTTCGGTCCGGTGCTGGCCGTCATGCGCGCCGGCTCGTTCGAGCAGGCCATCGACCTCGCACTCGATACCGATTACGGCCTGACCGGTGGCGTATTCACCCGCTTGCCCGAACATATCGAACTCGCCCGCCGTCGGTTTCGGGTTGGCGATCTTTATATCAACCGGCGCATCACCGGCGCCCAGGTGGGCGCGCAACCGTTCGGCGGCATCGGCCATTCCGGCACCGGCATCCAGGCGGGCGGCCCGGACTATCTGAAACAGTTCCTGTGGACGCGCGTGGTCAGCGAGAACACATTACGGCATGGTTATGTGCCGCCCGAAAGGCGGTGATCGGTGTGGATGGTGAACAGTGAACAGTAATCGGTGAACAGTGAACAGTGAGCGGTGAAAGAAAAGAGATTCTAAGACTACCAAACCATTCCGTTTACCGTTTACCGATCACCGTTTACTGTTTACCGCTCACCACCGTTTACCGTTTACCGTTTACCGTTCACCATTCACTGTTCACCGATCACCATTTACACCATTCACGCATTGTGATCGGTGTGGATGGTGAACAGTGAACAGTAATCGGTGAACAGTGAACAGTAATCGGTGAACAGTGAACAGTAAAAGAAAAGAGATACTAAGACTACCAAACCATTCCGTTTACCGATCACCGTTTACTGTTTACCGCTCACCACCGTTTACCGTTTACCGTTCACCATTCACTGTTCACCGATCACCATTTACACCATTCACGCATTGCTGAAGCGCGACATCTTGGCGAACAGGATGGCGGCGAACGGCAGGACGATGCCGATGATC
>CBDDRM010000189.1:0-5855 GCA_965233135.1 uncultured bacterium | reverse complement strand
GCGCTACGACCGATTGACCAGGAAGATCCCCGTGCCGACCATGGCCAGTGCGGCGAGGAAAGCCGGCCGAAGCGGTTCCGACAGCACGGCCGCGCCCATCGTCACCCCGAACAATGGGGTCAGAAAGCCGAACACCGCCAGCCTTCCGGCGAGATAGCGCGTGAGCATCCAGAACCATGCGAGATACGTGGCGAAGGCGACGATGGCGCCCTGATAGATCAGGCTGGCCACGGCAACGGGCGTGATATCGATGACGCCGCGTTCGCCGATGAGCCACGAGGCGATCGGCAAGGTCAGGGATGCAACCACGAGCTGGTAGAACAGCACCTTCGCCGCACTGATGTGCGTCAGGCCGCTGGCGCGTATCCATATCGTCGTTGCCGCCCAGAGTATTCCGCCGATGACGCCGAATGCATCGCCGAGCAGTGACGCAGGCGAGGAGGCGAAACCATCGCCGAACGCCGTGACGATGCCGGCAAAAGCGAGCAGGATCCCGGCCCACTGCGCGGCGTGCAGCCTTTCGCCCGGCACGAACCAGTGCAATCCGAGTGCCGTCAGGCAAGGCGCCGTGTACACGAACACCACCATGCGCGAGGCGCCGGTGTGCGCGAGGCCCGCGTAGATGAACAGAAACTCTCCCGCGAACAGCGCGCCGGCGATGATCCCGGCCTTGAGTGTCCCATCGCGGTCGAACAGAGGGATGTTGCGCAGCCGCGCCCACATCAGCAGCAACGCAGTGGCGAGAATCGAGCGCAGGCCGCTTTGCATGACCGGCGTGATATCCGCCGCCGCGAGCTTGGTGGTTACGTGCGTGAATCCCCAGATGAAGCAGCACAGCACCATGGTTGCGAAAGCGATGGAATCGAGGGGTTTGCGCTGCATGAGGCGGGGGGCGAGGGAAGGAGCGAGGGACTGGGGGCGAGGGGAGAGGGAAACTAGGGGCCAGGGATTCTAGCGTGCAAGATTGGGCGTCTATTCTCGCACGGCGCATTTATGCAGGGCGAATCGCGCGGGCGTACCCATCGACTGGAAAAAGCGGCAAACGGCGGCAGCTTGTTCTGCGACAATCGCTTTTCGTGTCGCGGCGCATGGGCACCCGGGTTGCAGGTACGCGCCGGAGCTATGGGAGGAGCGAACAGGATGTCGGATGTCATCGGCTATCGGCGACCGCATAAGGGCACGCAGCCGGCGTATCTGCACCCCGCATACGCTTCCACGCGCAAGCGTGCACCGTCGCGGCCGCTGATCCATTTGCCGCACACCTTGACTGAAGTCACGGGGCCCCTGTTCGGTTATGGCGAGGTCCATCCGCAGGATGCAGACCTCACGCGCCAGCATGAAGGGGTCCCAATCGGCGAGCGCATCATCGTTGCCGGCCATGTGCTCGACGAAAACGCGCATCCGGTGCCGAACACACTGATCGAAATCTGGCAGTGCAACGCAGCCGGACGCTACCGGCATCCGAACGACAATCACGATGCGCCGCTCGATCCCAATTTCAGTGGCGCGGGCCGCGTTCTGACGGACAAGGACGGACGTTACCGGTTCGTGACCATCAAGCCCGGCGCTTACCCCTGGCGCAACCATCCGAACGCGTGGCGTCCCGCGCACATTCATTTGTCGCTGTTCGGGCGGGCGTTCGTCACGCGGTTGGTCACGCAGATGTACTTTCCGGGTGATCCTTTGCTGGAGCTCGACCCGATCTATAACGGCACGCCGAACGAAAAGGCGCGCCATCGGCTTGTCGCGGATTTCGATCTCGACACCACCTTGCCGGATCAAGCATTGGGGTACTGCTTCGATATCGTGCTTCGCGGACGCGACGCCACCCCCGTGGACAAGGCCAGATGAACCACGTGTCAGCAACCCCTTCGCAGACCGTGGGGCCTTTCTACCGCCTCGGCATGCAGGCGCTGTACGTATCCGACCTCGCGCCTGCAGCCTCCGCGGCCGAGCGCATCGTCATTCATGGCCGCGTACTCGATGGCGATGAGAAGCCCGTCAACGACGCGGTTCTGGAAATCTGGCAGGCCAACGCGCAAGGCAAGTATGCGCATCCCGACGATGCGCAGAACAAACCGCTTACGCCGGGTTTTACCGGCTTCGGACGCGTGCCCACCGACGAACATGGGGCCTTCCGTTTCACGACGATCAAGCCCGGCAGCGTGCCCGGCCCGCACGGAATGCCGCAGGCGCCACACATCGCGGTAGCCCTGTTCATGCGCGGGTTGTTGATTCAACTGGTCACGCGCATGTACTTTCCGGGCGACCCGGACAACGCGGACGATCCCATCCTGAAACTCGTCGCCGCCGATCGCCGGCACACGCTGATCGCAGCGAAGGCCGATACGGGCCTGGAATGGAACGTCGTGCTACAGGGCAAACACGAAACCGTGTTCTTCGAGTACTGACCATGACCGGGTTGCTCGATCCGTTGTTGCGCGGCGATGGCGTGCGCGAAATATTCTCTGATACCGGCCGTCTGCAGGGCATGCTCGACTTCGAGGCTGCGCTGGCGCGCGGGCTGGCGCGTATGGGCGTCATACCCAAGGATGCAGCACCCGCCATCGAAAGTGCGTGTCAGGCCAGAATGTTCGACATCGAAGCGCTGGCACACGCGACGCAGCTCGCCGGCAATCCGGCGATTCCCATGGTGGCCGCATTGACTGCGCGGGTGGCGAAGAAGGACGGGCGGGCAGCGGGGTTCGTGCACTGGGGCGCCACCAGCCAGGACGCGCTCGATACCGGCCTGGTGCTGCAGTTACGCCGCGCGCTCGACCTGATTGAAGCGCAAGTCGAACGACTGGCGGATGCCTTGGCTCAACTCGCCGGCGAACATAGTGCAACGCCCATGGCTGGCCGCACCTGGTTGCAACAGGCCGTGCCCATCACATTCGGTTTGAAAGCTGCAAGCGCGCTGGATGCGCTGCAGCGCCATCGCACGCGCTTGCAGGAAGTGCGTGGCAGAGCTCTGGTCATTCAGTTCGGCGGGGCAGCCGGCACCCTGGCCTCGCTGGGCCAAAGGGGATCGGACGTCGCCGCAGCGCTCGCCGCGGAACTGCGGCTTGGTGAACCAGACATGCCGTGGCACGCGCAGCGCGACCGCACGGCGGAGATCGCCACGACACTGGGTCTGCTCACCGGCAGCCTGGGCAAGATTGCCAAAGATGTTTCCCTGCTGATGCAGACCGAGATCGGCGAGGCGTACGAGCCGGCCGCGCCCGGCAAAGGCGGCTCCTCCACCATGCCGCACAAGCGCAATCCCGTAGGTGCCGCGGTGGTGCTCGCGGCGGCGACCAGGGTGCCGGCGCTGGTGTCCGTGATGCTCGCTGCGATGCCGCAGGAACATGAGCGCGGCGTTGGCAACTGGCACGCGGAGTGGGAAACGCTGCCTGAAATCTGCCTGCTGACCGCGGGCGCGCTGGATCATCTGGTTATGACGATGGAAGGCCTGGAAATCGACGCACCACGCATGCGGCATAATCTCGATGCTACGCACGGGCTCATCCTTGCCGAAGCGGTTTCTGCCGCGCTCGCGCCGAAGCTGGGTCGCGAAGCCGCGCATCATCTCGTCGAAGCCGCCTGCCGCCGCGCGATAGCGCAGCGCAAGGAGCTGCGCGAGGTGATGGCCGACGATGCGGGCATCGGCGCACAGCTTTCGCCGGCCGATCTCGACCACTTGTTCGATCCGACGAACTACCTCGGCGTGGCAGGCCAGTTCGTCGCGCGAGTGCTCGCGGCGCATTCCGGCAATAAGAAATGAAATTTAGCGCTCCACGCTGGTCCGGTCAGCGCTTTGAGCGATCTTCGATCACTGCACAGTACGGCATGGAAGAGCGGCAGCGTTACGACAAGGGCCTGGAGATCAGGCCGCAGCGCACATGGATCGCACCTTGCACAGCAGGACTGCGTATGAGTCCCAGGATCTCATCACGCGGTATGCGTTGGGCGAGATCTGGATGTGGGGCGGGACTGGCCCGGGATGACGGCAATCGCCTTCGTACTCCAGTTGCGTTAGGCGTTAGCAAAAAAGCATCGGCTGGCGCGCGTTGTCGCCTGTTACCCCGGCCCTTTATCGACTATGCTTCTTTTCGCACAATAACCAACAACAACGGGCAACTGATCCTGGGCAAGGGATGCGGTTGCCGGGCCTGAATACTGATCGCAAGCCGGCATATGTCCACCGAAGAAAAACTTTACGAAACGGTCATGAACGATGCGGTCGAGCACGTCTACATCTACGCGCTACGGCATGCCATGGATACCCGCGTGCTCAACGTGGAGTTCGACGTCGACCGCGGTCCGGGTCCGCACGAGCAACACACCCTGAGGATCAGCCTACGCGATACGCCGATTTCCTCGACCGCGAAGGATATTCCGCACGACTGGCTGTCGGCGGGCACGGGATTCATCGACAGCCGGTTCTCGAAAATGGTCGGGGCCGTGTTGCAAGAGTTGACCAGGCAGGCGCAAAAGGCCGGCCTGGTGATTTAGCAGCATCAATCTCAGGGGGGTCTAACGGATTACCTCGCTTGCTCGCCGCAAGACTGACTCGGGAATGGTCAAGCCAAGATTCCTTGCGGTTCTCAGATTGAAGACGAGATCGAATTTGGTTGGCTGCTCGATTGGGAGATCTCCCGCTTTTGCACCTTTGAGAATTTTGTCGGCATATCGGGAGGCGCGCCGGTACATGTCGCGGACATTCGCCCCATACGCCATCAGTCCGCCTGCCGCCACGAATTGTCGGTCAGAATAGCTTGCTGGTAAACGCGCTTGCGCGGAAAGATTGACGAGCGTTGTACGATGAGCGAAGAAAATGCCGTCGTCCAATATGAACAATCCTTGAGCATTTTTCCTTTTGAATTCAGAGAATGCCGGGATGAATCTATCTGCTGTAGGGGCTCCTACGAAGCTTAGTTGAACTGACAGTCCAGGTGCGGCGGCTTTTAGGTCCGATAGTGCCCTCGGATGCCAGGGTGTAGCTGGATTCCAGAGAACCGCGATGCGACGCAGGCCCGGAATTGCTTCTTTGAATAGTTGCAGCCGTTTGGCGCCGATCTCTACTGCCATCAGCGACAGGCCAGTGACGTTTTCACTGGGGCGCGCGAGACTTGCGACAAGTCCGGATCCAACTGGATCAGCTACTGCTGCCATGATGATAGGGATTACGGCCGTCGCTCTCTTGGCCATCGCCGTTGCAAGCGTTGTCTCCACTACGATTACATCGACGTTGCGCTTTATCAGATCGGCGACAATATCCGATACGGGAGCGTAATCACCATTGGCATATCGCCAGTCAATCACTACATCTAGACCTTCGGTATATCCGAGTTCGCGCAGACCTTCAAGAAACGATTGCGCGTCTGCCGTGTCGCCTGCCGAACTGATTATCACCATTCCGATACGCCACGGAGCGCCAGGCTGGCGGGACTGGGCACTCCGCGACTTCAATATCGATGCGCAGCCTGCTGTCAGAGCGGACAGCCTGCCCAGAAACGTCCGACGGGAAATGCTTCGGATCATCTTGTCATCTCAAGCTGATTCAGTTCCTAGTGACCAACTTCTGGTTTGTCGATGAACCTGAACCACCTTACTTATGCCAAAGCTATACTTATGCCAAAGCTATGCACATCCCTGGCTGGTGATTAACAATCACTCACTCAAGGCGTTTGAGAATCAGCGTCATGACCTTTTTGCGCCCATCGGGCGGCCCTGGAATGGGCGGGGTCTTCATCGTCAGCGTATCGCCCTCGACGGTTGCGAACCGGATCTGCTCCGTGCCGACCCAGTTCTGGAACGAGGCAACTTCAACGCGGTGCGTGACGGCTTCCCCTTTCACGGTATACGTTCCGGAG
>CBDDRM010000188.1:0-96325 GCA_965233135.1 uncultured bacterium | reverse complement strand
GAGGAGCTCGATTCGACCGTGGAAGCTGCCGGCGCCCGGGCGCAAGGCAACGCTCAGCGTTTGCCCTGCATCGAGGTCGATGTTGTAGTCGTCGGAATCGGAGCTCTGGTAGAACGCGCCGCTGCTTGAGGATTCGAATATCTGTGAGCCGAGCGGCAGTTCCGGCTCGACCGGTGTCGGGTAATCGCTGCTGTACTCCGCGTCGACGCTGAATTGCAGGACTTCGTCCACGCCGTTGTTGAGAGGATTGCCGTACCGTTCCTCGAAGGCAAATGTCCCGGCGCAAAGCGTAAGCTGGTACGCGCCCTCGGCGAGCTCGGGGAACCACACCGTGACCGTCCGAGTGCTGTCGTCATAGCTGAAAGACTCGGCGCCGATGAATGACTCCGAGAACGTTTCGAACAGCGCGACGTCGTCAACCCACAGATCGTTGGAATTAAGCGGCTCGTCGAACACGAAGCTGAAGGCGTATTCGCCCGGCCCCAGCACCTCGCCTTCCACGGGAAAACTATCGATCACCGTAGGCCCGGCGGTGTCCAGTCCGAAGCTGAGCTCGAAGGCGGCGTTGGCTTCGTCCGCGAGGTCGGTGAGCGCATCCGCGGCAAGGACGACGTCGTAGCTCCCGTCGCCGGTCTGCAGGCCAGCGATGTCGAAGCTAACTTGGCGCGCGCTCAGCACGCTGAAGGCGGTGGCCGCTACGCCGTTGACGGTGAGGTCGCCCGCATCCAGCGAGGAGAAGTCCAGAGGCTCCGAGAAGCTGAGCGTGATGCTCTCGGGAAATTCGGGCAGGGTCGCGGCGTCTTCCACGGAGGCACTGACCACCATCAGCGGGCTCGCCGCGCTTCCGGTCGCACCCTGCACGTCTAGCGTGTAATCGCCGCTTCCCGAGACCGGCGTGATGCGCAGCCCATAGTTGCCGCCGGCGCCGATCGGCACGGTGTAGCTGAGCGTCTCACCGCTGGCGACGGCGGCGCCGCTGGCGTCGAAAAGCTCCAGCAACGGATCGAGGTCGTTGTCGGGTTCCGCCGCTCCGTCGCCGGGCGTGGTCGTGGCAATGACGAGGTTGTCGCCCTCGTTTACCGCGAGCCGATAGTTGTCAGCCCCGTCGCCGCGCTCGCCCGCCACCCAGGCGACGGCCTGCTCCATCAGGCGGTCGGCGGCTCCGCTGCGCAGCGCAACGGTGTTCCAGCTTGAGTGGTAGCCAGAATAGATTGGTCCAAGGTAGACCGTGCGTCCTGTGCCGAATTCCGCTGCGGCCGCCGCCACTTGTCCGTTGGTCGTGCCAAGGAGCGTTGCGCCCGGGTCGACTAAAGGGGCGCCGGTCGGAAACTGCGTATAGGTTCCGGTATTGAAGCTCGTCACGCCGTCCAGAACCGGGTGCATACCGGCCGGAGTAAATACGGTGTTCAAGAGGTAGTTGTCGAAACTTCCGCTGACATTGACCGGGACCGCCGCGTCGAAATCGATACGCGCCTGGCCGGAAAGACCCTGGGCAGAGTAGATTGCCCAGCCGGTGGTGACCAGGCCGCCCCCAGCTTGCACATAGGAACGAAGCGCAGTGGCATAGCTTGCGAACTCGGTGGTGTTGATGCGAGCGCCGCCGACGACGACGGCCTCGTACTGCTGCAGCTCCTGCAGCGTGTCAGCCTGGAAAGGCGTGAGCAAAGTCGCGGTGAAGTTCTGATACGTATCGTCATTGAGCTGGTTGACGGTGCGCTGGAAGCCGTCATCGAAACCTGACTGCCCGGTGCCGATTACTGCAACGTTGATGGCGCCGGTCTTGCCGTGGCCCAGGCTGCCGAGGGCTTCATCCAGCGGGTTGATGAAAGCGGCTTGCGTGGGAGTCTGGTTCGGCTCGGCGTCCAGACGCGCGTCGCGCAGCGCGAGCAGCGTGTATTTCTCGCCCCCGGCGCCGGTGACTTTAAGGTAGTAGGTGCCGGCCGCGGGCGCCGCGTAGCCGCTAATCAGCTGATCGAAGTTGCTCGCCTCGCCGTCGCCGATGGCGATCAGCTCGCTCGAGTGCAGCTCGAGGCGCAGCGCGCTGCCGGTTCCCGCTTCGTGCGCAGTGAGCGCGAAGCTGGCAATCTCCCCTTGCGCAAGCTCGACGCTGTAGAAGTCCGCTTCTCCCGCCTGTACAGTGCCGACCGCCGCATAGCGCAGCGCGCCGCCGGGGAGAGTAAGCTCCGAAGGAGCGAGGCTTTGCGCAGAAGCAGGGTCGTTGTTGTGCGCGCCCGCGAGCGGCTCGCGTTCGAGCGTAGCGTTGAGGAAAATGTCGGCGCGGAAGTCGCCGGCGCCTTCGAGGGCGTGGAACACCACTGTGTAGTCGCCCCCGGCCGTGACGTCGAGCGAGTCGAGCAGCACCATCTCTCCGGGCGCAGTCGCCGAGGCTTCGCCCATAAGCGTGATGCCGTCGCTGTCTATCAGGCGGATGCGCGCCTGCAGGTCAGCATCCTGGGTAGCGAAACCAATGGAAACCTTCTGGCCAGCGTCGAGCGAGAGCGTGTACGAGACGTCCTCGGCTTCGAGTTGCGCGCTCTGCGTGGAGACGTGGACCAGCGAACCGGCAGGCGCTGCGGGATGGAAGTCCGCCGACAAGAGCAGGCGCTGCTCGAGCGCCTCGAATAATACGGTTCGCTTGAAGGGGGGGCGGGATCTTCCTCGCCTAGTCCATTTCCTTAACGATTGCCGACCGCGAAGCCGGAACCCGTCGACCGCCCGCCAGATGTTGTTCAGCGAAGGCATAGTGCGGGTTGCTGCAACGCCGCACCGCCAGCGCGTGCGAGATGGGCTAGACGAGATAGAAGCGCTATTGCCCTGCGTGTATTACTGGCACCGGTCCGAGCGAAGTATCCGAGCCGCAAATGGTCCGGCAAAAAGATAGTCGTGCACAGCGAGTCCCCGCTTATGCGATTTATTCGGAAGCCGCTTGCTCCTGCACGCATGGTCCCCCCTTAGGATCCACGCTGACTTGCAACTTCTGTTCTTTTCTTACTGCCGATACGGAACGTCACTTCCGTACGGCCGCGCCGGTACCTTTAGTTTTTGTGACTTCGCAGTTCGGAGTCAAATGCAAATCTGCTCGCGCGGCCAGAAATTGTCAAACAGTCCTACAACGTGTTGTTTCGAACACGCGTCCGGCGGGAGGGAGACCGGAAGAATTTGGTGGGCCCGGTCGGACTTGAACCGACGACCAAAGGATTATGAGTCCTCTGCTCTAACCAGCTGAGCTACAGGCCCGTTGAGGATTGCACCGCACAAAAAATGGCCGGGGGAAGCGCCCGGCCATTTTATGTTCCCTTGCGGGAAAATGGTCAGTTGTTGTCGAGGAAGCTGCGCAGCCGTTCGGAACGCGACGGATGACGCAGTTTACGCAAGGCCTTGGCTTCGATCTGACGTATACGTTCGCGCGTGACATCGAACTGCTTGCCGACTTCTTCGAGCGTATGGTCGGTGTTCATTTCGATGCCAAAGCGCATGCGCAGCACCTTGGCCTCGCGCGGCGTCAGCGTATCGAGCACTTCCTTGGTTGCATCGCGCAAGCTCGTATAAATCGCCGCGTCCGAAGGCGCCATCGTCGCCTGGTCCTCGATGAAATCGCCAAGATGGGAATCGTCGTCGTCGCCGATCGGCGTTTCCATCGAGATCGGTTCCTTGGAGATCTTCAGGATCTTGCGGATTTTCTCCTCGGGCATTTCCATCTTGACCGCGAGCGTCGCGGGATCCGGTTCCGCCCCGGTCTCCTGCAGGATCTGGCGCGAGATACGGTTCATCTTGTTGATGGTCTCTATCATGTGCACCGGGATGCGGATGGTGCGCGCCTGGTCGGCGATTGAACGGGTGATGGCCTGGCGAATCCACCAGGTCGCATACGTGGAGAATTTATAACCACGGCGATACTCGAACTTGTCGACCGCTTTCATCAGGCCGATATTGCCTTCCTGGATGAGGTCAAGGAACTGCAGGCCGCGGTTGGTGTATTTCTTGGCGATCGAAATCACCAGACGCAGGTTGGCTTCCGTCATTTCGCGCTTGGCGCGGCGGGCCTTGGCCTCACCAGTGGACATCTGGCGATTGATTTCCTTCAGGTCCTTGACCGGAATCCCGACGCGTTTCTGCAGATCGATCAGGGACTGCTGCTGTTCCATGATCGCCGGGGTGAAGCGCGACAAGACTTCGCTGTAAGGCTTGCGTCCGCCCACTTCACGGCCCACCCAATTCAGGTCTTCTTCGTTGCCAGGGAAAGTCTTGATGAAGTAAGCCCGCGGCATGCCGGCTTTCTCGACGCACAATTCCATGATGGCGCGTTCATACGAACGCACTTCTTCGACCAGTCCGCGCAGTCCGTCACACAAAGCCTCCACTTGCTTGGCGGAAAAGCGGATGAACATCAGTTCAGCGGAAATTTCTTCCTGCGTTTTCTGGTAAGGGCGGCTGCGCGATCCGTTCTTTGCCAGCGCCTTGGTCATCTTGTTGTACAGCACGCGCAACTTGGCGAAGCGCTCGAGTGCGTCCGCCTTGAGTTGCAGCAACGCGGCGTTCTGGACCGCGGCGCCATCATCCTCATCCCCGTCGTCGGTGCCGAGATCTTCCTCCAGTTGTTCTTCGGAAATTTCCTCGGCGAGCGCTTCCTCCGGCGCGTTCGGATCGATCAACCCATCGACGACTTCGTCGATGCGCATTTCCTCGCGTTCGATTTTTTCGGCAAGGTGCAGAATTTCCGCGATCGTCGTCGGGCAGGCGGAAATCGCCTGGATCATATGCTTCAGGCCGTCTTCGATGCGCTTGGCGATTTCGATTTCGCCCTCACGCGTGAGCAATTCGACCGAACCCATCTCGCGCATGTACATGCGCACCGGGTCGGTGGTGCGGCCGAACTCGGAGTCGACCGTCGACAACGCCTGCTCGGCTTCCTCGACTACGTCCTCGTCAGGGACGACGGCCGGGGTGGATTCGTTCATCAGCAGCGTTTCGGCGTCAGGCGCCTCGTCATAGACCTGAATGCCCATGTCGTTGATCATGCTGATGATGTTTTCGATCTGCTCGGCGTCGAGCATGTCATCTGGCAGATGATCGTTGATCTCGGCATACGTCAGATAACCGCGCTCCTTGCCCAGCACGATCAGGTTCTTCAGGCGCATGCGGCGGGCTTCAGCGTCGATCGGCTGCTGAACCTGGACCTGCTCTTTGTTCTGGTCTTTGCGTCTTTCCCTAGCCATGTGCCTTATTCCCTCGAAAACAAGTGCTTAAGTACAGCCGACAAAAAAGAACCGCGCATTATACCGGACTCATTCCGACGCTTCACGTCGATGCAGGCTTCGGATCATTTCCTTCTCCTCGGCCGTCATCTGTGAAGGAGGAAGATTTTTCGCCGAATACAAGCTCGCGCGTGCTATGCGTGCCTGCTCATTAAGTCCTTGCCACGCCCCGCAAAACTCGACTTCGAGTTCCGCAGGGTCCAGATGTTCCCATCTGAAACTGCCCGCTTCGATCTCGCGCGCCAGCTCTTCAAACGCGTCGCCACGAAAATGCTCCGCGATACTGCGCAAATCGGGTTGATGCAGACACAAATCAACCAGTCGGAACAAAAACTCCATCTCGACGGGAAATGGCTGACGAGCGACGTCTTCGTACTGACTTGGCGCTGGCGCCAGTATCGCCAGTGAAGGCTTCAGAGCCAGCATTTCCGCCAACTTGCGCGGCATCGACGGTTTGACCGCCTCGCGTCGCGCGATCACCTGTGCGCGGGGTGTTAATGCTTTGATTTCAAAGTTACGATCGAGTTCGGCCTGGGACAGCCCGGCAAGCTCGGCAATGTGTTTGCGCAACATCAATGAGAGCATGGGCGCAGCCACCTGCCTGACCAGCGGCTTGGCTTCTTGCAAGAACTTTGCCCGGCCTTCCGCCGTGTGCATGTCAACACGCGACGTCAGTTCCTGCACGAGGATTTCCGACAGCGGTGGCGCCACATCGAGCAGCTTCTCAAAGGCTTGCCTGCCATGAGCGCGCACGAAACTGTCCGGATCGTGCTCGGCGGGCAGGAACAGGAAGCGCACCTGTTTGCCGTCCTGCAGATGAGCCAGGCTGTTTTCCAGTGCGCGCCAGGCGGCCCGGCGTCCGGCAGCGTCACCATCGAAGCAGTAAATGACGTTATCCGTCTGGCGCAGCAGTTTCTGCACCTGCCACGGGGTCGTCGCCGTACCGAGTGTGGCCACCGCGTAGCCGATGTCGAACTGGCGCAGCATGACCACATCCATATAGCCTTCGACGACGATGACGCGCTCGGCTTCGCGAATCCCGCTTCTCGCCTGAAACAGGCCGTAAAGCTCGCGTCCTTTCTCGAACAGCGGCGTTTCCGGGGAATTCAGGTACTTCGGTTCGCCCTGATCGATCACCCGCCCGCCGAACCCGACGATGGCGCCGCGCTGATTGTGGATCGGAAACATGATGCGATCGCGAAACCGGTCGTAGCGCCGGCCTTCCTCGCTGGTGATCACGAGGCCGGCCTCGCTTAAAGCTTGCGCCTGGTAATCGGCAAACACTGCTTCCAGGTTTTGCCAGCCGCCGGGCGCATAGCCCAGTCCATAGCGCGCCGCTGTCTCCCCCGTTAACCCACGGTTCTTGAGATAAGCCACCGCCTTGTCCGATGACTTGAGCTGCAATTTGTAAAACTGCGCGGCCTGGTGCATGACTTCCGTCAGGTCCTCCGCCGCCGCCGCTTTTTCCCTTCGCGCGGGATCTGCGACTGGCTCGGGCACGACCATTCCCACGCGGCTGGCGAGATCCTTGACGGCATCGACAAAACCCATGCCTTGATGCTCCATGAGGAAGCTGATGGCGGTACCGTGCGCACCGCAGCCAAAGCAATGATAGAACTGCTTGGTCTGGCTGACCGTAAACGAGGGCGATTTTTCGCTGTGAAACGGACAGCGGGCGGCGAAATTGGTGCCGGCGCGTTTGAGCGGGACATAAGACTCGACGACGTCCACGATGTCCACGCGATTCAGTAGGTCCTGAATAAAAGATTGCGGAATCATGGATCGGAAAGGTCTCGCCGTGAGTTCCTGCTGTTCAGGCCGAAAGCGGTTGCAGGCGGGCTTCGGGACGAATTATAGGGCACATTCCCCGACCTTTCGGACAACCTACTTGCCTTTTGCAACGAACGCGGCGGGACACCACGTCCGAGTCCGTCCCGCCGATGGCGCGTTGCCGTCAGCCCGACAGCTTGCCCTTGACCATGGCGGACACCTTGCCGATATCCGCGCGACCCGCCACACGGGGTTTTAGGATGGCCATTACAGCGCCCATGTCTGCCATGCTCCGGGCGCCTGCGCTCGCAATCGCCTCGGCGACTGCGGCATCGATGTCTGCCGCCGACATCGCCGCGGGCATGTAGGCTTGCAGCACGGAAATTTCGAACTGTTCCTTGTCCGCCAGATCCTGACGGGCACCCTTGGTGAACTGATCGATGGAATCGCGTCGCTGCTTGATCATTTTCTCGATGATCGCCAGCACGTCCGCATCGCTGAGCTCGATACGCTCATCGACTTCACGCTGCTTGAGTGAGGCAAGCAACAGCCGAATGGCAGACAGCCGCGGCGCATCCTTCGCGCGCATCGCGGTCTTCATATCCTCGGAAATGCGTTCCTTGAGTGTCATATGCAAAGTAGAAGGGCTGGAGCTCACAAAAGCAAAACGGTGAATGGCATCCCATTCACCGTTAGGATCTTGCCCTGCTTGAAACTCAGTACAGTTTGGGCGGCAGCAACTGGCTGCGAAGGCGCTTGTGATGCCGCTTCACCGCGGCGGCCAATTTGCGTTTCCGCTCCGATGTCGGCTTTTCGTAGAACTCGCGCGCACGCAATTCAGTCAGAAGCCCGGTTTTTTCCACGGTGCGCTTGAAACGGCGCATCGCCACTTCGAAAGGTTCATTTTCCTTGACACGAATTGTCGGCATAAAAAATACTGTCCTGAGGGGTCGGCAAAAAACGAAGGGTCGAATTCTAGCAATAATCCATTGAATTGCAAAACCCTAAGGCCGGCGTCAAGCGGGAAGATCAATGCTTGCCCGGGTGTCCGATTTCGCCGTTTTGGCGCAACAAATCCAATAACTCAACAAGTTATGCTAGTTCTGGGCATTGAAACTTCTTGTGACGAAACCGGCGTCGCGTTGTTTGATACGGCTGCGGGTCTGCTCGGCCATACGCTGTACTCGCAAGTTTCCCTGCACGCCGACTATGGGGGCGTGGTGCCGGAGCTGGCCTCGCGCGATCATGTGCGCCGGCTGTTGCCTCTTACCCGCCAGTTGCTGGCTGAAACCGGCAAAGCGCTGGATGACCTGAACGGCATAGCGTACACCCAAGGCCCCGGGCTGGCGGGAGCCCTCCTGGTAGGAGCAAGCGTTGCAGCGAGCCTGGGCTTCGCGCTCAAGATTCCCGTCATCGGGCTGCATCATCTGGAGGGGCATTTGCTCTCGCCCTTGCTGGCAGATCCTGCCCCGCGTTTTCCGTTCGTGGCACTGCTGGTATCTGGAGGGCACACACAGCTTATGCAGGTGGGTGCGGTCGGCGATTACGTGCTCCTTGGGGAGACCGTGGACGATGCGGCGGGGGAGGCCTTCGACAAGACCGCCAAACTATTAGGGCTGCCCTACCCTGGTGGGCCCGCTCTTGCCAGGCTGGCCGAGTCCGGCAACGCGCGGCGATTCAAATTGCCGCGACCAATGATCGCTAGCGGTGACCTGAATTTCAGCTTCTCCGGATTGAAGACCGCAGTGCTCACCCTGGCGACGCGGCTCGAGCCTACTGCACAGAACACAGCCGATATTGCCGCGGGCTTCCAGGAGGCGATTGTCGAAGTGCTCGTCGCCAAGGCCTGCGCGGCCGTGGCGCAACATGGCCTGGAGCAGCTGGTTGTGGCCGGCGGCGTGGGCGCCAATCTGCGGCTCCGCGAGACGATGGCGCAGGCCTCCGAAGCAGCGGGATTCGAGGTGTTCTATCCGCCGCTGGATCTATGCACGGACAACGGTGCGATGATCGCTTATGCCGGCGCGCAGCGGCTGCGCGCCGGCATGCGCAGCTCTCACGAATTTTCCGTCCGGCCACGATGGGACCTGGAGGAACTCATGCGCCCCGCGATAGCCTGACGCGGCTTTCCGTGCCTTGCATCAGTCGATCGATATTGGCGCGGTGGCGCCAAAGCAAGAGTGACGTCATCGTCAGGACCATCCAGGAATAAGGACCGAACCCCAGAAAGTAGAAAGCTGCAAACGTTGCGGCCAGCGCACCGACCATGGAGGCCAGCGACGAATAGCGCGATACGAGCATCGTGAGCAGCCACGCCAGCAGTGCGACGCCTGCGACCCGCATATCCAGTGCAAGCAGGATTCCTGCTGCGGTTGATACGCCTTTGCCGCCCTTGAACCGAAAATACACGGGGAAAAGGTGCCCCAGGAATGCGGCCAGGGCTACCCCCGCCAATGTCAACTCGCCAATACCGAATTGTGGGGCCAGGCGCGTCGCGAGCCAGAGCGCAAACGCACCCTTGGCGGCATCACCGGTCAGGGTCAGCACCGCAGCTGACTTCCTCCCCGTGCGCAGAACATTGGTCGCGCCGGGATTGCCGGAGCCATAGGTGTGGGGATCCGGGAGGCGAAAACACCAGCTCACAATGACCGCGAAGGAAATGGAACCGATCAGGTAAGCCGCAACGATGAACGCGAGTGACGTCATTGAATGAGTTTCCTTTGCCTATCCCCGGGGATGATGGCGGGCATGCAGTTGCTTCAGCCGCTCGCGCGCGATATGCGTGTAGATCTGCGTGGTGGAAATATCGGCATGTCCAAGCAGCATCTGAACGACACGCAGATCGGCACCATGGTTGAGCAAGTGCGTGGCAAAGGCGTGACGCAGGGTATGCGGCGAGATCTTCTTGCCGATATCGGCCCGCTTGGCATAGCGGCGAATAAGGTGCCAGAATGCCTGCCTGGTCATCGACGCGCCGCGCGCGGTGACGAACAGCGCATCGACTGGCCTGCCGTCAAGAATTGCAGGACGCGCGTCGTCAAGGTAACGGCGAATCCACGCAAGCGCTTCTTCGCCTATGGGCACCAACCGCTCCTTGCTGCCTTTGCCCATGACGCGCACCACACCCATGTCGTGGCTCAGTTGCGTTACCGTCATCGTGACGAGTTCGGAGACACGCAATCCACTTGCATAGAGCGTTTCGAGCATGGCCTTGTCGCGAAGGCCCAGATCAGTATCGATATCAGGCACGGCGAGCAGCGCATCGACATCTTCTTCGGTCAGTGTTCTGGGCAAACTGCGCGGCAGTTTCGGCGCGGCAACCTGTAAGGTCGGATCGGTCTGAATCCGTTTCTCTCGTAGCAGATAGCGGTAAAAGCGCTTGAGGCTGGACAACAGACGCGCAGCCGAGCGCGGTCGGGCTTTGCTCTGAAACTTGTATGCCAGATAATCTAGCAGATCGGCGTGGCGCGCCTGCACAAGGGTTTTGCCTCGCCCTGCGGATAGCCATGCCGAGAAAAGTCGAAGATCGCGCCGGTAACATTCGAGTGTGTTGCGCGACAGACCATCTTCCAACCATAGAACGTCGCCAAATTCATCAAGCAGGGCATCGTCCGGGTTCATCGTGTGGCACCGGGCTCTTCGAATTGGATCCACCGACTTCTGACGTTCATGGCTCGCGTGCGTATTGGATCGCTCGGCGATCGTGCCGTTCAGTTATTGTAGCAATGCCATCGGGCTGCTGTCGGCCCGCCGGTTTGGCTATACTTTGAATCTTCGCACCGGTCTTGCCGGGCAGAAGGTGTATCCATGACGGAACTTGATCAATCGAAAGGTTCCACCTGCAGTTTTGAGGCTACACAGCTTCACGCGGGTGATCGCTTGCAACTGGAACTCGATGTCCGTAGTACACCACTCCAGTACTACACCACGTTGATCGGCTTCGTTCCGGGGCACAGCGTGCTGGTGCGCACCCCGCAGGAGCAGAATGTTCCGATTCCGGTCCCCGAGGGGGTCAAGGTGCTGCTTCGCGCCTTCTCCGGACGGCACGCGTATACCATGGAGTCGCGCGTGGAACGGGTCTGCCGCCTGCCTTATCCCTACTTGCATCTGGCCTACCCGTCTCATGTACAGCAGACGCTGATCAGAGGAGCACTACGCGTGCGCATCGCCTTGCCGGGTATCGCATCGGATCCGAAGCAGAGCGACTCGGCGCCTCATCCGGTTGTGCTGTCTGATCTCAGTGTTTCAGGCGCGCAACTGGAAACCGAACAAACCCTGGGTGATGCGGGGCAAAAATTCGGGCTCGCGTTCAAATTCGTGGTGCAGCCAAACAACTATGAGGTAAAGCTGGCTACCACCGCGCATATCCAGAGCGTGCGCAGGCTGGGCAAGGACCATGGGCCTGGCGCTGCATTCTCCCATGGCGTGCGCTTCAGCAAGCTCCATCCAACCGAGGGATTGCTGCTGCAGAGTTATATCCAGCAGGTCTTGCTGGCTGACCGCAGTCGCGTCGTCTAGTCATGCCCAAAAAAAAGGCGGCTTAGCGCCGCCTTCATGTCGAACATCACTCGTTCTTCTTATTCGGTTTCTACCGCCTTTTCAGTTTCCAGCTTCTCGCGAATTCGCGCGGACTTGCCGGAACGATCGCGCAGATAATAGAGCTTCGCACGACGCACGTCGCCCCGGCGCTTGAGGTCAATGCTGGCAATCAGCGGCGAGTAGGTCTGGAACGTGCGCTCCACGCCTTCACCGGATGACATTTTGCGCACGATGAATGACGAATTGAGCCCCCTGTTGCGTATCGCAATGACCACGCCTTCATATGCCTGAACACGCTTGCGGTCGCCTTCCACGACATTCACGTTGACAATAACGGTGTCGCCGGGCGCGAAGGGGGGAATATTCTTTCCCAGGCGGGCCATTTCTTCCTGTTCGATTTTCTGTATGAGATTCATTTGATCAGCTCCTGCGCTTCCTTCGATTCCAATTTGTATTCTTCCAGCAAAGCGGCCTGTTCGGCGCTCAATGCCATGTTGGCGAGTAAATCAGGTCGCCTGCACCACGTCCGTCCCAGCGATTGTTTCATGCGCCAGCGCAGGATCTGGGCGTGATGCCCGGATAGAAGCACCGGAGGAACCGCATTGCTTTCGTATATTTCCGGCCGCGTGTATTGCGGGCAGTCCAGCAATCCATTCGAAAAAGAGTCCTGCTGCACCGATTCGGCATCGTTCAGCGCGCCCGGCATACGCCGTATCAGTGCATCCATCAACACCATCGCGGGCAATTCCCCGCCCGACAGCACATAGTCCCCGATCGAGATCTCTTCTTCAATCTCGGCCTCCAGCAAGCGCTCATCGACGCCTTCGTAACGCCCGGCGAGCAGGACTAGCCCGTCGTACTGCCCCAACTCCTCGACGATTGACTGCGTCAACGGTCGGCCTTGTGGCGACAGATAAATAGCACGCGTGCGCGCCACTCCACAACTTGCCTGCCGTTGCCGCGCCGCCCGTAATGCCTTGGCCAAGGGCTCCGCCATCATGACCATGCCAGGGCCTCCGCCATAAGGCCTGTCGTCCACGCTGCGGTACGCGTTGCTGCTGAAATCCCGCGGATTCCATAACACGAGCTGATAGTGGCCGTTGCTGCGCGCACGCTGGGTAATCCCGCTGCCGGTCAACGCCTCGAACATCTCGGGAAACAAGCTGACTACGTCGAAATATTTCATCGCCGCGCCGTGGTCAGTTCGGTTCCCAATCGACCACCACCTTCCCGGCCCCCAGGTCCACACCAGCAATAACACCTTCGATGAACGGGACCAGCAACTCTTTCTCGCCTTGCACGACGAGCACCGCATTGGCGCCCGTTTCAAGAATCTTTGTCACAAAACCAATTTTGACTGCGTCCAGGGTCATGACTTCCAACCCCAGCAAATCGCTCCAGTAATACTCGCCTGTCTTGTTTTCGGGCATGGAGTCGCGCGGAACCGCAACATCCTTGCCCTTTAATCCGGCCGCTGCGTCGCGGTCGTTGCACCCGTCCAGTCTGGCCACCACCATCGTTCCGTGAACAGCCGCCTCCGAAACGCGACGCTCCTGCCACTGCCCTGCGCTTCCAACCCACCACCGGGGATAGGTAAGCAGTCCGTCGATTTCCTGCGTAAACGGCTGGACATTGACCCAGCCCTTTAATCCGTAAGGAGCGCGTATGCGCCCCATGACCACGAGATTCTCGGGGTTGCGATGCTCAGGGCTTGGCTGCGTCACCGAACTGCTTGACCAGACGAGCTGCAGTATCGGAAAGCTTGGCGCCCTTATCCTGCCAGTACGTCAGCCGATCCATCTGGATGCGCAGCGTTTCCTGCCCTTCGGGAGCCTTTGGATTGTAGAAACCCACCCGCTCGATGAAACGACCATCGCGAGGGTTGCGCGAATCCGCCACGACCATATTGAAGAATGGGCGCTTCTTGGCGCCGCCACGCGAAAGTCGAATTACTACCATTTGCTGCCCCTCAAAAGCGAAGCGCGCGATTCTACGCCGTTTTTCGACGTATCCGCAAGGTAATCGGGGGCAATGCAGGAAAGGGCATCGCCTGTCTGCCATCCGCCTGATCTGGTGACGGCACAGCGACCGGTGAAATTTAGTTTTTTAATATCAGATATTTATACTTTACTTCCCAGCACTTTTAGCCAGTCCGAATCGATCATCCAGAAATGTCACGATAACTTTGACCAATTCTTCTTCCCGGCCTTCAAAAAAATGTTGCGCATCCGGAACGATCACCTGATCGGAGCCGGGGACTTTCAGGATCTGCTTTTTGCGTTCATACGCGCCCACCTGGGTGATTTCCCAGTCCTTGCTGCCAAACACGTCCAGAACCGGAATCTTGATGCGGAACATCTCTTCCAGCCCGTTGATGATGCCGATGAAAACCCAGGCCTTGACCGGCGTGGAAACGGTATTAATGAGATAGTGATTTGCCATGGTTGCGCCCAGACTGTGCGAAACGATGGCGATTCTCTCGAAGCGCTTCTCTTGCAGAAATTGCGCCGCCAGCGCATAGCGTTCCTCGGCATCCCGATAGATGGGCAAATAGTCGCCGACCTTCGCACCCGGCCCCAACACAGGCAGCTGAATCGCGAGTGTGCTGTAGCCTTGCTCCGCCAGCTTGACCCTTAACGTGCCATACAACTCGAAATCGGGGTTCCATCCCCTGCCATGGCCAATAATCGCAGCGCCGCGCGCGTTTTCGGCTTGAGTATAGATCGCCAGAAACTCATGCCCGCTTTTTTGTTTCAGCCAGACCACGTCCCCTACGAGCACAGCGGGCACTATTTGATCCGCCCAGCGTTTTTCGCGCTCGTAGTCGGGTTGCTGCGCGTGAAGCGCCGGAGAGACCAGAAAAGCGACAATCAGGGCTGCCAATGCACGCATGCGGGCTACCTTTCGAGGTGATCAAGCTAAGACTACTTCACGGCATGGACGTTCGTCAGGTCAGCGCAATCCCGGAAATCCGCCTTTCACAGAGCGCATCATTTTTTGCAGACCGCCCTTGCCCATCATTTTCATCATTTTCTGCATCTGTTCGAACTGATTCAGCAGGCGGTTGACTTCCTGAACCGTCACCCCCGAACCTGTGGCAATGCGCCGTTTGCGTGAAGCCTTGATGATCTCCGGCTTTGCCCGCTCCTGAGGTGTCATCGAGTCGATGATCCCGACAGTCCGGCCTATGACGCGATCATCCACGGCCCCGCCCTGAGCGGCCTGGGCCATTTGCGCGGGTAGTTTGTCGATCAGGGCGGCCAGCCCGCCCATTTTCTTCATTTGCTGCATTTGATTGCGGAAATCATTGAGATCGAATCCTTTGCCGGCCTTTACTTTCTTGGCGAGTTTCTCCGCTTCATCGATGTCGACATTGCGGCGCGCTTCCTCGACAAGTGCCAGTACATCGCCCATGCCGAGAATGCGCGCCGACAAGCGCTCGGGATAAAACGGCTCAAGGCCGCTTAGCTTCTCCGACACTCCGACGAACTTGATGGGTCGGCCGGTCACATGACGCACCGACAGCGCTGCGCCTCCACGCGCATCGCCATCGAGCTTCGTGAGGATGACCCCGGTCAGCGGCAGCGTTTGTGAGAATACTTTCGCCACGTTGACGGCATCCTGGCCCTGCATCGCATCTACCACGAACAATGTTTCAACAGGGTTGAGAACATCGTGCAATCGCTTTATCTCCTGCATCATCGCGTCGTCTATCGCGAGACGGCCGGCGGTGTCCACGATGAGCACATCGTGATAATGCTTGCGCGCATAATCGAGCGCCGCCGCGGCAATCTCTTCGGGAGATTGCGTCGACGCGGATGCAAAAACATCGACTTTCGCTTGGCGGGCAAGCGTTGCCAATTGCTCGATTGCCGCGGGCCGATACACATCGCAGCTGACGAGCAGAACTTTTTTCTTCTGCTCAACCAGGCGTACCGCCAGCTTTCCGGCGGTCGTGGTCTTGCCCGCGCCCTGCAGACCTGCCATGAGAATCACAGCCGGCGGAACTGTCGCGAGATTGAGCGCATCGTTGCTGCTACCCATCAGCGCGCTCAATTCGGCATGCACGACCCCGACCAGCGCCTGGCCTGGCGTGAGACTCCCTACCACCTCCTCGCCGATGGCCTTGTTCCTGACACTTGAAATGAAGTCTTTTACTACAGGCAACGCCACATCGGCTTCCAGCAATGCGATGCGCACTTCGCGCAACGCGTCTGCGATATTCGCCTCCGTCAGGCGCGCTTGACCTCGCAGCGTCTTGACGACGCCAGCCAGTCGTGTGGTTAAGCTATCAAGCATGTTCCAAGGGTAAACAGTGTGGATCGATGGCGGATGTTGTAGACTTGGTCGGGCAATTCTTCGCCTCGCGCATGAACGACATTCTACTTCATCTCCTCGTCAGTCTCGGCTACGCCGGACTGGCCGCATTCCTGTGGCGAGACGCGCTCAAGCCTGCAGTCGCGCAAGTCGGCACGTCGAACGCATCTTTGGTTCACGTAGCATTGTTCGTTCCGCTCGCGCTGCATGCATGGCTGCTCTCGCGGGCCATTTTTTCTGGCGATGCGCTGTATCTCGGTGTGGGTACCGCGGTTTCCATCATCATCTGGCTCACAGCGCTTATCTACTGGATCGGTGGCTTTTTCTACCGGCTGGAAGGTCTCCAGGTCCTTGTATTACCCACCGCCGCATTGCTGTCGCTGCTCCCGTTGGCGCTGCCGGCCAGCCGGCCGTTATCCAATACGGACTTGCCGGCATTCAGGATTCACCTGGTCATTTCGCTTCTCGCATACAGTCTTTTCACCATCGCGTCACTGCACGTGTTGATGATGGCCATGATGGAGCGACGATTGCATCGCGGCAATCTTCCGCAGTTCATGCAGAACCTGCCGCCATTGCTGACCATGGAACGTATACTTTTCCGGATCATCTTTGCGGGTTTCGTTCTGCTCACTTTGACGCTTCTCAGCGGGATTTTGTTTTCCGAAGAATTGTTCGGCAAGCCGATGCAGTTCACGCACAAGACGGTGTTCGGCATTCTCTCCTGGATCATTTTCGGCGCCATGCTGGGCGGCCGTGCGCTGTACGGCTGGCGCGGAAAAGTAGCAATGCGCTGGACCCTGGCAGGATTCTTTTCCCTGTTTCTTGCGTACATCGGCAGCAAGTTTGTCCTCGAAATAATATTGCTCCAGCGCTGACGTCGCGAGGCCAGTTCCGGCCCTCGCTTGACACTGCGTTTGCCGCTCCCGATACTAATTTCCCGCTTAACAAGCGATGTGGTGACCGCATTTGGATGAAATTCCGCTTTCTACGCTACTGATCTCGCTTATCGTTTTACTCGTCGTTTCGGCATTTTTCTCCATCTCCGAAACCAGCATGATGGCGCTCAACCGGTACCGGTTGAGACATCTGAGCAAGACCGGTCACAGAGGCGCGCGTCTCGCATCGCAGTTACTTTCCCGCACGGACCGGCTGTTAGGGGTGGTGCTGCTCGGAAATAATCTTGTCAACGCCGCCGCGGCGGCGCTTGTGACCGTCATAACGTTCCGACTGTTTGGCGAAAGCGAGCTTGCACTGAGTATGGGCACGATCGCAATCACGTTTCTGATCCTCGTGTTCAGCGAAATCAGCCCCAAGATCATGGGCGCAAGCTATCCGGAGCGCATCGCATTTCCAGCCAGCTACGTATTGACGCCATTACTCAAACTCGCATATCCGATCGTATGGTTTGTGAATCTGTTCGTACGCGGCATTTTATGGGCGCTTCGACTGCGGCCTCTGGCAAGCCACACCCATACTTTGACGATGGAGGAGTTGCGCACCTTGGTGCTGGAGGGGGGAAACTTTCTGCCGCAGAAACATCAGAACATTCTGCTGAACCTGTTCGATCTGGAGTCGATCACCGTGGAGGATGCCATGACGCCTCGCCACCAGATTGAAGCCATCGACATAGACTCGGCCCCCGACGAGATCCGTCGCGAGATCGCGATCAGCAACCACACGCGTTTGCCGGTTTTCCGCGAACGGCTCGATGACATCGTCGGAATCGTTCATGTGCGCAAGGTGCTCAATCTTTCTGAAGGCGAGGAGATCGATGCGCACACCCTGATCGAAGTATTGCGCGAACCCTATTTCATCCCGATGGGTACGCCTTTGCTTACGCAACTGCAGAACTTCCAGGAACAAAACGACCGGATCGGCCTGGTCGTTGACGAATACGGTGAGCTAAAGGGTCTCTTGACGCTCGAGGATATCCTTGAGGAGATCATTGGCGAGTTCACCACTCAGTCTCCTCTACAGACCGCCCGTTTTCGCCGCATGGAAGACGGGAGCATCATCGTCGAAGGCGGCACGCTGCTTCGGGACCTGAATCGCAAGCTGGCATACAAGTTTCCGCTGGATGGACCCAAAACGCTGAATGGCCTGATTTTAGAGCACTTCCAGGATATCCCCGAAGCGGGAACCAGCCTGAAGCTGGCCGGCTATCCGCTGGAGATACTTCACACGCAGGACCGGGTGATTAAATCCGTGCGCTTGCTACCGCCAGATAAATACTAAAAATCAGCACCATTGAAAGAATTCTTCCGTCTTTACTTTAAGCCAAGACCGGTGCATTATTGCCTGCAATTGGTAGGGTCGTGCACACCACGACCTGAAGAAACCGAAGGGGTAAAAGGCTATGGCGACCGCGGCAGCTGCCAGGGATAGGGTAAAGGAGTACACCTTTCTCTGGGAAGGCAAGGACAAAGGAGGAAAGCTGGTCAAAGGCGACATGCGCGCCGGGGGCGAGCATGTGGTGTTGTCGCAGCTGCGCCGGCAGGGTATTGCCGTGCTCAAGGTGAAACGCCAAAGAGGCGGTGTTGGCGGCAAGGTCACTCAAAAAGACATCACCCTGTTCACCCGCCAGCTCGCCACCATGATGAAAGCCGGTGTCCCGTTGTTGCAGGCGTTTGACATCGTTGGCAAGGGCCATTCCAATCCGGCGGTCGGAAAGCTGCTCATGGACATCAAGAACGAAGTCGAAACCGGCAACAGCCTGACCAACGCGTTCCGCAAGTACCCTCTTTACTTCGACGCCTTGTTCTGCAATCTGGTGGGCGCTGGAGAGCAGGCCGGTATCCTGGACAGCCTTCTGGATCGCCTTGCGACATACAAAGAAAAAATTCTGGCGATCAAGAGCAAGATCAAGGCTGCCTTGTTCTATCCCGTCTCGATCATCGTGGTGGCATTCATCATTACCGCCATCATCATGATTTTCGTTATCCCCGCGTTCAAGGAATTATTCTCCAGTTTCGGCGCAAACCTGCCGGCGCCGACGCTCTTCGTCATGGCAATCTCGGATGTGTTTGTGCAGTGGTGGTGGGCTATTTTTGGCAGCGTCGGATTCGGCGTATGGTTTTTCTTCTACACCTGGAAGCGTTCCGTAAAGATGCAGAACGTCATGGATCGCATGGTATTGAAACTGCCGGTGTTCGGACCCTTGATACGCAAAGCCACTATCGCCCGCTGGACGCGGACTTTGTCGACCATGTTCGCGGCGGGAGTACCGCTGGTGGAAGCGCTCGATTCAGTGGCAGGCGCGGCGGGCAATCAGGTGTATTACGAAGCCACAAAAAAGATCCAGCAGGAAGTGAGCGCTGGCGTGAGTCTGACGATCGCCATGACCAACACCAACGTATTCCCGAACATGGTTATCCAGATGGTGTCCATCGGCGAAGAATCGGGTTCGCTGGATGGAATGCTCAGCAAGGTTGCGGACTTCTTTGAAGCGGAAGTCGACGATGCGGTTGAAGCCCTATCCAGCCTCATGGAACCGATGATCATGGTGGTCCTCGGGGTTCTCATCGGCGGAATGGTCATCGCGATGTATCTGCCAATCTTCAAGATGGGTCAAGCGGTATAAACCGTCTGCGCTCCGTCGAAAAGGCGCCCGATCGATTCGGGCGCTTTTTTCGTCAGCACTGAATTCTTATCATCGGTCCTTGCCCATCCATGTCAGTCATACAGGTCCTTCAGAACCAGGCTGTGATGCTCGCCGCGGTATGCGGTTTGGTGGGACTCGTCGTCGGCAGCTTTCTCAACGTGGTCATTCACCGGCTGCCAAGAATGCTGGAGCGCGAATGGGACACACAGGCGGCGGACTTGCTGGAGCAAAAGAAACTTGCCGACGTCGCCAAGAAGCTTCGCCAGGGCGATGCATCCCGCTACAACCTTGTGACGCCGGCGTCGACCTGTCCCCATTGCCGCCACAAGATCAGGGCATACGAGAACATTCCGATTGTGAGTTACGTATTTCTGAGAGGGCGCTGCGCTGCATGCAAGGCGCCAATCAGCATCCGCTATCCGATCGTCGAAGCTGTCAGCGGGCTCGTCGCTGCATACATCGGGTGGCGCTTTGGGTTGACGCTTGCCATGGTTGGCGCTTTGCTTTTCGCGTGGTCGCTGATAGCCCTGACAGCAATCGACATCGACACGCAACTGCTTCCCGACGACATCACTCTGCCACTGCTCTGGTTGGGCTTGCTTATCAATCTCACCGGTGTATATACGCCACTATCCTCATCCGTCATCGGTGCGGCAGCGGGTTATCTTGCGCTATGGGCGGTCTATTGGCTTTTCAAGTTCGCGACGGGCAAGGAAGGCATGGGATACGGAGATTTCAAGCTCTTGTCGGCGATAGGCGCCTGGCTGGGGTGGAAAATGCTTCCTATCGTGATCTTGCTGTCTTCGCTCGTCGGCGCCATCGTCGGCATTGCATTGATTGTATTCACGCGGCACGGGCGCAATACCCCCATTCCATTTGGTCCCTACCTGGCAGCTGCGGGTTTGATCGCGATGTTCTGGGGCGATACGATTAATCGAATGTACCTGCAAGTATTCTGAGCATGCCGTTCGTTGTCGGTCTGACTGGAGGGATCGGCTCGGGAAAGACGACGGTGGCAAATCTGTTTGCGTCCATGGGCGCAGGCCTGGTTGATACCGATGAAATCTCTCATCGCCTCACGCGGCCTGGTGAACCGGCGATCGCTGCAATTGGACGCGCGTTCGGACCTGAATATATTGCGGCCGATGGCAGCCTTGACCGGATTCGCATGCGCAATCTGGTATTCGCAAATCCAACCGCCCGGAAGAATCTCGAAGCCATTCTGCATCCGCTGATCCGAAAGGAAAGCGCAAGGCAAATTGCATCGTCCACTGCTGACTATGTCATGATCGTGGTGCCACTTCTGATCGAATCGGGCGCTTATCGGGATATAATGACGCGCGTTTTAGTTGTGGACTGCGAGCAGGAAACGCAGATTCGCAGAGTGATGGAACGAAGCGCCCTGTCGCGTGACGAGGTCCTGTCGATTATCGCCGCCCAAGCCTCGCGACAGAGCAGACTGTCTGTCGCAGACGACGTGATCCTGAACGACGGGGGTCTGAATACCTTGCGCACGCAGGCAACCGCGCTGCATCACCGCTATATAGAACTGGCGCAAAGCGGCAGTATGAATTGACAACAGCGCTCGAATGGCATCACGGCTTTATTTTTTGACGCTTTTCGGCAATACTTGGCCAACTCCAGTGGCCACCCCACATTGTGATCAGCTACGAGTTCCCACTGAACGAGAGGATCCGCACCCTGCTGCGTCTGGAGGATCTATACCAGCGTGCGCACCATTTCGCCTCAAGAAATGACCCCGAAGACCATCACGTTGCGCTGACCTCGTTGTTTGAGATCCTCGATGTGGGCGGCAGGGCTGATTTGAAATCCGACGTCATGCAAGAACTCGAACGGCAGAAACAACATCTGGATGCTCTGCGCAATAACCCGGCGATTTCTCAGGCGGCTTTGGACGCGGTACTGGTCGAGATTGATAAAGCAACGTCCGACCTGTTTCTATTGGCAGGCAAAACCGGCCAAGAATTGCGCGATAACGACTGGCTGATGGGCATCAAACAGCGTTCTGCAATACCAGGCGGTGTTTGCGAGTTCGATTTGCCGTCCTATCACTACTGGCTGAATCAGCAAGCCGATGTAAGACGGCTTGATCTGGATCAATGGCTTGCGCCTTTCCTGCCGCTTCGTAATGGCGTCCGGATCATCTTGAAACTGCTCCGGGAAAATGGCAAGACTTCGGTCCAATCAGCCGTACAAGGCGTTTACCAGCAAACCATGGCGGGTAGACTGGCGCAGATGCTGCGAATTCGACTGGATACGAACTATGATTGCGTGCCGGAGATAAGTGCCAATAAATATGCGCTTAATATCCGCTTCACCACGGCGACTGGCGTGCAACGCCGCACTAACGTCGAGGACGTAAAGTTCGAACTCACCTTCTGCAATTTGTGATGGCAGACCAGTTGAAAAAAACCCGCCAGATTCACTGTCCGCAATGTCATGCGGTAATACTGTGGAGCGCGGAGAATCCGTATCGACCTTTTTGTTCGGAGCGCTGCAAACTCATTGATTTGGGTCAGTGGGCCACGGGGGCCTATCGCATCCCGCAAGCAGAGCGCGATAATGGCATGAACGAAGACGAGAACAATCCTTAGCGCGCTTCCTCCGTCCACGCTCCGCGCATCATCGCGACGCCGTGAGCTCCTGCAATGCGCGCGGTATGCAGATCCCGATTTCCCAACCCGCCGAGAGCAAATACCGGCAACGGATAACCGCGAACCATGCACGCGAAACGGGGCCAACCCAAGACCTGCGCATCGGGATGACTGGGTGTGGACTCGACCGGACCCAGCAGCACGAAATCCAGGCCCAACTCTGCAGCTTTTTCGAGCTCTTCAAGGTTGTGACATGAAGCGCTACACCACTCGACCGGGGGTCGCGACGGCGTACTCATGAGAGCGCTCGAGGGAAGGTGCAACCCGGCGCCCAGCATGCCGGCAAGCTCAGTATCGCTATTGATCATGACAAGGCCGTTTACCTCGCTGACGGCCTCGACTACCCGTATCGCGAATTCCTTGCGTGCCGCCGGCTCGAGTCTTTGTTCTCTTATCTGCACCAGCCGCAAGCCAGACGCGAGCGCCCGCCGCAGGTTACCCAATGCGACATCTATGCCGGAAGCCCACGCACACGTGATGCCAAGTCGCGTGGGGACGCCAAGCGCCTTGAGTATGGGTGCGTTCGCAGGAAGCATGGGCGATACGCTCAAGGCCTGATGGTACTGCCACGTCAGGACTTGACGCTCTCGAGGGTGCGGATCGCCTTTCCACGCTGGCACCCGGAAAAAATGTAACCTCACCCGCGCGTGCGCATAGGTATAAATTCGTGTGATCCAAGGATAGGCCCGCTGCACTTCGATGCCGAGTTCTTCACGCAACTCGCGATGGAGCGCGTCTGCAATGTCCTCTCCCGCTTCAACTTTGCCGCCGGGAAATTCCCAGTACCCCTCATAGACCTTGCCAACGGGGCGCTGTGTAAGCAGGAAACTGCCATCCACTCGCTCGATGACGGCGGCCGCAACATCCACCACGGCTTGCATCATCGGATGCGGTTTCCGTTCAAGCTTTCTTACGGCGGGAAACAGATGCAATTCGGTGCTGGCCTGCCCAGTCTCGCGCAAAATGCCAGGCGACGCGGCCACTACGCGAACCGCGAGTCAGTGCCCATTGCAAAGCTTCCCTGCGCGCCGTTTCGCCCCGCTCTCGCTCCGGCACTCCGAGTTCGCCCAGCCAATAATCGACTATTCTGAGATACGCGTCCTGATCGAAAGGGTAGAAAGAAACCCACAAGCCAAATCGTTCCGACAGGGAGATTTTCTCCTCGACAGTTTCCCCGGGATGTATTTCCTCTCCGAGATACCTGGTTGCCAGATTCTCTTGCATGAACTCGGGCATCAAATGACGCCGGTTTGAGGTTGCGTAAATAAGCAGATTCTCTGACGTGGCTGAAATGGAACCATCCAGTATGACTTTAAGCGCCTTGTATCCGGGTTCATCCGCGTCGAAAGAAAGGTCGTCGCAGAACAGGATGAACTTAAAGGGAACGTCCGCGATCATCTCCACGATATCCGGAAGGTCCATCAGATCCTGCTTGTCCACTTCGATCAACCGCAGGCCTCTTGCGGAGAACTTATGCAGCAACGCCTTGACCAGCGAAGATTTTCCGGTTCCCCGCGCGCCGGTCAACAGCACATTATTGGCTGGCAGCCCTTCCATGAACTGCAGGGTATTCTGTTGGATCAGTCTGATTTGTTCGTCGATGCCTTGCAGATCTGTCAGCTTTATTCTGTGGGGATGGGAGACAGACTGGAGAAGACCCATGCCCGCCCGCTTGCGCCAACGATAGGCCAGCCCGCGGCCCCAGTCTGGCGCTGGCGCAGCCTGCGGTAATGACGCCTCGAAACGCGCAAGCAAAAGCTCCACGCGCGCAATGAGGCGCTCTAAGCCGTCAGCCATGTGCCTCAACTCCGATAGTCGGCATTGATGCTCACATAGTCGTGAGATAAGTCACAGGTCCACACTGTCGCGGAAGAGGAGCCCCGGTTTAGTCCGACCCGTATGGTAATTTCGGCCTGCTTCATCACGCGCTGACCATCCTCCTCCCGATAGCTCGGGGCACGCCCTCCGGACTTGGCGACATTCACGTCGTTCAGATAAAGATCGACCTTGGAAACATCCAGGTCATCGACACCTGCATAACCGATGGCCGCGAGGATGCGGCCCAAGTTTGGATCCGATGCGAAGAACGCTGTCTTGACCAAGGGCGAATGGGCGATGGCAAATCCGATCTTCCGGCATTCTGTTTCATTGACGCCGCCTTCTATCAGGATGGTGATGAACTTCGTCGCCCCTTCCCCGTCCCGCACGAGGGCCTGCGCCAGCAGCAAGGCCACTTCTGTAATTGCATCAAGCAAGGGCTTGATCTCGCCAGAATCCGCCCGCGTGATCATTGGCGCGCCACTCTGTCCCGTGGCCATTACAATCAACGCGTCGTTAGTCGAAGTATCCCCGTCTACCGTCACGCAATTAAAAGTGCGATCCGAGACATACGCAGTAATTTCCTGCAGAAGAGCCTGGTCCACCGATGCATCGGTGGCGATGAATCCCAGCATCGTTGCCATGTTGGGCCGAATCATTCCCGACCCTTTAGCGATTCCGGTGACCGATATGGCAGCGTTGCCAACTTGCACTTTGGTAGAAAAAGCCTTTGCCACCGTATCCGTGGTCATAATGGCCGTCGCGCCGTTCGCCCAATTGTTCTCATCCAGATCGGCCAGGCAATCTGGCAAGCCGGCCGCAATTCGATCGACGGGCAGCGGTTCCATGATGACGCCGGTTGAGAACGGCAACACCTGATCGGGTCTGCATCCGAGCAACGCCGAGACGTCGGCGCATGTTTGTCTCGCCCGTAAGATTCCATCGTCGCCGGTGCCAGCGTTCGCACAACCGGTGTTCACAACGAGCGCTCGAATGTTACCGCCGCGCAAGTGCTCCTTCGCCACCGATACGGGCGCTGCACAAAAACGATTACGGGTGAAAACGCCGGCGACACTGCTTCCTTCCGAAAGCGTGATCAGAAGTAGATCTCTGCGATTGGGCTTGCGTATGCCGGCTTTTGCCACGCCGAGTCGCACCCCTTGAATGACCTGCAGGCCGCCAGGGTCGGGAGCCAGGAGATTGACCGCCATCTTGAAGTTCTGTTATCTAGAAAGTGGGGCTAAAGCAAGGGACTGCAACGCTTGCTCAACCGAGCTTGCCGTGACATTGCTTGTACTTCTTGCCCGAACCGCAAGGGCACGGGTCGTTACGACCGACCTTCTGGCCGCGCACGAATGGCTGGACCTTCGTTTCCGCATTGGCCTTCTCGAGCGCCTCGTCCTGATCGATGTTCTGGTGATATTGCACATTCTTCAGTTCCGGTTGCTCTTGCTGCTCGACCGCCACTTCGACCTCCTGCGGCGTCTGAATCTGGACGAGCATCAATTGGCGCGTGACTTCAGTGCGCACCGTGTCCAACATCAACGAAAACAACTCGAATGCCTCGCGCTTGTATTCCTGTTTTGGATTCTTCTGTGCATATCCCCGCAGGTGGATACCTTGCCGCAAATGGTCAAGGGCGGAGAGATGCTCACGCCAATGGCTGTCAAGGAAATTGAGCATGATGGCACGCTCGTAATCGCGAACTTTCTGCGCCTCTACGATTGAAAATTTTTCCTCGTAGAATTTGGTGGCAGCCTGCGTGATGCGCGCGCGCAGCTTTTCCTCGTCCAGACTTTCCTCGTTATCGAGCCATTCCTGGACCGGAAGCCGCAGTGCGAACTCGCCGGCGAGAGTTTTCTCGAGACCCGCAACGTCCCACTGCTCGTCGATGCTTCCAGGAGGAATATGCTGCGAGATAACGGCGTCCACGGCGCCTTCGCGCATCGAACGGATCGTATCCGAGATATCCGTCGCTTCCAGCAATTCGTTGCGCTGCTGGTAGATGACTTTGCGCTGGTCGTTCGAAACATCGTCGTACTCGAGCAGTTGCTTGCGAATATCGAAGTTTCGTGCCTCGACTTTTCTTTGTGCATTTTCTATGGCACGGGTCACCCACGGATGCTCAATGGCTTCGCCCTCGGGCATTTTCAGACGATCCATGATTGCCGCCACCCGGTCGGAGGCAAAAATGCGCAACAGCGGATCTTCTAATGACAGATAAAAGCGGCTCGATCCAGGGTCGCCCTGACGCCCGGAGCGACCGCGCAACTGGTTATCGACGCGCCGGGATTCATGGCGTTCCGTTCCAACAATATGTAGGCCACCTGCGCTCAGAACCTCCTGATGGAGTTGCTGCCACTGCTCGCGCATCCGGCCAACTCGGGTCTCTTTCTCCGCTTCCGACAAGTTCGTATCATTGCGGATCTTGTTGACCTCTGGTTCGGGATTTCCGCCCAGAACGATGTCGGTACCGCGTCCAGCCATATTGGTTGCGATGGTCACCATTTTCGGCCTGCCGGCTTGCGCGATGATCTCCGCTTCGCGTGCGTGCTGTTTGGCGTTCAGAACCTGATGCGGAAGTTTGGCTTTCTCCAGCAAACCGGCCAGCAACTCCGAATTTTCGATGGAAGTCGTGCCGACGAGGACCGGCTGGCCATTTTCGTAGCAATTTCTGATGTCGGTGATGACGGCCTGGTACTTTTCCTGCGCGGTTCGGTAAACCTGATCCAGACGATCTTCGCGCACCATGGGCATATGCGTGGGAATGATGACCGTTTCCAGACCATAGATTTGCTGGAATTCGTATGCCTCTGTATCAGCGGTCCCGGTCATGCCTGCGAGTTTGCGGTACATCCGGAAGTAATTCTGATAGGTAATGGAGGCCAGGGTCTGGTTCTCGCGCTGAATGCGCACACCTTCCTTTGCTTCAATCGCCTGATGCAATCCGTCGGACCAACGGCGACCCGGAGTAAGCCGACCGGTAAACTCATCGACGATAATAATTTCATCATTCTGCGCAACGTAATGCTGATCGCGGTGAAACAACGAGTGTGCGCGCAGGCCTGCGTAGAGATGGTGCATCAGGTTGATATTGGCGGCGTCATAGAGACTGCCGTTTTCCGGCAGCAGGCCCGCGCGCGTGAGCAACTCCTCGGCGCGCTCATGGCCGGCTTCCGTTAGAAGAACCTGATGCGCTTTCTCGTCGACGGTAAAGTCGCCAGGACCGTTCTCTTCCTTGACGCGCGTGAGCTTCGGCACAATCTCATTCATGCGGTAGTACAGTTCGGTACTGTCCTCCGCCTGGCCTGAAATAATCAGGGGCGTGCGTGCCTCATCGATCAATATCGAATCTACTTCGTCGACTATCGCGTAGGTCAGACCACGTTGGACGCGCTCGGACGCCTGGAAGACCATGTTGTCCCGCAGATAGTCGAATCCGAACTCGCTATTGGTGCCATAGGTGATGTCCGCCGCATACGCTTGCTGCTTGAGTTGGTGCTCCATCTGGGAAAGATTTACACCTACCGACAGGCCGAGGAAACGATAGAGACGGCCCATCCATTCGGCATCGCGACTGGCGAGGTAGTCGTTGACCGTGACGACGTGCACTCCGCGGCCGCCAAGAGTATTCAGATAGGCCGGCAAGGTCGCGACGAGCGTCTTTCCCTCCCCCGTGCGCATTTCCGCAATTTTCCCGTTGTGCAAGGCGATGCCACCCAGCAGCTGCACATCGAAATGGCGCATGTTCAAAACGCGTCGACTCGCCTCCCGTACGGTGGCGAACGCTTCGACCAAGAGGTCGTCCGCGGATTCGCCGCTGGCGGCGCGTTGTCTCAGCGTATCGGTTCTAGCACGCAAATCTGCGTCGCTCAGCTTTTCGAGCTGCGGTTCCAGCTGATTGATAGCTGTGACGGCGTGCGCATACTTGCGCAACAGTCGGTCGTTGCGACTACCGAAAACTTTCTTGAGGAGATTATTGATCATGCTGACGGGTCCTTAAAGCAAGAGGGGTGGGGACGCCTGCCCCACCCCTCCGCTGGAATACTTGCTATGTTCAGCTCAACTTGGCACCTGAAGAAATCGCGCCGGGTTTTGTGGTGCGCCCCATTGGCGCACTTCGAAATGCAGATGCGTTCCGGTGGAACGGCCTGTACTTCCGACCTCTGCTATTTTTTGTCCTCGCAACACTACGTCACCCACCTTCGCAATGAGCTTCGATCCGTGCGCATACCGAGTGACAAGGCCGTTACCGTGATCGATTTCAATCATATTACCATACTGCGGATGCAGGCCTGAATACACCACGACGCCCCCGGCCGCAGAGGTTATGGCGGTGCCTTCAGCGGCCATGAAGTCCATTCCCTCGTGAAAAGCATTCCAGCCAGTGAAAGGGTCAATGCGCCAGCCGAAGTTCGAGGAATACCAACCAGTTGAAACTGGCAATTGCGTCGGCAAAAGTTGCTTCTTGGCATGCGAGAGCGTCAACATTGATTCGAGCACGCCGAGCTTATCCGTGCGGTCATCGACTTGGATGGCTAAGTGATCTACCTTATCCACCAACTCGCTCATCGAAAATTCCTGCGCCGGAATTTCGGACACAGCGCCGCCCCGGGCCGGAACCTGATCGAACATGAACTCTTGGGGTTTGATACCGGCAAGTTTTGTAAGCCTTTCGCCCAAGGTATCCAGCCTGAGCAGCTTGGCTTGCATCTCTCCGAGCCGAGCCGACATTGTGTTTAGACTTTCGCGCAGGTATGACTGAGTCTTTCTCGTCTGCTCGGCCTGCACAGCCTCCAACAATGATTGCAGATAAGGACTTTGATTGGTAACCGCATAACGTAAGGAGAAATAATTCAACAACACCGCCAGGGAAACGATAATCAGGCCAAACAATAGCCCAAGAAACACCATTTGCGGCGTGCTCAAGGTGTAACTGCGGGCTTGCGCCAGCTTGTTGGAAACCAGAATAATATTCATCCGTCCCCTCCTGCCCTTACGTCACAAAAAATGCCGGATACACGCATAGGCCCGTTACTGGAAAGCCTTCCCGAATTACAAAGTCTGAATCGGGAGCTTAAAAAACTCGCGGCCTTGCAGGTCGTCTTGCAGAGTTTTCTGCCCGTCGCTTTGGCCAAGTGTACAACCGTTGCATCAGTTAAAGCCGGTATGCTGACTTTGCACGCGGTCAATCATCCTGCGGCCGCCAAGCTCAAGCAAATCGCACCTCGAATTTTGATGCAAATGCGTAGCCAACGTCATGACATTACGGGAATTCTCGTACAAATGCAAGTAACGAATCCCGCTAAACCATTGCCGCATAAACAGATTTCAATGGGGCCGCAAGCGCGAACCGCGCTGGACTCCCTTGCAGAGCGGCTAGATTCCTCGCCTCTTAAGAGCGCCGTGAAACGGCTTCGGGAACGATAAGCCGATGTTAGACGACAGTTTAGTTAGTACTTACATTCAGCTCGGGACAGAAAGATGCGTGACCCGATTCAGGCTGTTTGCATCTGGAGCCGAAGGAAGGCAGGCGCCTCTTCAGGCTGCAAAAAGGTGACAAATTCCCAGGATGAAGCATCTTCAAGTAGTTGCCTAAGCAAGCCGTTATTGAGCGCGTGCCCGGACTTGTAGGCGGAATAGGCTCCGATAACGGGATGACCGAGCAGATACAAATCGCCAATGGCATCGAGCGCTTTGTGCTTGACGAACTCATCTTCGTAGCGCAAGCCGTCGGTATTGAGCACCCGATAATCGTCCATGACGATTGCATTATCGAGACTGCCGCCCAAAGCCAGCCCTTGCGCGCGCATATTCTCAACATCCTGCATAAAGCCAAACGTCCGGGCGCGACTTACCTCTTTAATGTAAGAGGTGTGCTCAAAATCGACGACGACTCGCTTATTCGAATGCGCGAACACCGGATGCCTGAAATCGATGCTGAAATCCACGCGGAAACCGTTATAAGGTTCGAATTTCACCCACTTGTCGCCTTGTTTCACCTCGACGGGTTTCTTGATACGGATGAATTTCTTGGCGACCGGTTGTTCCTCAATGCCCGCCGACTGCAACAGAAAGACAAATGGCGAGGCGGATCCGTCCATGATCGGGACTTCACCTGAAGTCAACTCGACATACACATTATCGATGCCAAGCCCCGCCAGGGCAGACATCAGATGTTCCACTGTTTGAACGCGAGCACCGTTACGCTCCAGACACGACGACAAGCGGGTGTCACCCACGGCGTAAGGATCTGCCTTGATTTCAACGACAGGATCAAGATCAACACGGCGAAAAACGATGCCACTATTGGGCACGGCTGGTCGCAGCGTCAGGTACACCTTTTCGCCGGTGTGCAATCCCACACCGGTGGCGCGAACGATATTTTTCAGTGTGCGTTGCTTGATCATGTCATGGCGCTCGAATCGAAGCTGAAGTGACTGACAACATAACTATATAAATTATTGATTAGATTACCATACACGCTAGCGCTGCGCCACAACATTTCATAATGTCATGGCGCAGTCCCGGCACCTATCTCTATAGTTCAATCAGCCTGTTTACGCAAGAATGCGGGTATATCGAGCATATCCACCCCAGACTGCTTCATCGCCTCGACGGCCGCATCTCGTGACCGGCGCCGCATGACGGCCGGAGTATCGAGTTCCCCATAGTTCACGTCCGTAGGCATCGCTATCGCATCGGTACCGGTTCTTACCATCATCAGGGGCTTTTGTTGGTGACGGTCGATCGCGCCGCCCAAACCGGTTGCGACCATGGTTACACGAAGCCGGTCATCCATTCCTTCGTCGATGACGGTACCGACGATGACAGTTGCGTCGGCGGCGGTGAAGGCCTTGATTGTATTCATGACTTCGTGCACTTCCTTCATTTTGAGGCTGGAACTGGCCGTGATGTTTACCAGGACACCCCGGGCGCCAGCCAGGTTTACGTCCTCCAGCAACGGACTGGCGACGGCCTGCTCGGCAGCCGCGTGCGCCCGGTCGAGTCCCGTGGCGACGGCCGATCCCATCATTGCCATGCCCATTTCCGACATCACGGTCCGTACGTCGGCGAAGTCCACGTTCACGAGGCCCGGGCAATTGATGACCTCCGCGATGCCGGCCACCGCCCCGTGCAACACGGTGTTCGCTGCCTTGAATGCGTCAAGCATGCTGACGTCCTCGCCCAGGACTTGCATCAGCTTGTCATTCGGAATCACGATGAGCGAATCGACGTGACGGCAAAGCTCCTCCAGGCCCTGCTGCGCGATCTTCTGACGCTTGCCCTCAAAGGCGAACGGCTTGGTCACCACCGCGACCGTCAGAATTCCTAGTTCGCGCGCCGCCTCCGCCACGATCGGTGCCGCTCCCGTGCCGGTACCGCCACCCATTCCAGCGGTAAGAAACAGCATGTCCGCGCCTTCTATCAGTTCGATAATACGTTCACGGTCTTCCATCGCAGCATTCCGTCCGATTTCCGGATTTGCACCCGCCCCGAGCCCTTTGGTGACATTCGGACCAAGTTGCAGCAGTGTCTTCGCCTTATTGCGCTTCAATGCCTGTGAATCGGTGTTGGCACAAATGAACTCAACGCCGTCCACGCCTTCGTTGATCATGTGATCGACCGCATTTCCTCCGCATCCGCCGACGCCTATCACCTTGATGACTGCTTCCTGGGGTTGTGTATCCACGATTTCGAACATCAGTCGCCTCCTGTTGATTTAAGAACCGTTAGAACCAGACTTGCCAATCCATTGCCGTTAAAAATTCGTTTCGAACCATTTCCTCATGCGTCCCACAATCTGTTTGAACGACCCGCTTTGCATCTTCTCGATCTGTTGTCGCTGGTGCTGGCCCAGGCCTGCCATCAGCAGGCCTACTCCGGTTGAATATCGCGGATTGCGTATCACTTCCGACAACCCTCCTGCATAGCCGGGCAATCCCAGCCGAACCGGCATGTGAAATACCTCTTCTCCCAATTCAATCATTCCCTGCATGGTTGCGCTGCCGCCCGTGATGACGATGCCCGAGGAGAGAAGCTCTTCGAAGCCACTACGACGAAGTTCCGCTTGCACAAGCGAGTAAAGCTCCTCCACGCGCGGTTCAATGACTTCGGCGAGTGTTTGCCGGGACATTTTCTTCGACGCTCGCTCGCCAACGCCTGGCACCTCAACCATCTCCTGTGGATCCGCCAGTTCGCGCAATGCACAGCCGTAGCGACGCTTGATTTCCTCGGCTTCCTTGGTGGGTGTGCGCAATGCCATGGCGATGTCGTTGGTAATCTGATCTCCGGCGATGGGAATCACCGCGGTATGCCGAATGGCGCCTTGCGTAAAAACCGCGATGTCCGAGGTGCCCCCACCGATATCGACCAGACAGACACCGAGATCTTTCTCGTCCTCGGAAAGCACGGCCATTGCTGATGCGAGCGGTTGCAGGATCAAGTCGTTGACCTCCAGTCCGCAGCGGCGCACGCACTTCATGATGTTCTGTGCGGCGGAAACAGCGCCTGTCACGATATGAACCTTTACCTCCAGGCGTACCCCACTCATGCCAAGGGGCTCTCTTACATCTTCTTGTCCATCGATGACGAATTCCTGATTCAGCACGTGAAGAATCTGCTGATCGGTCGGAATGGGAATCGCCTTCGCGGTTTCGACGACGCGGTCGACGTCGTTTTGCGCCACTTCCCGGTCCTTGATTGCGACCATGCCATGCGAATTGAAGCTCCGGATGTGACTTCCTGCGATTCCGGTCCAAACTTCGCGGATCTTGCAATCGGCCATGAGTTCCGCTTCTTCAAGCGCGCGCTGGATAGCGTTCACGGTGGACTCGATGTTCACGACCACGCCCTTTTTCAGACCGCGAGATGGCGTGTTGCCCATGCCAATGACTTCAAAATCGCCCTCCGGCTTCATTTCCGCAACGATCGCGACAATCTTCGACGTGCCAATGTCGAGGCCTACGATCAGATTCTTGCTTTCTTTTCTCCCACTCATGGCCATTCTGTCCGCAATCTGCTCAGATCTTGCTTTTGTTCCCGCCAGGGCCCGCACTTCGCACTGCAAATCCGTTGGGATAGCGAAGATCGACGTAACTCGGCGCCTCCGGCAAACGCGCGACGGTACGTCCGTACACCGAAACGAAGCTGGCGAGCCTGGATTCGAGATTGTCGCGACCGAGTTCAAGTATCATTCCGTCGTCGAGCTTTAACACCCAAGCGCGACGCGGCGAAAGGGTCAGGTGTGCGATGCGACGACCCACCGGTAGCAGCGCCTGTTCGAACAAGCGGTAATGCGAGACGACTTCAGGTGCACTGCGTTCGGGCCCGGCAAGTACCGGAAGCACCGTATTGACCGCCGCCTCGAATACTTCGCCCTGTGAACTGACGAGTGCGGTGGAACCCCAGCGCGCGATAGGCTGGAACTCCTCCACTTCGAATTCGAGTCGATCCGGCCAATGCCGCCGCACTTGCACGCGACGTACCCAGGAAAGCTTTTCGAAAGCGGCTCGTGCCTGCACGAGATCTACGGTGAAAAAATTTCCCCGCAATTCTTTGGAAACGACCACCTCGACTTGCTCACGCGTCACGTGTGCAACATCGCCGGTGATCTGGATCTCTCGAAGCGGGAATACCGGCAGATGGATGACGTAGTGAGCGGTGCCGTAGAACAGAAGTATTGCCGCAACGGCAAACAGCACATTCGATGCAAGACGCAGCGAGCTCACGTTATCCCACATGCGCACTCTCCAGAATTCGCATGACAAGATCGGTAAAATCGATGCCTGCTTGCCGGGCTGCCATCGGCACCAGGGAATGTCCGGTCATTCCCGGCGACGTATTCATCTCAAGAAATGAGAACGTGTTATCGGGACGCAATATCAAGTCGGCCCGTCCCCAGCCCTCGCAACCCAGCACGTTGAACGCCTTTAGCGCGACTTCACGAATGGTTTTCTCGATCGCGACGCCTATGTTCGCCGGGCAGTGATACTTGGTCTCGTCGCTGAAGTACTTGTTCTGATAGTCGTAGTTTCCTTGCGGTGCTTCGATCCGAATCAGTGGCAAAGCGCTGTCCGCAAGAATCGACGCCGTAAGTTCGCGGCCATCGATAAATTCCTCCGCCAGCACCATCCGGTCATGGCGTGAAGCCAGCTTGTATGCTTCGGGCAGTTCTTCCACGGCGCGCACCTTGGTCAACCCGATAGTGGACCCTTCGTGTACCGGTTTGACGATCAAGGGCAGGCCGAGCGTCCGTGCAACGTCGTCCCAATTCGAGGTTGCTTGCAACAGCAGGTCATTTGGTACCGGTATGCCCACGGCGCGCCACATGAGCTTGGTGCGCCACTTGTCCATTGCAAGCGCGCTTGCCATGACGCCGCTGCCGGTATAAGGAATGCCAAGCAACTCCAGCGCACCTTGAACGGTGCCGTCTTCTCCGTAGCGTCCGTGAAGCGCGATGAATACGCGGTCGAAATGGTCACGCTTGAGCTCGGCAATCGGACGCTCGCGCGGATCGAACGCTTGCGCGTCGACCCCGCGCTCGCGCAGCGCGCCAAGCACGGCATTGCCCGAGAGCAGCGATATTTCACGCTCCGCGGAACGGCCGCCCATGAGAACAGCCACTTTTCCAGGATGAACGCTAGTCATGATTCGCCCCTCACGGTTCACCCACGATCTGAACCTCTCGTTGCAATGCAATGCCCGAGTCCCGCTGCACCGTTTCCTGCATGAGCAAGATAAGCGCCTCGATATCGCTTGCGCTCGCGTTGCCCTTGTTGACGATGAAATTGGCGTGCACGGTTGAAATCTCCGCCCCGCCGATCCGCGTTCCCTTAAGGCCGCTTGCCTGAATCAGTCGAGCGGCATAGTCATCAGGGGGGTTTCGGAATACCGATCCCGCGTTGGGCTCGGCAAGGGGCTGCGTAGCGATCCGCTTGGCCAGCAGTTCCTTTATCTTGGCTCGGGCTTCAGCTCCGTCGCCGCGCGAAAAATGGAACCAGGCCGCAACGAAGAATTCGTCCGCCCCCTCGATGGGCATTACGCTGCGATAGCCGATGGCGAATTCATGGGGCTCGCGAATCTGCAAACGACCTGCGCGATCGATGGTGCGTACCCGCGCGACCGCGTCCCAGGTTTCCGATCCATAGCATCCGGCGTTCATCGCCAATGCGCCGCCAACAGTACCCGGAATACCAGCAAGGAATTCGGCGCCTGCAAGGTTGTGCATGGCCGCGAATCTCGCTACTTTCGGATTCGGAACTCCTGCTTCGGCATAAATCTCGATGTAACCAGGGCTTT
Organism: uncultured bacterium; assembly: GCA_965233135.1. GTDB lineage: Bacteria > Pseudomonadota > Gammaproteobacteria > Burkholderiales > JACQAP01 > JACQAP01. The sequence continues at coordinate 61,049 of CBDDRM010000188.1, read as the reverse complement.
CCTCCAGAAAGAAGCGCGCCAGAACACGATGCGTGAAAACCACCGTGCCCCGAAATCCACCATCACGCACGAGCAGATTGCTGCCCAGCCCGACGAAGAGCAGGGGTTCATCTTCGGGTACGCGAGCGATGAACATTGCAAGATCATCCAGATCGGCGGGCACGTAAGCACGCTCGGCGCAACCGCCCGCGCGCCAGCTGACGTGTTTGCGCATCGGCTCTTCACGCTTGAGCTCGCCACGTAGTCCGCTGGCCTCGATCCTTGCCCCTTCTGCCATATCCATGCTCTTGTTCAATCGCCTTTCGTGATCTTGCCCGGCACGGTGCCGATGGAACCTGCTCCCATCGTGATTACCACGTCGCCGTCACTGGCCTTTTCCATAATCGCGGCCGGTAGATCGCCCACTTGCTCAATGAACATAGGCTCGATCTTGCCTGCCACGCGCACCGCGCGCGCAAGCGCACGGCCATCGGCCGCCACTATCGGAGCCTCTCCCGCGGGATAAACCTCTGTCAGCAGCAGCGCATCGACCGAGCAGAGAACCTTGACGAAATCCTCGAAGCAATCGCGCGTTCGCGTGTATCGATGAGGCTGAAAGGCGAGAACCAGCCGGCGGTTGGGAAATGCGCCGCGAGCCGCCGCGATTGTTGCCGCCATCTCTGCGGGGTGATGACCATAGTCGTCGATCAAAGTGAAGCGCCCGTTCGCCAGCTTCACATCGCCGTAACGCTGAAAGCGGCGCCCCACGCCCCGAAACTCGGCAAGTGCCTGGACGATGGATTCATCTGCAACGCCGACTTCCATGCCGACCGCGATCGCGGCGAGCGCGTTCTGGACGTTGTGAAGACCCGGCAGGTTGAGCGTGATACTCAAATCCGGTCCGGGCTTGGCATGACCGTTTCGCCGCACCACGCGGAAATGCATCCTCTCGGCATCGGCGCGAACATCGACGGCGCGGATCTGGGCGCCTTCGGCCAATCCGTAAGTCGTCATCTGTTTGGTAATGATGGGCAACAGGCTCCTGACATTCACGTCATCCACGCACAGCACGGCCATTCCGTAGAACGGCAGATGTTCGATGAATTCGAGAAAGGCATGGCGCAAGCGGCCAAAGTCATGGCCGTAGGTTTCCATGTGATCGGCATCGATGTTCGTTACCACGGCGAGCACCGGCTGAAGGTATAGAAACGATGCGTCGGATTCGTCCGCTTCGACGACGATGAACTCGCCTGTACCGAGCTTCGCGTGTGAACCCGCCGCTTCCAGACGACCCCCGATCACGAAGGTCGGGTCCATTCCCGCGGCAGCCAGTACGCTGGCAACCAGACTCGTGGTCGTGGTCTTTCCGTGAGTGCCCGCGATGGCGATGCCCTGTTTCAGGCGCATCAACTCCGCGAGCATCATTGCTCGCGGCACCACGGGAATGCGCCTGGCACGCGCGACGGCGACCTCGGGATTGTCCGGGCGCACCGCCGAAGAGGTGACCACGGCGTGAGCTCCCGCCACATTGGCTTCATCGTGCCCGATAGTGATGCGCGCACCCTGATTTTTAAGCCGCAACGTCGTGATACTTTCCGAAATGTCAGAGCCACTGACTTCGAAGCCGAGATTCAGCATGACCTCTGCGATACCGCTCATTCCTGCGCCGCCGATTCCGATGAAATGCACATGTTTGACCTTGTGCTTCATGAGGCGGCCGCCATGCAACGCTGCGCTACGATGTGTGCAGCGTCCGGCTTGCCCAGTGCGCGGGCGCGTCTGGCCATATCGAGCAGTGTTTCCCTGGTGAAGCTCAGCAGGAGGTCCGCGAGTTTGCCGGGCGTCAAATCCGCCTGCGGCAGGAGTACCGCCGCGGAGCGATCGGCCAGATAGCGCGCATTCGCAGTCTGGTGGTCGTCGACCGCAGCAGGAAATGGAATCAAGACGCTCGCTATGCCCGCTGCCGCCAGCTCCGCGATCGTCAATGCGCCCGCACGGCAGATCACCACGTCCGCAGTCGAGTACGCGTCTGCCATCTCCCGAATGAAAGCGAGAACGTTAGCGTGCACGCCGGCCTGCCGATAGCCGTTCTCAAGCGTGGCAAGGTGCTTTTCACCCGCCTGATGCGTTACGTCGGGGCGCTGCGATGCGGGCATCAACGCCAACGCGCGAGGCACTACGTCGTTGAGCGCCTGGGCCCCGAGGCTTCCACCGACAACCAGGATTTTCAGATTTCCGGTGCGGTGGCGATACCGTTGTTCGGGCTCCGGCAGCTGCGCGATGTCGAGGCGCACCGGATTGCCGGTCCACTCAGCATTCTTGAGGGCCCCGGGAAAGGCGACCAGAATACGGTCCGCCACACGAGCCAATACCTTGTTGGCAAGCCCGGCAACCGAGTTCTGCTCATGCAGCACCAAAGGTCGGTCCAGAAGAACGGCCATCATGCCGCCTGGAAACGAGATGTATCCGCCCATGCCAAGCACCACATCCGGCCGCACGCGGAAAATGGCGCGCGCGCTCTGCCAGAACGCAATCAACAGATTCAGTGGCAACAGCGCGCTGCGCAGCAAGCCCTTTCCGCGCAATCCGGAAAAACGAACCCACTCCATCTGGAAGCCGTACTGGGGCACCAGCCTGCTTTCCATGCCGGCCTTCGAGCCGAGCCAGAGCACCTTCCATCCACGATCGCGCAACTGTTCGGCCACGGCAAGCGCGGGAAAAATGTGACCTCCCGTACCGCCGGCCATGATCAGAATGGTCCTCGTCCCTGCGCTCATAACGAGTAACCCTTCATCATCTGCCGGTTCTCATAATCCACACGGAGCAGGATTGCGATCGCGCAACAGTTCGCCACGATGCCGCTTCCGCCGAAGGACAGCATTGGCAAAGTCAGTCCCTTAGTGGGTAGTACCCCCATGTTCACGCCCATGTTGATGAACGCTTGGGCACCTATCCACAAGCCGATTCCTTGGGCGACCAGCGCTGAGAAGCATCGATCCATGCGAGCGGCCTGATTTCCGATCGCAAACGCCCGCCAGATCAGCCACCCGAACATGAGGATCACCGCCAGTACCCCGAAGAAGCCAAGTTCTTCGGCGATGACCGCGAGCAGGAAATCGGTGTGCGCCTCGGGCAGATAAAAGAGTTTTTCCACGCTCGCGCCCAGACCAACGCCGAACCACTCGCCGCGGCCGAAAGCTATCAACGCATGGGAAAGCTGATAGCCTTTGCCATACGGATCAGACCAGGGATCCATGAACCCAATGACCCGCTGCAGCCGATACGGAGAAGTCCAGATCAAGAGTACAAATCCGGCCAGCAGAAGCATGATCAGCGTCGCGAACAGCTTCCAGTTCATTCCGCCGAGGAACAGGATCGCCATTGCAACGATGGTGATCACGGCAAATGCACCAAAGTCCGGCTCACGCAACAGCAATCCGCCGGTCAGCAACATCACGACGAGCATGGGGAGGAAGCCCTTGCGGAAGCTGTGCATCAAGGCGGCCTTGCGGACCGTGTAGTCCGCGGCATAGAGCACGGCAAAGAGTTTCATCAATTCCGAGGGCTGCAAATTGATGATGCCAAGCGACAGCCAACGACGGCTGCCATTGACTTCACGACCAATCCCGGGAACAAGCACCACCGCCAAGAGCAGCACGCCGAGGCAAAACAAATAGGGCGCAGCCTGTCCCCAGAAATTCATTGGGAACTGGAAACAGATCAAGCCGGCCATGAGCCCGACGGCAAGGAAGACCCCGTGGCGCACGAGATAATAAGTCGGTTGATTGCCCGATAACCGTCCACCCTCGGCGATGGCTATGGACGACGAGTAGACCATGATCAATCCGAGCGCGAGTAGCAATCCCGCGATGCTCACGACTGCATAGTCGAACTGTGCGAGCGGCGTCGGCCTGGCAACCGAACCGATCCCGAGAAGGCTGTTCACTGAGCCTCCTCCAGCGCCCGGACTTCGTGAATAAAGACTTCCGCGCGGTGCTCGTAGTTGCGAAACATGTCGAAGCTCGCACAGGCGGGAGACAACATGACGGCATCACCGGGCTGCGCGAGCGCGAATCCGGCCAGCACCGCATCGTGCATGGACGCAGCATCTACAATGGATACGCCGGAACCGTCGAGGGCTGCGGCGATTTTGCCCGCATCGCGACCGATCAAGACCACGCCCCGGGCTTTACCTCGCACCGCCTCGCGCAATGGGCCGAAGTCTTGGCCCTTGCCGTCTCCGCCTGCGATCAGCACGACAGGCGTACTCATTCCCATGAGCGCGGCGACAGTGGCGCCGACGTTCGTACCTTTTGAGTCATCGTAAAATGACACGCCCTTGATCTTGGCAACACGTTGCACGCGATGCGGAAGCCCTTCGAATGCAAACAGGGCATCCAGCAACGGTTCATACGGCATACCAATAGCACGGCATAAAGCCAGTGCCGCGAGCGCGTTCGCGGCGTTATGCAGGCCGGTGACCTTTAATTCCGACACTTTCATCAGATTTGCGCGGCCCTCTGCCAACCAGGGCTCCCCGGCAATGTTGCGAATGCCCCAGTTGCCTTCCTGCCAGGGCTCGTCCAATCCAAAGGTAAAAACCTTTCGATCGGGCACAACCATGCGCCGCGTTGCATCGTCCTGGCGATTCACCACCTGAATGCCGCCGCCAATGAAAACCCTCGCCTTGGCATCGGCGTAATCGCGCATGGCAGGATAGCGATCGAGGTGATCCTCGCTGAGATTGAGAACCGCAGCGGCATCGGCGTTCAGGCTGTAAGTCGTTTCCAGCTGAAAACTCGAAAGTTCGAGCACGATCACATCGGGTCGACGCCTGCTGCCCTCGGCTATTTCCGTCACGGCATCCAGAACCGGCAAACCAATGTTTCCCGCGACCAGCGTCCTGATCTTCGCGGCGCGAACCATGGCACCGACCATCTCGGTGACCGTGCTCTTTCCATTCGATCCGGTGATGGCGATGACGCGATTGCCGGGAAATTCGTCCCTGATTCGGGCAAATAACTCGATATCACCGACGATCTCCACTCCCCGTTGGGCGGCACCAAGGATCAGCGGCTCAGACAGTGGCACGCCGGGGCTGACGGCGAGCAGATCGATGTCGGCAAAACTTTCCGGCCGAAAGCCGCCGGCGTGAAGTTCAACGTCCGGCAGCTCATCGCGCAGTTTTGTCGCGAATGGGGGCGCCTCGCGGGTGTCGGCGACACGCACCCGCGCCCCGCGGGCGCTGAGCCAGCGTGCCATCGATAATCCGCTTGCGCCGAGGCCTAACACCAATGCGCGCCTATTCGCGAGGTCGATCGGCACGCGCTTCCTTGATGGCGGCTTCGATGTGCGACAAACGCAGCGTGCCCACGTCTGCGGGCGCTTCCGTGCGCAACGCCTCGGGACCGGACGGCTTGCGGCCAAGAGCGGGTGCCCCGGCGAGCATTTGCTGCATGAATAACTCAAAATGCATATGACTGGTCATGGTCTGCCTCTTAATGAATACCGGTGTACGGCCTGGCTCTCGCGCTTATTGTGATGTTCGTCTGCATGGCCATTCAGCGCAGCTTGAGCGTCGAAAGACCCACCAGCACGAGCATCATGGTGATGATCCAGAAACGCACAACGACTTGATTCTCTTTCCATCCTTTGAGCTCGTAGTGGTGGTGCAGCGGCGCCATGCGGAAGATGCGTTTGCCTGTGAGCTTGAACGACGCAACCTGTAGCACTACCGAGAGCGTCTCGACGACAAACACGCCGCCCATGATGAACAGCACTATCTCCTGCCGGACCACTACAGCAATCGTTCCCAACGCACCACCAAGCGCGAGCGCGCCAACATCGCCCATGAATACTTCGGCGGGGTAGGCGTTGAACCACAGGAACGCCAGACCGGCGCCTGCGATGGCCGCACAGATAATGGTGAGTTCACCGGCACCGGGGATCAGCGGAAAGCCCAGGTAACGCGAATAAATGGCGTTGCCGGCCACATAAGCGAAGACGCCCAGGGCGCTGCCGACCATAACTGTCGGCAGGATGGCCAATCCATCCAGTCCGTCGGTAAGATTGACGGCGTTGCTGGTGCCTACAATTACGAAATAGCTCATGCCCACGAAGCCGACGATTCCCAGTGGATAAGCGACTTGCTTGAACAGCGGCACGATTAACTCTGTCTGGCCGGGCAGCGTGGCTGTAATCGCTAGATACAGAGCAGCCGAAAGACCGATTGCCGACTGCCAGAAAAACTTCTGACGCGCGGATAGCCCCTTCGGATTGCGATGCACGACCTTTCGGTAATCGTCGATCCAGCCGATGATTCCGAAACCGAGCGTCACCACCAGCACCACCCAAACGTAGCGATTGCCCAAGTCCGCCCACAGCAACGTGGTGACGGCAATTGAGATCAGGATCAGTGCGCCTCCCATGGTCGGCGTGCCGGCTTTAGTCAGGTGTGTCTTTGGGCCGTCGTCGCGAACCGATTGGCCGATCTTGTAGGCCGTGAGCTTGCGAATCATGATCGGGCCAATGATGAAAGAGATGAGGAGCGCGGTAAGCGTCGCCAGCACCGCGCGCAACGTGATGTAGTTGAAAACGTTGAAGGCCCGGATCTGAAGATCGTCTGCCAGCCATTGCGTAAGCGCGAGAAGCATCAGCTGATTCCGTTCATGGCGGATTTCCCATTCACCGCCCCGATCGCCTCGACCACGCGCTCCATGCGCATGAAGCGCGAGCCTTTGACCAGCACCGTGCAGCCATTCTCCAATTGACCAGTCAGTGCGCCCACCAGCTCGTCCACGCCAGCGAAGTGCCGCGCGCCCTCGCCAAAACTGTGTACGGCGGCCGCGCTCATTTCTCCCAGCGCCAGAAGGGCGTCTACGCCGGATCGTTTCGCGTACTCCCCGATCGATGCATGCATGGCCCGGGCGTTCTCACCCAGTTCGCCCATGTCGCCCATCACGAAGAAAGTGCGTCCGGGAAGTCCCGCCAGCACCGCGATTGCCGCCCGCATCGAATCGGGGTTGGCGTTGTACGTGTCATCGATCACCACTGCCCCCGAGGAATGACGCTTGCGTTGCAGCCGTCCTTTTACTCCTGCATAGCCGCCAACGCCGGCAACAATAGCCGGCGAAGGAACTTGCAGCGCATAAGCACAGGCGACTGCGGCTAAGGCATTGCGCACGTTATGCAGTCCCGGAACGCCAAGTGTCGCGACGAATTCGGCTTCCGGGGTGCGGAATGTGACGAGACTGGCAAGCATGCCCAGCTCGTATCGGGCCGAGACTGTTGCGGTGTGTTCGAGCCCGAAATCCACTACGCGCTGGCCGTGCAACTGCTGTCGCCAATACGCCGCGAAGGCGTCGTCCTTGTTCAGAATCGCCACGCCGGATTTGTCGAGTCCTTCGAGTATCTCGCCCTTGGCATGTGCAATGGCTTCGACCGAACCCAGTTCGCCAATGTGCGCGGTGCCGGCGTTATTGATCAGCGCTACCGTTGGGCGCGCAAGCGACGACAAGTAGGAAATCTCGCCGAGATGATTCATGCCCATCTCGATCACGGCATAGCGGTGCGAAGCATTGAGCGCAAGCAACGTCAGGGGCATGCCAATATCGTTGTTGAGATTGCCAACAGTCGCCAGAACACCCGACTCGCCTGCCACCTGGCGCAAGATCGAAGCGAGCATTTCCTTCACTGTCGTCTTGCCATTGCTGCCGGTAATCGCGATCAACGGAAACGAGAAACGGCTCCGCCAGTAGGCAGCGAGTCTGCCAAGCGCGAGGCGCGTATTGTCGACCTCGATCAATCGGGGGTTGGGCGTCAAAATTGCCGCACCGGCCTCTACCATGACGCCGGCAGCCCCGGCTGCGAGCGCCTTATCCGCGAAAGCCTGCCCATCGAAACGCTCCCCGCGCAGACCGATAAACAGATCTCCCGGGCGCACATCACGGCTGTCAGTGGTCACCCGCTCGAAGGTGGCGTTGTCGCCCCGGTGACGGGCGCCGATGGCTCGCGCGGCGGAGGCCAGATCAAGCATTGCGCACCCCGCGCGCAAGCCGGCTAAGGCCCTCGCGTGCCACTACAACGTCATCGAAGGGTAATCGCGTCGTTCCGATCTCCTGATAGGTTTCGTGTCCTTTTCCCGCGATGAGCACGACATCCTCCGGGCCGGCCGATTGCAACGCCGAAAATATCGCGCCGGAGCGATCTGCGTCGATCGAAAAGTTGCCGTGGGCTCCGGCGACGATGTCGTCAATGATCGCGTGCGGATCCTCCGAACGCGGGTTGTCGCTGGTGATCAGCGAGCGATCTGCCAGACGCGTTGCAACTTCGCCCATCAGCGGTCTTTTGCCAGGATCGCGTTCGCCCCCGCAGCCAAACACGCAGTGCAGTTTTGCTCCGGCAGGCAACAAGTCACGCAACGTGCGCAAGGCCTTTTCCAGCGCATCCGGGGTATGCGCATAGTCGACGACGACCAGCGGCGCGCTGGGAAACCTCACCGTCTGCATGCGCCCTGGTACGGGCTGCACTTGTGCGAGTGCTGCCACCGCATCATCGAGGGAAACCTGCGCGACCATCAGCACGCCCAATACGCCAAGCAAGTTGGCCGCATTGAACTCGCCCAGAAGATTGCAGTTGAGTTGAGCCGAACCCCAGGGGGTAGTGATCTCGAGTTTCAGACCTCGGCTGGAAAGATCCAGGCGATGACCCGCGATTTCGCCCTTGCCAAAGCCATAACCAAGCACGTTGACCCGGGAGCGGTCGATGGACTGTGCAAGTTCGCAGCCGAACCGGTCGTCAAGATTGACGACGGCGTGCTTCAAATCTGGCCAATGGAACAGCTTGGCCTTGGCAGCGCCGTAGTCCTCCATGGTTTTGTGATAATCGAGATGATCGCGCGTGAGGTTGGTGAACAGGGCAACGTCGAACTTCGTCCCGTTGATGCGCCCCTGATCAATTCCGTGCGACGACACTTCCATGGCACAACCCACGGCGCCCTTGCTGCGAAGCGTGGCCAATACTCGTTGCAGCGTGAGCGCATCCGGAGTCGTGTGCGTTGCGGTGTCGAGTTCTCCCGGAAAACCGTTACCAAGCGTGCCCATCACGGCGGTTCTTCGACCCAGACGGGTCAGCGTTTGCGAAATCCAGTGGGAGCAAGATGTCTTTCCGTTCGTGCCTGTCACGCCGGCAAGCCACATGTTGCGGGATGGATCGCCGAAAAAGCGCCCCGCGATTTCGCCTACACGCTGTCGCAAGTCCGAAACGCCGAGATTCGGCACGTTCCACTCCGCATTCCATCTGAAGCCTGCGTGCTCCCACAAAACTGCGCCGGCACCGGCAGAGATCGCCTGGGCGATGTACGCGCGCCCATCCTCGCGCGCCCCGGGATAGGCCAGAAACAAGTCTCCGGGCTTGACGTTTCGGCTATCGATGGCAATGCCACTGATCTGCACGCCGAGAGCGTCGATCGCGTCGAGGGAGAACGCAGACTGGCTTGCTCCATTAGGGCCGCGAATCATACTTCCTCTTTCGCGAGGAACCCCGGATGCGGAGCAATCAATTGATCGGTACTCGCGTCCGGCTCTATGCCGAGCACACGCAGCGCGCCCGCCATGACCGCACTGAACACCGGAGCGGCAACCTCGCCGCCGAAGTAAGCCTTGCCGCCGGGTTCGTCGAGCATGACGGCGACGACCAATCGCGGATCCGATGCCGGGGCGAAACCGATGAACGAAGAGATATAGCGATCGGGCGCGTAGGTGGCACCGACCAGTTTGTGCGCCGTGCCGGTTTTACCGGCCACTCTGAACCCGGGAACTTGCGCACGTGTGGCGGTACCGCCCGGTTGCGTCACCATCTCGAGCATTCTGCGCACCGCGAGGGCTGTACGCGGCGATATGACAGGCTGTCCTGCTACCGGCTGCTCGCGTCTTATAAGCGTCAGCGGCTTGAGCTCTCCGGTCGTCGCGAAGATGGAATAGGCGCGGGCCAATTGCAAAAGACTTACCGAAATTCCGTGACCGTACGACATGGTCGCCTGTTCGATGGGCTTCCATGTCTGGTACGCGCGCAATTTACCGCTGGCTTCCCCCGGAAAACCGATTTTTGTCTGAGCGCCAAATCCCACCTCGGAGAATAACGTCCAGAGTTTTTGCGGCGCCATTGCCAGCGCCACTTTAGCCGAACCCACGTTTGACGACTTTTGAATGATCTGTGCGACGGTAATGATGCCTTCGGCGTGCGTGTCATGAATTGTCCGGTTGCCGATGGTGTAGTGACCGCCTTCCGTATCGATCAGACTGGCCGGAGTGACCAGTCGGGATTCCAGGGCGGCTGCGACCGTAAACGGCTTCAGCGTGGAGCCAGGCTCGAATAAATCCACGACAGCGCGATTGCGCGATCGCCCGACTGTCAAAGTGTCGCGATTGTTGGGGTTATAAGTCGGCCAGTTGGCAAGCGCGAGTACCTCACCTGTCGTCACATCCAGCACGACCAGGCTTCCCGCTTTGGCATCATTGGCGATAATGGAACGCTTGAGTTCGCGAAATGCCAGATATTGGATGCGCTGATCGATTGACAGAGCAAGCTCACGTCCTTGCTGGGGAGCGCGAATGCTCTCGACATCTTCGATCACGCGCCCGAGCCGGTCCTTGATGACGCGCCGGCTGCCCGGTTTACCGCTCAGCCAATCCTGATACGCCAGCTCAATTCCCTCCTGACCGTTGTCGTCCACCCCGGTAACGCCGACGATATGCGCGGCCACTTCAGCGGCGGGATAATAACGGCGGTACTCGCGACGCAGAAACACACCCGGAAGATTCAACTGCACGACCTTTGCGGCCTGATCCGGCGGCAATTGTCTTTTCAGATAAACGAACTCACGCTCCGACACCGTGAGCTTTCTTTTAAGTTCCGACGCATCGATGCCAAGCAACCGGCAAAGTTTGGCGCGTTGGTCCGGGGTCAATGCGACATCGGCTGGCGCCGCCCATACCGATTCCACCGGCGTGCTCAGCGCAAGCGGCTCACCATTGCGGTCCGTCACCATGCCGCGATAGGCGGAGATTTCGAGCGTCCTTGCGTAACGCGTCTCGCCTTTTTGCTGCAGGAAATCGTTGTTCAACCCCTGCAAAAAAAAAGCCCGCGCCACCAGCACCATGAACCCGCAAAACACCAGCAGCAAAAGCAGCCGGGCCCGCCACACGGGCAGGCGCACCGACAGCGCTGGATTAAGGGAAGGGTTCATGGCCTGATGAGCGCGGGTGGGGGAGGAACCAGATAAATACGTGCGGCAGGCGGCACACGCATTTGCAGATTGTTCGAGGCAATTTTCTCGACGCGGGACTGCATGGCCCAAGTGCTTTGCTCAAGTTGCAACTGTCCGTACTCCACTTCGAGCTGACGGGCTTCGTCCTGTTGTTTCTGCAGCTCCACGAATAACTTTCTGGCCTTGTGCTGCGAAGTGATCAGCGCCAGGGCACAGACCACAAGAATTCCCGCCAGCATCGCGTTGAGGCGGATCATGCTGCGATTCTTTCGGCTACACGCATTACGGCGCTGCGGGCGCGCGGATTGTTCCGTACTTCTTCCGCGCTTGGGTACACCGGTTTGCCCACGAGTCTCACGCGCGGCTTTGGCAACTCGGCGGCGCGCAGCGGCAAGCGCGCCGGCAAATCGCCCGGCGCAGCCTGGCTACGCAGGTAATGCTTGACGATGCGATCTTCGAGCGAATGAAAACTGATGACGACCAGTCGCCCGCCGATGTTGAGCATTTCCAGGCACTGTGGAAGCGCTATCTCCAACTCTTCAAGCTCCTGATTGACGTGAATCCGTATAGCTTGGAAGGTGCGCGTCGCCGGGTCCTGAGATGGCTCGCGCGAGGGAACGGCTTTTGCCACGATCTTGGCAAGTTGCCGTGTGCGGTCGATAGACTCGCTCGATCGAGCCGCAACAATCGCTCTTGCAATCTGTTTAGCAAACCGTTCTTCGCCATAACGCTTTATTACCTCCCCGATTTCTTGTTGCGAAGCCTTTGCCAGCCACTCTGCCGCCGTAACCCCGCGGCTGGTATTCATGCGCATATCCAGCGGTCCGTCGAGGCGGAAACTGAATCCCCTGGCAGCCGTATCAAACTGCGGCGACGAAACGCCAAGATCGAGCAATACGCCATCCACACCCGCGATCGCCGCTCCCTCAACAACGCTGCCGATCCGGCTAAACTCCCTCTGAAACACGACCAAGCGCGGATCATCCATGCTCGTAGCGTATTCAACTGCCGCTGGATCACGGTCCAGTGCCACAAGTCGTCCCGACTCGCCGAGCCGCGCCAGGATTTCGCGGCTGTGTCCGCCGCGCCCGAATGTCGCATCCACGTATGTTCCATCAGCCTTGATTTGCAGCGCCTCGATCGCTTCCGTTCGCAATACCGACAAGTGCGATCCCGCCTGGTCGTGCGCGGGCGGTAACGCCGAACTCACAAGGCAAAGTTCTCCATTCCGGCTGGCAGTTTGTCGGCGCCCGGGGAGAACGACTCGAGTTGCTTTTCCCACGCTTCCTGACTCCAGATCTCGAAATGACTGCCTTGCCCGACCATCATCACTTCCTTGTCGAATGAGGCGAACTTGCGCAGTTCCGGAGAAATCAGGAGCCGGCCCGCGGCATCGAGCTCCACTTCTTCCGCAAAACCCACGAGCAGCCGTTTCCACAAGCTGGCTTGTACGTCAAAACTGGAGAAACTCATGATTCGCGCACGGATCGGCTCCCAAGCCGGTGCGGGATAGAGCAGTACGCAACGATGGGGATGCGCTGTGAGCACTTGCTTACCTGCGCCCCCAGACTGGAGCGCGTCCCGATGGCGTGTGGGGACCGCTAGGCGGCCCTTGGCATCAAGATTGAGTGCTGTCGCTCCCTGAAACATGCTTTGCCACCGTGGAATGCGGGATCTCGGATTTCCCACTTAATCCTACTTTTCCCCACTGTAGAGGAAAAAAAAGGGGAGGTCAAGAAAGCTGCAGGGGATTTTTGTGTTACGACAACGACTTACCGTGGAATGTTAAGAATCGAATCTCACTTCAAAATTTCGTTATTTATTAGATAACTAGTAGAGGAACGTAAGGTATATTATCTAGACAATACAGGATTCGATTGAAGCGGAAGAAGAAGCTGGCCTGTAAGCCGGGTTCTGTCGAATGCCTTGCGGCATTCCGGCAGTCATTCATCTGGGCCGGCAGTTGCCTGCCGGCTCGAGCAACCTACCCGGGGACAGCGCGAGCCGCGCTATTGCCCCCCTATTTGGTCTTGCTCCGGATGGGGTTTGCCGTGCCGCTGCTGTTGCCAGCAGCGCGGTGGGCTCTTACCCCACCGTTTCACCATCGCCGTTCTCATTGCTGAGACTTGGGCAGTCTGTTCTCTGTGGCACTTTCCATCGCCTCGCGGCGTCCGGTCGTTAACCGGCATCCTGCTCTGCGGAGCCCGGACTTTCCTCTATGCAAGTGAATTGCACAGCGACTGCCCGGCCAGCTTCCGTTGCTATTCTACCCTCGCGCACGCCCCCGCCCGCGTGCGAAACGCGCCCGACAAAGACAAGAGGGGGCGGAGATCTCGCCGCCCCCTCTTCATCTGGCGTTGAAATGCCGGATTATTTTTTGGCGTTTACGGCCGCCTTGAGTCGAGTGCCGGCTGCGAACTTCGCGGTCCGCGCGGCAGGAATCTTGATGGCCGCGCCGGTTTGCGGGTTGCGTCCTTCCCGTGCCGCGCGTTTTCCTTGCGAGAAGGTTCCGAAGCCCACCAAGGTCACGCTTTCCCCCTTCCTGAGTGACCCGGTTACGGTATCGATGAAGGCATCAATCAGTTTGTCGGCCATGACCTTACTGCCGCCGGCTTTTTTAGCCATTGCATTGACGAGTTCTGCTTTATTCATTGCTCCCCCTGTTATCGGACGAACGGTTACTGGAAACCACCCTTCAGTCAGCGATGGGCGCACCGAAACATTTGGACACGCTCGCGCAGCGTTGCACTGCGCGTAGAAGCGATTGCGCGTGATCCCCCGGCACTTCCCCTGCCGCGTATTATCCATGACTTGGGTAGCGCGCCAAAGCTCTAATCGCTACGCAAACGGCATGGCGACGGCGCGCGCGCCGCTGTCACCCGTCGAACGCGCACGGCCCGTTCGTAGCGCTACCGTCTAGCCGCGCGACGCTATTCGATTTTCCAGCCGATGGTATCGCCGGCGCGCAGCGGTACGAGCGAATCGGCGCCATAAGGGATTTCGTCGGGGACCCGCCACGCACTTCGCACCAGCGTGATCTGACCCTCATTTCTTGGGACACCGTAAAAATCGGCGCCATAAAAGCTGGCAAATCCATCGAGTTTATCCAAGCTCGAGCAAGCATCGAACGCCTCCGCATAAAGCTCGATTCCGGCATGGGCGCTGTAAATGCCCGCACACCCGCAGGCGGTCTCTTTGGTGTGCCTTGCATGGGGCGCGCTATCGGTGCCAAGAAAGAACTTCGGGCTCCCCGAGGTGGCCGCCCGAAGCAGCGCCTGTCGATGCTCCTCACGTTTGAGAATTGGCAGGCAATACAGGTGCGGGCGGATGCCTCCGCGGAAAATGTCATTTCGACTCATCAGCAGATGATGCGCGGTGATCGTCGCCGCCACGGTGTCCGGAGCACTGAGTACGAAATTCACGGCGTTCGCAGTTGTGATGTGTTCGAGTACGATTTTCAGGTCAGGCAGCTGCTGTACCAGGGGCATCAGGATGCGTTCGATGAAAACTTTCTCCCGGTCGAAAACGTCGACCTGCGGATCGGTTACTTCGCCGTGAATGAGTAGCGGCATGCGCGTGTGCGCCATTGCCTTGAATACACCCATGCACTTGCGAATATTCGATACGCCCGCATCGGAATTGGTGGTGGCTCCCGCAGGATAATACTTCACCGCTAGCACGAAGCCGCTGCGGCTTGCTTCGACAATTTCTTCAGGCTTTGTATTGTCTGTCAGGTAAAGCGTCATCAACGGCTCGAAATCGCTGTCCGGCGGTAATGCCGTCAATATTCGCCGGCGATACGCGGCGGCCGCTGCTACGGTTGTCACCGGTGGCTTGAGGTTGGGCATGACGATAGCCCGGCGAAATCTTCTCGCTGAATCCACCAGGACCGATTTCATTAGGTCGCCGTCGCGCAAATGCAGATGCCAATCGTCTGGCCTGGCCAATGTCACTCGGTTCATAGGAGCACGCCTTGCGCATTGGCATTTATTACGATCATCGTCATAGCAGGCCTACTTGTCCTTCTTAAGTTTTAGCGCCAGATCGTACAACGCGTTCTTCTTGGCGCCGGTAATTTCCGCGGCAAGCCCCACCGCCTGTTTCAGCGGCAGTTCGCGCAAGAGCAGCTCGAGGGTACGCCGTGAATCGGCGTCCTCCCGCGTTTCCAACCGCGGATGCCCTTCCACCAGAAGCACGAACTCGCCGCGGCGATGGTTCTCGTTTTGCTCCAGCCAGGCTGCCGCTTCACCGAGCCTGCAAACATGGATCTGCTCATAGAGCTTCGTCAGTTCGCGCGCGATGCCGATACGCCTTTGTCCGCCAAACACGGCGGCCAAACTCGCTATGGATTCTGCTATTCGATGCGGGGCCTCATAAAAGATCTGAAGGTCGGGCTGCATGCGAAGCAAATCGAGCGCGCTTTCGCGCTCGCCCTTGCGCGCCGGCAGAAAGCCATGAAAACAAAACGAGCCGCACGGAAGTCCCGCTGCTGATAGCGCGGCCGTCAGAGCGCTGGCTCCCGGGATCGGGACCACCCGAAAGCCTGCCGCACGAACTTCCGCAACTGCGACCGCCCCTGGGTCACTGATGGCCGGCGTGCCGGCATCCGATATGAGCGCCACTGACCTGCCCTGCGAAAGCACTGCCACCAGACGCCTCGACGCCTCGCGTTCATTGTGCTCGTGCGCCGATATCAATTCCGTCGATATGCCGAAATGCCCTAACAGTTTTCGCGATACGCGCGTGTCTTCCGCGGCGATCACATCGACGGACTTGAGTGTTTCGAGGGCGCGCAAAGTAATGTCCCCGAGATTACCGATCGGGGTTGCTACCACATATAATATCGGCTCGGCCAATTTCTTACTTTCGCTATGCAACTGAGCTCGGCCTTCCGATGGTTGGGGTCCTCATTACTATACTGGGCGCTATCGGGCTTAGCCACAGGCTTCGCGAGCGCGCAGGAGACCGGCGACCAGATCAATCCCAGCGAACCGCATGTCGCGGTTATTCTGCCGTTGCAGTCTGCTTCGTTTGGAAAACACGCCGATTCCGTCCGCCTGGGGGTGCTGCACGCGGCTGCAAATGAGCCTGCCGACAGCCTGAAGGTCAGAATTTACGCGACCGGGGAGGATCCCCAGCAGATTCTTTCGACTTACCGGCAAGCCACTTCGCTGGGTGCGCGAGCGGTAATTGGTCCTCTGACTCGAAAGGGCGTCACGGCGCTCGCGCAAAGCGCGATCATAAGCGTTCCGACCATTGCGCTGAACAACGCCGAGGGCGATGTTCCGCTTCCCCGCGACTTTTTTGTGTACGGCCTGCAAATCGAGGCCGAAGCGCGACAAACGGCGCAACTCGCGTGGAATCTGGGAAGTCGCAAGGCTTTCGTCATCGACGGTGACACCGCACTGGCGAGCCGCATCGCGCAGGCTTTTTCCGAGGAATGGCAAGCACTCGGCGGAGAACTCGCCGGTCAGGCCTCTTACACCGCTGACTCGGTCGCCCTCGTAGGCTTGCAGGAGCGGATCGGCAGTTCAAAAGCCGATTCGGTCTTCATAGCCCTGGATGCCGCGCGAGCGCGTCTGGTGCGACCTTACCTTGGCGCATCTACTCCTATCTATGCGACCTCCCTTGTCTTTACCTCGAATGCCAATGCTCTTGCAAACCATGATCTGGAAGGTGTGCGGTTCCTCGATATGCCCTGGCTGCTGCAGCCTGATCATCCGGCGGTGATCAGTTACGCTCGTCCCGACACGCAAACCACGGGTCTTGATCGCGAACGGTTCTACGCGCTCGGTATCGATGCATTTCGATTGGTCAAGGAATTATTGCATCCCTTCGATGCCATGCAACCCCTCGACGGCGTAACCGGCACCATAACGCTCAATAACTTGCACCAGTTCATCCGCACGCTTGTCCCTGCACAGTTCGCGCAGGGAAGCGCCCGGATTCTGGATACACCTCCCGCTCGATGAGCGAACAAGGCGCGCTGGCCGAAGACGCCGCTGCGGAGTTTCTGTCTGCACGCGGGCTGCGCATGGTGACCCGTAACTACCGGTGCCGATTCGGCGAAATAGATCTGATCATGCGTGAAGGAACCACGCTCGTATTCGTCGAGGTGCGTTTTCGGCGCAGCCCGACTTTTGGCGGCGCGCATGAAAGCATTACCGCAGCGAAGCGCGAGAAACTGTTACGAGCCGCAAAGCATTATCTGGCTGCGTGCGGCGAATTTCCTGACTGCCGCTTCGATGTCGTGTTGCTAAGTGGCGACACCCGCGAGATCGAATGGATTGCAAACGCGTTCGGTGAATAATGATGGTTCGCCGGATCCTGCAGATCTTTATGCAATAATTCGCCCCGTTATCCCTGACTATCATGCCAATGGATCTCATCAGTCGAATCAATCAGCATTTCATGGACAGTGCCCAGCTCAAGCTCCAGGCCATGGAGCTGATGGCGCCGGCGCTTG
The DNA here is from genome assembly GCA_965233135.1 of uncultured bacterium. GTDB lineage: Bacteria > Pseudomonadota > Gammaproteobacteria > Burkholderiales > JACQAP01 > JACQAP01. Next base: position 43,338 of record CBDDRM010000188.1, on the reverse strand, counting down.
CCAGCGCCTCGGAGCGTATGGTGCAGTGCCTGATGAAAGAAGGAAAAATCCTCTCATGCGGCAACGGCGGCTCAGCCGCCGATGCCCAGCATTTCGCGGCGGAGCTGCTGAACCGTTTCGAGAACGAACGCCCCCCGCTGGCGGCCATGGCACTGAGCACCGACACCTCTACCATTACTTCAATCGCCAATGACTACCACTATAACGAGGTGTTCTCGAAACAGGTACGCGCTCTAGGGCAGCCCAACGACATCCTGCTGGCAATATCGACCAGCGGCAATTCGGCCAATGTCATGGAAGCCATACAAGCGGCGCACGATCGGCAGATGGATGTGATTGCCCTGACGGGCAAGAAAGGGGGCAAGATCGCAAGCCTGCTCGGAGAAAACGACGTGCATATTTGCGTGCCGGCGGATCGTACCGCCCGCATCCAGGAAGTGCATTTGCTGTGCCTGCATTGCATGTGCGATGCAATCGATTGCATGTTGTTAGGAGTGGAATGAGAATGAAATTGCCTGTTCGCCTTTTAGTGTTGTTAGTTGGGCTTGCCCCTTTGCTCCAGTCCTGCATTCCTTTATTGGTGGGCGCCGGAGTGGGAGCCGGCGTCATGATGGCGGAAGACCGGCGCACCAGCGCAACCCTGCTGGAAGACCAAACCATCGAAATCAAGGCCAGGAACCGCATCGCCGAGAAATATGGCGACCAAGCGAACATCAGTGTCACCAGTTTCAATCGTTTTGTCATGCTGACCGGTCAGGCGCCGACCGAAGTGATCAAGCAGGATGTGTCGGTCCTGATACTCGAGGTGCCCAACGTGCGCAACATACAGAATGAAATCGTCGTCGGCGGTGCAAGTTCGGCGACGTCGCGCGCGAGCGATGCCTTGCTGACAAGTCGTGTCAAAGGTCGCCTCGCGCGAAACAAGGATGTGAGCGCCAACAATATCAAGGTGGTATCGGAGAATGGCACAGTATTCCTCATGGGTTTGGTCACGCGCGCGGAGGCGGATTTCGCAGCCCAGACGGCCGCGACCACCAGCGGGGCGCAACGCGTCGTGAAAGTGTTCGAGTATCTCGACTGACGCAGTTGTACCGCGCGCCCGCAAGCCTCGTCGCGAGGCTTTTTTGCCACGTGAACAGGGCACTGCTGCCTCAATGCCTGCGGACCGCCGCATAAATATCGAGCGTTGTTGCCCGCGCAGCCGCATGCTCGACGATAGGCGCCGGATAATCGCGGCCGATCCGCACGCCTGCGGCGCACTGTTCGCCAGCCGTCATTTTCCAGGGTTCGTGAATCAAACTCGAATCGACGTTCGCGAGCTCATGAACATAAAGGCGAATGAAGTCCCCGTCCGCATCGAATTTGCGCGATTGCGTCACCGGGTTGAAAATGCGAAACCAGGGCTGCGCATCGCAACCGGTGGAGGCCGCCCACTGCCAGCCGCCATTGTTGGCCGCGAGGTCAAAATCGTTGAGCTTCCGGGCAAAGTAAGCTTCTCCCCAACGCCAATCCACGTGCAGATCCTTGACGAGAAACGAAGCAGCGATCATGCGCAAGCGGTTATGCATGTAACCCGTCTGGTTAAGCTGGCGCATGGCCGCATCGACCAGGGGATAGCCGGTTCTTCCTTCGCACCAGGCGGCAAACGCGGCCGGCGAGTTGGTGAAGCGCAACGCTTCATATTCCGGCTTGAACGCCTGTCGCACGACATGGGGGAAATGATGAAGAATGCAGAAATAAAACTCTCGCCATACCAGTTCGGACAACCAGGTCTGTGCGCCGGCACCTCCGGCTGAAACCGCGGCTCGAGCCAGCTCGCGTATCGAAATGGTGCCGAAGCGCAAATGCACCGACAGATAGGAAACCCCCCGCAGGGCGGGATAGTTACGCGTTTCGTGATACGCATCAATGCGCTCCAGAAAGTCCTTCAATAGCTTGTGCGCGCCAGCCATGCCCGTGGGCATTTGCAACTGCTTGAGATTGGATGGCATGAATCCGAGGTCTTCCAGGGGTGGCATCGGCAAAACCGGAGCGCGCGCGAGACTGTCCTTATATGCGGCAACGGGGTGCGCCTCGCAATAAAACGCACTGAGCTTCGCGAGCCAGGCGCGCTTGTAAGGCGTGAATACCGTATATGGCCGACCACTCTGCGCGAGTACCTCGTCTTTATCGAAAATAACCTGGTCCTTGAAGGTGTGCAGGCAGCACCCTTGCCTTTCGAGTTGCACGCGAACCTGCGCATCACGTTCCATCGCAAGCGGCTCGTAGTCGTGATTGGCGTACACTGCCTGCGCCTGCAGTCTGCCCGCCAGCGTCGTAATCACATTGCGCGCGCTGCCATGCAGCACATGCAACGCACCGCCCATCTCATCAAGCGAGCGGGAAAGCTCCACGACACTATGCCAGATAAACTCGACACGCCGATCCTGACGATCGGCGAGACTACCCAGAATATCGGTATCAAAAACGAAAACGCCGTGGACCTGGCGCGCATGCCGGAGTGCGAAACTAAGAGCAGCGTGATCCGTGGTTCGTAGATCGCGCCGGAACCATACAAGCGCAGTATCGTACCGCCGCTGCACACCATTACTCATCAGGCCAGAGCGCGCCGTAGCAGGCGCGTCATGACGCCGATCAATGGCAGTTTCGAATAAAGCTCTTCCCCCGTATCCCAATAGTCGCGGTGATAGGTGACCTTGCCATCGTCGCCGAATCGCAGATGACTCACACCGCGGATGACCTGAAGTTCACGCGATTGCCATGCTTTCATGCGAAAGGTCATGTCCCATACCAGAATCAACCCGCTTTCATCGCCGATTCTTTCGCGTACGACGAATCGAGGCTCTGTCACCTGACGGAACATGCGCTCGAATATCCTTTCTATTTGCTCAAGGCCCGACACCTCGTTGAACGGATCCTTGAAATACGCATCCTGGGCATAATAAGAACCGAAGTCCTGCACTCGTGCAGCCACGAGTGTCTCGTAAAAATGCACAAGCGCATCGATTCTGCCCTGATCCATCGCGGTCATAGTCCCGTGAACTTGTGTACCACTGAAAAATACACACTGTAGGGCAATAGTCGAAGCAGCTTCAGCCAGAATGTGAACCGTCTGGGAAAATGGATCTCGAACTTGCCGGCCTCGAAGCCTTTGATCATTTCCTCCGCGGCTTGCTCGGCCGAGATCAGCGCGGGCATTTTGAATTCGTTCTTATCAGTCAGCGGAGTCTTCACGAAGCCCGGATTGATCAGATACACCCCGACCCGTCGAGGCGCAAGATCGAGATACAGGGTTTCGGCGAAATTTATCAACGCAGCCTTGGTGGCACCGTACACCAGGCTGCTGGGCAGACCCCCGTAGCCCGCGACACTGGACACGATTGCGATCGCTCCGCTCGTGTTGCGGCAAAAGGCCGGCGCGAGCACGGCGCAAGCATTGATTACGCCGATCAGATTGGTCTCGACAACGCCCCGCGCCACGTCCGCGTCAAGTTCCCAGGCTCTAACGGGTTCATGACGGCCGGCCAGCAGCACCACAAGATCAAGCCCGCCCCAGGTCGCCTCGATGCGCGAGTATGCAGCGGCAAGCTCGTTCGGCTTGGTCACATCGAGCGGCAGTTGCAGACTCTGCGCCGCCGAACCGGATGCCGCGATGCGGGCAAGCGCCTCGCCATTGCGCGCGGATAATGCAATGCGCACGCCTCGGCGCATCAAGGACTGCGCCAGTGCAGCGCCAATGCCGCTGCTGGCACCGACGACCCAGACGCGACGCTCCTTCCAGTTCGCGATCGGCTCGTTGAGTTTCATCGCAGACCTGATTTCAATCGTCCGACTTGCGGAATGACACGATGACTTCCCCTACGCCGAAGCCGAACTTGCTCATGTCGGATTTGTTCAACATGACCTTATCGTCCATCAGATACATCCAGTCATCGAAGTCGACCTCATAGGTCTTCCCCTCTACCGGAACTTGCAGCACGTAACGCCACCGCAGGGCGTTTCCCGCCGCCTGGCCGACTGCCTCGCCGACGACGTCCGCGGCCGTTCCACGGTAGTTGTCCGCGTCCAGTTTTGTTATGTTCCAGACCCGGTGGCTGGTAGTGCCATCGGAGTAGTTAAAATTCTCCTCGAGCGTACCCCGGTCACCTTGCCATGTTCCTGTGAGGGCGACATGGAAACGCTTGGTGACCTTGCCCGATCGATTGCGCACGATACCCCAGCCATCCAGCTTGCCATTGAAGTACTTGGTCAGATCGAGAACCGGTTTTTCGGCATGGTACACATCCACCTTGGTGCCGGCGCACCCCGCCAGCGACAGCGCTAATCCCATACAGACCAATATCGACTTCATGCTTTTACCTCCTTCTTGAACTCGGTTGCGATGCGTGACGAGCGATCGAAAGGCGCAAGCCACAGCAGCGCCGCAGCCGCAAGTTTGATGGCGCAAGGTAGCAGCGCGTATACCGCTGCCAGGCCTGTGGCATGTGGCGAAACGGCGCCCGGCGTGTACCCGGTCCATGAAAGCAGGGGCAATGCGATGCCGGCTGCGGCGGCAAGATTGAATTTTTCGATCATCTGCCACACGCCGAAGTAAACGCCGTCGGGACGTTGCCCGCCCGCTCTCGTATGTTCGTCGGCATCGACAACGTCGGCCAGTATTGAAGGCGGAATCGCCAGTTCCGCCCCGTAGGCAATACCCGACAACGCGCAAACGCAAGCGAATGCCGCGACGTCGTCCGCGCGGAGGAAATATGCCCAGACAAACGCGAGCACTGCCAGAATCATCCCCGCCGTCCATGCATTGCGCTTGCCGACCCGTCGTGAGGCAGAAATCCATAGTGGCATGCCCATCGCGCCGAAAACAAAGTAGAGTCCCAGAAACATGCCGGCGAGATCGGGCCGCTGCACGATGTCCTCCACGAAAAACAGAATCAAGGTCGCAGGAATCGCGCCAGCTACGCCGCTCAGTACAAAAACACCGAGAAGCCAGCGAAACCTCCTGTTCGCAAGCGGCCGCAACATGCCACGCAAGCCCTCATTGGGCGCGAAGCCAGCGGCCGGACGACGCGTGTAGCGCAGGGTCACGAATGCGCAAGCAAGCATGATCGGCACAAATACAGAAGAGAACGCCGCAAGGCCGCCGCCCATGTCACCCGCGAGCAGTCCTGGAGCAACTGCCGCGATCAATACGCCGAGCAAACCGAATGCGCTTCGCGCAGCCGTGACGCGTGTCCGCTCGTGATAATCCTGCGAGAGTTCTGCGCCCATTGCGAAGTAGCTGATGCTTGCCGCGCTGAATCCGATATACACGACCGCCAGGTTGACGATAAGCCAGAGCGTCAATTCCCTTTGCGAGCCTTCCGGAGGGTGAAACAGGCCGAAGAAGCCCGCGGCGAGCAGCGGTAATCCCAGAATAACCGGCAAGCCCCGTCCCATTGGCAAGCGCGTGCAGCGATCGCTGAGCAGCCCGAGCAACGGGTCCTGCACTGCGTCGAGCATTCGAGCAACGAGCAGAATTGAGCCAACGAGTGCCAGTGACATGCCGAGTTCGCCCGCGTAAAGCTTCGGTGCGTGCACATACACCGGCAGTGCAGCCATCGCCAGCGGCAATGAAAAGAGCGAATAAGCCGCCAGCTGCGCGCGCGGCAATTCGCTCGCAGTCGTCACTTGATCCCTGTCAAGGATCGGCGCAGGCCTGGTTCGCGAGTTCGCGCATCCAGCCAGATCGCAAAAAAGGCTCGTGAGAAAGCCGGATCGGCGATCAGTCCGGCACGTTTTCCACGATGATAAAATTCGGCGCCCAGTCCAGGTCGATTGACACCGGTAAGACGATCCCCCTTCTTCACGTCGGGAAATACGTTCGTCATCTGTCGCGACCAGGCGTCGAGACTGCGTTCATCGCCGAGGCCAAGCCTGCGCATCTCCTCAATACTGCTCTGAATCAGCCTGCGGCTGTTGACGTCGCGGGCATAGCGGATATCCAGGGCGAACTCGGCGTCCGGACCAAAGTTCCTGCCTCGAGTCCACAACGATGCGTCGTAAATATGCAGTCCAAACCAAAGCAATCGGCCTTCGCCGGCAAGTCGAAGATGCGGATAATCCTTCTGGACCTGTTCTGGCAACGCAAGTGCAGCGGCATACACCGGCAGGAAAAGCACGCTAGCGAGCAACCATCCGAACTTATGCACGCTGCAGCTCCATTTGCATGACGTCGGTGCTGGCGGCGCGGAAGCCGACTTCACAGTAGGCGAGATAAAAATTCCAGAGACGCTCAAAGCGCTCGTCAAACCCGGGCGTTCGCAGATCTCTGCTCACCTTGCGGTAATTTTCACGCCAGCGCCTGAGCGTTTCGGCGTAATCAATTCCGAAGTGGAATTCATCGCGGACTTGCAGTCCAGCTCGTGCGGAAAGTTTTCTGAACACCGCGGCGCTCGGCAGCATGCCGCCGGGAAAAACGTATTGCTGTATGAAGTCAGTCGACCTGCGGTATCGGGCGAACAGCTCATCTGCGATTATGATGGTCTGAACCAGCGCGCTGCCGCCCGGTTTGAGGCGGTCGCGCACAATTGAAAAATATGCGGGCCAAAAGCTTTCGCCCACGGCTTCGAACATCTCGATCGATACGACGTGATCGAATGCGCCTTGCACTTCGCGATAATCGGTGAGCGACAACTCGACCAGATGGGACAGCCGCGCGTCGCGAATTCGGTTCGTCGCAAAATCCAGTTGCGCTTGCGACAAGGTAATGCCATACACACGGCAGCCGCGAGTTCTTGAAGCATACTCTGCAAATCCACCCCAGCCGCAGCCGATCTCCAGAACGTGGTCGGCGCGGCCTATATCGAGCCTCTGCAACACGCGCTCGTATTTGGCGACCTGAGCCTGCTCTAGTGTTCTGTCAAGGTCGCCTTCGAACAACGCCGCAGAGTAAGTCATGGTTCGGTCCAGCCATGCTCGATAGAATCCGTTGCCAAGGTCGTAATGCGCGTGAATGTTTTTCCGGACTCCTTGCCGAGTATTGGATCGACGCAGATGGCGCAATCTGTAATACAACCGGCCCCACCATTTGCCGTAGAGCATTTTCTCCAGGACAGCGCGATTGACGGCAATTAGATCAAGCAAAGCGCGCAGATCCGGCGTTTGCCAGCGGCCATCCAGATAAGCCTCGGCGAATCCGATGTCACCGGAGCGAGCGATCTCGTCGAAGACCTCCCAGTCCTCAAGATGAATCGCCGCATCGGGGCCGGGCAATTCACCGTTGAAGCTGTAGGTTTGCGCTCCCGGGGCGACGAGATTCAGGCGTCCGTGTCGTAACCGGGCCAGAAGCGCGAGAGCAAGGCGACCGCTCCTCGGGGTAGCGTCGATCGAGAATCGGCGTACCACGTCGTTCTGATTCATCGTGTCAGCTCCTTGGATGGCGGAGCGGGTTTCGCAACCCATGGAAGGCCCTTGACCCATAATTTCAGCGCTTGCAAATGAATACGGGCCATGACGCCGAAGGTCATGCCCGGATACGCCGCGAAGGCGCGCAGCAATGTTCCGACGTGGTAGTTAGCACCCCGCCCCGTGACCGAAGTCAGAAGTACATTGCCGTCCGCGCCGTCATAGTCGATTCTGATGCGCGTGGACGGTTCGGCGACGTTGAACTGGAAGCGGTAGGCGCCAGATACCTCGCAGAAGGGCGAGACGTGAAACACCTTGCGCGAGGTGAGCCTGTCACAATCGCGAATCGGGCGATGATCCGGATGAGCCAGCAGATAAAGATGTCGTTCTCCGAACGTGTTGTTGACTTCGCAAACAACCGCTCTGAGCGCCCCGTCGCGGTCATTACACAGCCAGAAACTGACGGGGTTGAATACGTAACCCAGCATGCGGGGGAATGTCTGCAGCCATACTTCGCCGTCTGCCTCGTGCAAGCCGTGCTTGCGCAACAAATGCCTTATCCACGCAAGCGGGTGCGACCCATCGCGGGCGCCATGATCGCGATAGTAAAAACTGAACAAGTTCCAGCGATTGATCGAGAAGACAGCGTTTTCGAGGCGCTGTAGCTGGCTCAGTGGAAAGCGCAGGAAAAACACGCGATAGCGAAAGGCGTGGCGTTTGGGGCGGAGTCGGGCATGAAACACCCATCCGCGGAAAAGCTTGGGCATCATGCCGCGAGTTCCGCCGTCTGCCAGGGCGCGTGCACGCCCAACGCATTGGCGACGGCCAATGCAGAATTCAGGCCGTCTTCATGAAATCCGTATCCTGTCCAGGCACCGCAATACCAGGTGTGCCGCTTGCCCTGTATCGCTTCCAGATCGCGCTGCGCCTCGATGGCAGGGCCGTCGAATATCGGATGCGCGTACTCAAATTGCCTGATCGTGTATTCAAGCCGCGGCTCCTGGAGCGGATTCAGTGAAACGATAATCGGCTGCTTGAATGGCAGAGGCTGCAGCTTGTTGACGAGGTAGCTGACGCTGACGGGAAGCGCGGAGCGGTCGCCTGTTGCAACGTAGTTCCAGGCTGACCAGGTTTCCCGGTTTCTCGGCAACAACGCCGCATCGGTGTGCAACACGACGCGATTCGACTGGTATTTGATGCGCGACAGCACGTTTTGCTCTGCCGGCGTGGCATCGTCCAGCATCGCCAAGGTCTGATCGCTGTGGCACGCAAATACCACATGCGCAAAACTTTCCGTTCTACCTTCCCGTAATCTGACGGAAACACCTCCATCAGACCGGCGGGAGACCGCTTCCACCGGACAACCGTATCGCACATCCGTCAGCGACGCCGCAAGCTTTTTCACATACTCGCGCCCGCCTCCTGCGACGGTTCTCCACAGGGGCCGCCCGCTTAGTTGGAGCAGACCGTGGTTGTGGCAGAAACGCAAGAAGGTTTCCGCCGGGTAATCGAGCATTTGTCGCGTCGGACACGACCATATGGCGCCGCTCATCGGCAGCAAGTACCAGTTGCGGAAGGAACGGCCATACCTTCCTCGCTCGAGCACATCACCTAACGAACCGAGCTCGCGCCGCGCTCCACCGAGCAATTGCGTGGCCTCGCGATTGAACCGCACGATGTCCTTGAGCATGCTCCAGAACTCCGGTTTGACCAGATTGCGTTTCTGCGCAAAGACGCCCGCAAGGGAATTACCGGACCATTCCAGCCTTTCGTCTTCAACGCGCACGCTGAATGACATTTCACTGCTGGCCGTTCGCACGCCCAGCAATTGAAAGAGTGCAAGCAGATTTGGATAGGTCCGGTCATTGAAAACCAGAAATCCGGTATCGACGGGCGCAGTCACGCCGTCGAGCGTGACATCGACCGTGTTGGTGTGGCCACCAAGATAGCTCGCGGCCTCGAACAAGGTGACATCGAACCGGCGGGAAAGCAGCCATGCCGCAGACAGGCCGGAGATACCGGCCCCCACGACGGCAACGCGCACAGCGATACTCATCAACTATCCTTTGGTGGGTAGTGCTTGATGTCTGAGTGGCGCCGCGGAAAACCGCCTCAAACGAATCAGCGTGGACCGGGCCGCCAGGCGTACTCTTCGTGCCCCTGGCAGATGCAGTCACTCGACCGGTCGGGGAAGGGGAATACCGGTCTTGTGTCGGACGCTCGAAAGCGCCGGTCCTCGCTGAACTTTGCCGGACGGCCGTGGCAGTCCGCCGCACTACGCTATATTTGTCCTAGTCAAATCTATATTATGTGTAGAGAATAGGCGCAATATAGGCATTAGTCAACTTTTGTCTTAGACAATATGAACACTCATCTCACGATCGGCGTTGTAGAGCAGGACACGGGTCTGACCAAGGACACCCTGAGAATATGGGAGCGGCGTTATGCGTTTCCGCAACCTATTCGCGACCGTAACGGGGAGCGGCTGTATCCGCGCGATCAAGTCGATAAGTTGCGGTTAATCAAACGTTTGATGGATCGTGGCCACCGGCCGGGAAAGATCGTGAGCGCATCCATGGAGCAGTTGCATGCACTGGGCGCCGAGCCCTCGGCCGTGATATCGCCAAGCGGGGATGTAGACGCTTTTTTGGACCTGATTCGCTCTCACCAGGCGGACGCCATTCGCGCCCAGTTATCACATGTACTGGCGCGAAGGGGGCTGCAGAATTTCATCCAGGAAACGGTCGTACCGCTTACAGCCGCTGTCGGCAATGCGTGGATGGACGGGCGGATTGCGATCTACGAAGAACATCTGTATTCGGAAATATTGCACGGGGTTCTGCACAATCTAATTACGTCGATACCCTCGCAAGGCGACTCACCGCGCATCCTGTTGACCTCTTTGCCACAAGAAATGCACGGTCTGGGCTTGCTCATGACTGAAGCCATGCTCAAAGTCGAGGGGGCAACTTGCGTTGCGCTGGGCACACAGACGCCGCCAGCCGACATCGTAAACGCTGCGCGTGCGCATCAAGTCGACATAGTCGCGCTCTCATTCAGTGCGTCATTCCCGGACTCAAGAGCTATCGAGGGCTTGACCCAGCTCCGAAACGCTCTGCCTGGCGCGATGGACATCTGGGCCGGCGGCGCCGGCGCAGCGCGTTTGCGCAAAGCCATTGACGGTGTGCAGATCGTTGAAAACTTCGAGAAAATGCTGCTGACCCTCAAACAATGGCGAGGCGATGCTGTCGAATAGCTATACTTGCCTGCTCGACTGCTCGCGGGCGGTCTTGACTGTGAGTTCTTAGCTAACTCGCGCACGGGCCTGCCGCGTTACCAACCTTACTGAATCCCTGGAATCAAGATGAAAGCACAGAAGATGCTCTATCCCGACCTGTTCAAAGCGTTCGAGGCCGTGCGCTGGGACTTGCATTCCGATATTCCGTGGGACAAGTTCGATGCCGCTAAACTTTCCGACGAACAGGCGCTTACGATCAAGATGAACGCGATCACGGAATGGGCAGCGTTGCCCGCAACCGAGATGTTTCTGCGCGACAACCGCGACGACAGCGATTTTTGCGCCTTCATGTCGGTGTGGTTTTATGAAGAACAGAAGCATTCTCTCGCGCTCATCGAGTATCTTCGCCGCTTCCGGCCCGATCTCACCCCGTCCGAAGAAGAGCTGCATGCCGTGCGCTTCGACTTTGACCCCGCGCCACCGCTCGACACCCTGATGCTGCACTTTTGCGGGGAGATTCGGCTCAATCATTGGTATCGCCGTGCAGCGCAATGGCACACCGAGCCGGTCATCCGGAAAATCTATGACCTGATCTCGCGCGATGAAGCCCGCCATGGCGGGGCGTATCTGCGCTACATGAAAAAAGCCATCGGGCTCAGCGGCGACACCGCGCGGCGCGCGTTCGCCAAGGTGGGCCTGCTAATGGCTTCCAGCGGGCGCAACCGCAAACCTTTGCACCCTACCAACCTGCATGTGAACAAGGACCTGTTCCCCAATGACACGGTGCAAAGCAGGCTGCCGAATCCATCCTGGCTCGAGCACTGGCTGGACACGCAAATCAGCTTCGATCGGGAGTGGGAAGGCAAAGTCGTGAAAATGATCCTGCACAATCTTTCCAGCCTGTTCGAGTTGCCGATTCGCACGGTGCAGGACCTTTCGCGCTATCGCAAACAGCTCTCTGCGCTGCCCGCATAGCCGGCCCGCCGGCGCACGCCGCCCGTACGCGCCTGTATCATTGCGGCCAGCCATGCGCGCCCCCCCCGACTTCGAGAGCAAGATTGTCCCCCCCACGGAACTGGTCGGGCGGACGCATGCATTGGATCGCCCGCTCGTGTTTACCAACGGCGTCTTCGATGTCCTGCACCGCGGGCACGTAACCTATCTTGCCGAATCGCGCGCGCTGGGCGCCAGTCTGGTGCTCGCACTGAACTCAGATTCTTCGGTCAAAAGGCTCGGCAAAGGGCCTGACCGTCCCGTCAACACTCTCGCGGACCGCATGGCCGTTGCGGCCGCCCTGGAAAGTGTAAGCCTCGTGACATGGTTCGAGGAAGACACGCCCCTGGCGCTGATCCTGCAGTGCCATCCGGAAATACTGGTTAAAGGCGGCGACTGGCCGGTCGAAAAGATTGTCGGGGCAGAGCAAGTATTGGCCTGGGGTGGACAGGTGAAATCCATCCCGTTCCAGTTCGAGCGCTCTACCACCGCATTGTTGTCCCGCATTCGAGAGTCCTGATTTTTTCAGCAAGGGAACGCTAATGTCTGCCAGCTCCACTTTTCTGCGCGATACCTGGCGCTTGATCAAACCCTACTGGACCTCCAAAGAACGTTTCACCGCATGGCTCTTGCTCAGCGTGGTGATCCTTCTGACGTTGGCCATGGTCTATATGAACGTGCTATTCAACGAGTGGTACAACTCGTTCTATAACGCGCTGCAGGAAAAAGACAAGGCTTCCTTCTGGAAGTTGATGGGGCGCTTCGGCATCCTGGCCACCATCTATATCGTCATGGCTGTCTACGCGTTCTATCTGAACCAGTTGCTGCAAATCCGCTGGAGGCGTTGGCTTACCGACAATTACCTTGTTGAGTGGCTGAGCGACCGTGCCTATTACAGGTTGCAACTGAGCGGGAATCCTGCGGACAATCCCGACCAGCGAATAGCGGATGACATGAGAATTTTCGTCGATCAGTCGCTGGACCTCGCCTTGGGTTTCCTCAATGCAGTGGTCACGCTGGGTTCTTTCGTCGGCATCCTTTGGGGCCTGTCCGGGCCGGCAGAATTCTCCCTGAACGGCAGCCAGATCGTCATTCCCGGCTATATGGTGTGGGCGGCGTTGCTCTACGCAATTGTCGGGACGTGGCTGACGCACAAGATCGGCAAACGGCTGATCGGGCTCAACTTCAACCAGCAGCGCTACGAAGCGGATTTTCGCTTCAACCTGGTCCGATTCCGGGAAAACGCTGAAGGCGTCGCGTTGTATAACGGCGAAGTCGATGAGCTGCGCGGATTCCGCGGGCGCTTCGCCAGCGTGGTCGACAATTGGTGGCGCATCATGAAGCGGCAGAAGATCCTGAATTTCTTCACGATTGGTTACAACCAGGCCGCGATCATTTTTCCCTTTGTCGTGGCGGGAAACCGCTATTTCGCGGGAACGATCCAGCTCGGCGGACTGATGCAGATTTCGAATGCGTTCGGCCACGTGCAAGGATCGCTTTCGTGGTTCATCGGGGCCTATAACACGTTCGCCGTCTGGAAAGCCACCACCGACCGGCTGATCGGCTTTCACTACGCCATCGAGAATGCCCGCTTACAAGCGCGCGACAAGTCGGCGATGGAGCGCGTGCACGGAGAGCAGTCCGGGCTCATGATCGATAATGTATCCCTGCAGTTACCTGACGGCACGCCGCTCGTTGCCGGCTCCGACATCAACATCAACCAGGGAGACAACTGGCTCATCCGCGGACCTTCGGGCTCCGGCAAAAGCACGCTGTTCCGCGCTCTCGCAGGAATCTGGCCTTTCGGCAGTGGCCGCATTCGACTGCCGAGCAATGAGCGCATTCTGTTTTTGCCCCAGAAACCTTATCTGCCCATCGGCAGCTTGAGAGATGTCACTTCCTATCCGGCGAGCGATGGTCGTTTCTCGGATGAACAGATCGCGCAAGCGCTTGCCGATGTCGGTTTGCAGCAGTTGACGCAGCGCCTCGACGAGCAGCAGAACTGGTCCATGCAATTATCGCCCGGCGAACAGCAACGCATGGCCTTTGCGCGCGCTCTGCTGCAACGGCCGGACTGGTTACTGCTGGACGAGGCGACTGCATCGCTAGACGAGACCGCTGAACGGGAACTCTACCAGATGCTCAAGGATAAATTGCCAGACACCACCGTGGTCAGCGTCGGCCATCGTTCCACGCTGCAAGCCTTCCATTCGCGCCTGCTGGAACTCAGGGAAAACGGTAGCGGCGCGCGGCTGCTGGCGCCCGCCTAGCCGGATCGGCTCAAGGTGCCGGACAGTCCACGGTGCGCAATTCGGAACCCGGATAGTCGGCGTTAAGACTGCCCAGCCGCGCCGAGAGCGCATCGTCGGGATTGCGAAACACGAATGCCTTCTGTGTGATTCGTTGCTCGCGCTCGCCGATCTGGGCGGAGCGTACGCCCTTGGCTTTCAGCGTTGCAAGTCTCGCTCTGGCCCCTGCTTCCGTGCGAAACACGCCAAGCGATATGGCGAAGCGAAAGCGAGAGTTTTCCACGAGTGGAGCATACTCCCCAACGCCTAGGGCTTTGAGTTCGTTGATCTTGCGCTCCATGTCCTGTTTCGACTTCAGCGGCGGAATGAACACCCAGTAACTGCTGGATACGGCCACATCCGTCGTGAGCGCCTGATCGCCGAGTGCCAGCGCGTCGATCGCCGCCTGCGCCCTGGGGAATTCGGCGGCGCCGAAGCTGCCCCATTCCAGACACACGCCGGGTGCCGCCGCCACAGGTGCAAGTGGTGGCTCGGGCCGGGCAGGCACGATGCGGATCTGGTCCGCATGCATTTGCTGGTCGAGCAACTGGGCGTCCGGATTCGGCAAATGCTCCCGCACATACCAGAATCCAGCTAACGCCAGATTCGCCGCGAGCATCAAGAAGAAAAAGGCTTTCATCGCGTCTGCATCGCGATCTGCACGAGCCCCGCGAGGACAAGCTGGTCCACGAAGCGTACCGGCCTGTCCATGTAGCGCGCCACCATCTCGCCAGCCCCGCCGGTGAATACAAGTGTCGGCTCCGGGTTACCGGCTGAGAGCATGGCGCTTCGCATGCGCTCCACGGCGCCACACAAAGCCTGAATTGCGCCGCTGGTGATTGCATCTCGCGTGGTGCGCGGAAAGGGACTGAACTGGCCGCGCTCCGCAGACAGCCGAGCGGTATTGGCCGCCAGGGCCTCGTGCATCAGATCAAAACCCGTGACGATGATGCCACCCAAGAACTCGCCGTGGCGATCAAGCGCATCGATCGTGGTCGCAGTGCCGGCATTGACGACGACAGCAGCGCCGCAATCCATGGCGCGCGCACCGATCAGAGCGGCCCATCGATCGACCCCCAATTGCGATGGTTCGTCATAATGGTTGACGACCCCGGCTTGCTTGCGCGCACTCGACGCCCACAACAAGGCGGCTGGCCAGCGCGCACACAAGTCGCGCAGTTTCCGCGCGACCGAATCGCCTGCCACATTGCCGATCACGATGGAAGACGGCGCGGCAAGTGCGGCCCACTGCGAATCCAGCTTGTCGAACTGAGCATGCGTGACCCAGCCGCCGCTTATGAATGCGCGGCCATCATGAAGTGCCCACTTGACCCGGGTGTTCCCGGCATCGACTGCAAGAATCACGGTTCATTCACCTGTCGCAAAAGCCTCAGGCTGCACCGCGCAGGCTAAGCTCACCGCCGTAGAACTTGCGCATACCCGAGCGGGTCTTTAAAAGCAATGCGCCGTCTTCGTCTATATTGTGCACCCGTCCTTCAATCTCGGATTTGTCCGGCATCCGCACCCGCACCATCTTGTCCCGGTACACATGCAGGCGATCCCACTCGCTGCGAAACGGCGCGAATCCATCCGCGGAAAATTGCTTGAGTACGCAGTCGAGTTCAGCCAGCACCTGGGCGAACAGCACATTGCGATCCACCTCCACGCCGATTCGCACGAGGTCGGTAACCGGCTGATCGATGCGCTCCCTAACCGATTCGGGCAGACGCAGGTTCAGGCCGACGCCAATCACGGCCGTTGTGGGGCCCATTACGTCACCGGCGAGTTCAATCAGGATGCCGGCAATCTTGAGATGCCGCCAAAGCAAATCGTTCGGCCACTTCAGCATGACCTCCGCCGCACCATGCGTTCGCAGTACGCGCACCAATGCGATGCCGACCACCAGGCTCAAGCCACTCAGGAAGCCCGCCCCTTGGTCGAAACGCCAGAGCATCGAAAAGGTCAGCGCGCCGCCCGGGCATGAGTGCCAGTTTCGGCCGCGCCGCCCGCGGCCTTCGGTTTGGGTCTCGGCCACGAGCACACTGCCCGAAGGTGCGCCGCGCAGGGCGCGTGCCGTCAGATCGCTATTGGTCGACCCTGTTTGATCGAGAATATCGATCTCGAAACGGCCGGCCAGCTTGCCGAGCTGCCCGATGATGCGTGCATGCTTCAGCCATTGCACCGGCGTGACCAACCGGTAGCCTCGCCCGTGCACTTTGTAGACGGTGAGGCCGAGCGCCTCGACATCGGCAAGAGCATTCGATACCGAGGCACGGGTG
Organism: uncultured bacterium; assembly: GCA_965233135.1. Classification (GTDB taxonomy): domain Bacteria; phylum Pseudomonadota; class Gammaproteobacteria; order Burkholderiales; family JACQAP01; genus JACQAP01. The sequence continues at coordinate 27,157 of CBDDRM010000188.1, read as the reverse complement.
ATGCCCAGTTTGCGACCTAGGGCATCGCCGGAGTGATATTCTCCATCTTCCAGAAGACGCAGTACTTCGAGCGTGTGCGGAGTCAAAATAGCGGGATCCCGGGAAATTGGACCGCACTATACCGCAAGCATTGGAACGCAATCGCGAGGCGGCTGCCCCAACCCCCTCAGGAGAACCTCATGTTCAAGAATATTCTGCTTCCCACCGACGGCTCTGCCCTGTCGAAGAAAGCCATCAAGGCCGGCGTGAGACTCGCCCGGGCGGTCGGAGCCAAAGTCACAGGCTTTTATTCACCGGAGCAATACGAGATTCTGGCGTATGGCGAATACTTCCCTCCGGACTTGATGTCGCGCGCGGAATGGGACAATCGATCGAAGAAAACCGCGACACGGTTTCTGGCAGTTATCGAAAAAGAAGCGCAAGCCGCCGACGTGCGCTATGACGGATTCTATCTCGACGGCATTTCCCCCTGGGAGGCCATCGTCGAAGCCGCCAGCAAGAAGAAGTGCGACCTGATTTTCATGGCTTCACACGGTCGCACCGGATTATCAGGCGTACTGCTGGGCAGTCAGGCGGCGAAAGTTCTGGCGCATTCAAAGATTCCGGTTCTGGTTTACAAGTAGTAGCGAGGCGCATTCGCCCGGCATGCGCCCATAGACTGGCCGCGATCAATGCCAGTGGCGAGCGGCATGCGTGCAGCGTGAAGCGCGCGGTGGATTCTCTCATGGCCTCGACGACGGTAACGCCTCGAATTGCAAGCGAATCCCCGGCAGCGAGTATGTCGTCCCGCACGTTATCTTCCTGCGTCACCCATAACACGCCAGCCTCGCAGGAAATGGTTCCCGCTCTTGACGGCAAGCGCAGCGCATGTCCCGCAGGAATGTCGAACTCACGGACCTGTTCCCTCATATACATGGAGCCATGCTAGGCCGCGCATGCGCACCGTTACAGGATCACCTGAAACAAATTGTTTGCGTTACAGTCTGCGAAGTTGTCATCCGTTCTGGTCGATTCTCCGCAAACCTGTGCCTGTCCTCCTAGCAGCCGGATTCAGTACATTCCCGTAATGACATCGCAAGCCGTGCTATATGAAACCGTCGCTGAATCGATCACCGGAATGATTTCCGCCGGGACCCTGCGCCCCGGGGAACGCGTGCCATCGGTACGTCGTCTGTCCAGTCAGCGCCGGGTGTCGATTGCGACCGTATTGAAGGCCTACGAAGTTCTGGAGAACCGGGGCCTGATCGAGGCCCGGCCGAACGCCGGTTACTATGTCCGACATCGCACGCCGGCGGCTGACGAGCCATCGATCTCGAACCCGCCGGCTTCCGCGCGGCTGGTCGGAATCAGCGCTCTGGTCCAGGAAGTGCTTGACTCGCGCCGACCCGACGTCGTCTCGTTCGGCGCTGCATGTCCGGGTCCCGACCATATGCCGACCGCGAGGCTGCAACGCACGATATCGTCGATCGCACGCCGCAAACCGCTTTGCCTGACGCAGTACGTGCTTCCGCCCGGCAACGAGGAATTGCGCCGGCAGATCGCGCGCAAATCGCTTGATTTCGGTTGCAGTCTGGCAGCCAAGGACATCATCGTGACGCACGGATGCATGGAAGCTTTGAATCTGTGCGTGCGTGCCGTGGCAAAGCCAGGGGATACGATCGCACTGGAGTCGCCGACGTACTTCGGATTGCTGCAAATTCTTGAGAGCCAGCAGATCAAGGCGCTTGAAATACCGACGCACCCGCGCGAGGGCATTTCTCTCGAGGCGCTGGAGTTTGCCATCGGGCGCACGCGCCTGGCGGCGGTGATCGTCATGCCCAACGCGCAGAATCCGCTGGGTTTCACCATGTCCGACGAAAACAAGAAACGCCTCGTGCAATTGCTCGACCAGCGTGGCGTGCCGCTGATCGAAGACGATGTGTACGGGGATCTCTATTACGGCGAGAACAGGCCGCGTCCGGCCAAGGCTTTCGACCGAACGGGCAACGTCATGCTGTGCTCGTCATTCACCAAGACCGTCGCCCCCGGTTTCAGACTCGGCTGGGTGGCCCCTGGCCGCTGGTATGCCCAAGTGAAGATGGCCAAATTCATCAACTCCGTAGGCAGCCCTGAAGTGCTTCAGCTTGCGCTAGCGGATTTCCTGGCCAGCGGCGGCTATGACCGTCAGCTGCGAAACCTGCGGCGCGTATTTCGCGATCAGGTTTCGCACGTTGCGGCCGCGATCGCCGCGTACTTTCCGGCGGGCACCCGCATCACGCGCCCGGCCGGGGGCTTCATTCTATGGGTGGAAATGCCGGAGGGATGCGATTCCGAGGACCTTTTTCGGCAGGCGCTGCGTGCCAGGATCTCGCTGGGGCCGGGCACGCTGTTTTCGGCGACGGGCCGTTATCGCAATTGCATTCGCATCGGCTGCGCCGATCCCTGGTCGGCCCGCGTGGAACAGGCGCTGATGAAGCTTGGCGGCTTCCTGTCCAGACAACGCTGAAAAAAGTCCCGACCTATCGACATGCCACGCGGTTCGGGAGGCTCTGCAACGTCCATGCCTCCCCGCGGATGAACTAATGCTCATGTGGTGCGACTAACTGCCAGAACACCTGCGTGTTCCCATCTTAACCTGCGAAGGAAATTTCTATGAAGAGCATCCTGATGGCATTGGGATTGATTGCCGTTGTGACCTCACCTGTGGCAATGGCGCAAGGCTTCAACACCAAGGGTCTGATGTTTGGCGGTACCGTTGGGCTGGCCAAGCCAAACGGCCCGGATTCTGAATCAGGCGTTAACATCGGCGGCCGATTGGCCCAACCCCTCCAGGGCAATGTTTCCTGGGAGGCCGACGTCAACTTCACCGTCATCGATGGCGAAGTTGGCAACAATAAAGACTGGGATATCAGTTCCGTGGCGGCCTATGGTGTTTATCGTTCCGATGGCGATATCCATCTTAAAGGCAAGCTCGGACTGGCTTATTCCGACGACAGCTTTGACGACAACGACACCAGCCTGTCCGCCGGAATCGGCCTGGGCTTTCGTCTGGGCGGCGGCATTCTCGACGTGGAGTATACGCAGATCAATACCAATGCGGACTACGTGACGGTGGGTTTCACGATGCCGTTTTAACCCGCCAGGTTCCCGTCGATGCCGCGCATGCGATGTGCGAAAAAAAACCGCATCCTCAAGGATGCGGTTTTTTGTGGGATTGCGTTGTATCAGCCGCCGATATTTGCGCCACGCGTTTCCACATAAATGGCATAGAGCGAAGTGCTGCCGGTCATGAACAATCGATTGCGCTTGCTGCCGCCAAATGCAAGGTTGGACACGATCTCGGGCATGCGGATCTGGCCGATGCGCGTGCCATCCGGGGCAAAAATGTGCACTCCGTCATAGCCGTCGCCCACCCAGCCCATGCCTGCCCAGACGTTGCCGTCTTCGTCGCAACGCACGCCATCGGCAAAACCGGTCTTGCCGTTCATTTCCATGCTGGCGAAAGTGCGGCCGTTGCGTAGTCTCTTGCCGTCCACGTCGTACACCCAGATGACGCTTTTTGCGTTCGGATAATGCGACAGCCCGGTATCGGCAACATACACTTTCTTGAAGTCGGGTGAGAAGCACAGACCGTTCGGTTTGAATGGCTCGTCGGCTACTTTCTCGAATTTTCCGGGCGCATCGATGCGGTAAATCGCTTCCTTCTGTATCGGTTGCGGCGTGTTCGATTTCAGACGCTCACCTTCGTAGTTCATCAGTCCACCGTATCCGGGATCGGTGAACAGATACCAGCCTTCCGGATGCGCCGCGCCATCGTTGGGGGCGTTCAGCCCTTTCCCATCGGCAGTTTTCTCGGCCAGCACGGTATAGCTGCCGTCGAGTTCGTAGCGCGCGACGCGTCGGGTGCCGTGCTCGAATGCGACTTGCCGCCCTTGATAGTCGAAAATATTGCCGTTCGAATTATTGGACGGGTAGCGGAATTGCCGCGAGACGTGACCGTCCTCCTCGATCCAGCGCAGTTGCTCGTTGGCAGGAATATCGCTCCAGGTGAGATAACGACCGACGGGATTCCACGCAGGTCCTTCCGCCCACATCGTGCCGCGATACAGCCGCACAATCGGGGTGTTGCCCAGCTTGTACTTGAAGCGTTTGTCCAGGGCGATGATGTCCGGATTCGGATAGCGTGCGATGGGACCGTCCGCGTCGTACTTGTCGATGAAATTGCGTGCAAAAGCCTGCGGCGCCATGGAAGTGATTGCCGCCAGCCCGGCAACCTTGGTCAGAAAACTACGGCGCGTGTTGTCGTCGACTTTTTTCTCGACCGGTTTGGAAAGGTCGACAAATCCGAGTTCATGTTGGCGTTCCATGTTGATGTATCCTCCTGGTGTTGATTCTTGAACCCCGGCTCCAGCTTGCGGGGAAGAGAAGATGCCTGCCATGTAGACGTGTACTTTGGCCAAGACCGCGGGCCCTGCGCTGATGTCAGCATCCGGCGTCGGTGAACGACCCGCAAACCTTAGCCCTACCGGCGCCAGATGGCAAATCTGTCTTCTATTCAGGATTCAACCAGTACTATTGCCTCACAGGCGGAGGGCCCATGAAATTTGTCAGTCAGTTGCTGTCCGCGCATCTGCAGCGCTATCCCGCCATGCGACTTGACGATATCTACAAGTTGCTGCATCAGGCCGCGCTGGGCCCGGGGCATGCCGTGGGCGATCCGGTTGCTGCACGAAAGCGCCTGGACGAAGAACTTGCTGGCGTGCAGGCGGCCAGCCACGAACCTGCGCGGGACGTTATTTCACCCGACGGCCGGCTCGGCCGCGTGCATTTGCGGGCGTTTCTTGCCGCTGGCGGAGATCCCGATGCGCTCTATCGCGCATTCGTCGAAACGGCTGCCAGCTACCCCGCTTCGCCCGACAAGCTGGCCAAGTTCTGTAGTTGCCTCGGCGATCTTGCGGCTGCCGGGGGCATTCCATTCGCACCGGAGGAGGTGAACGCGTATTTCGACAACATCGCGCGCCAAGGTTATCCCGCGGTGCACCACTCCGAAGCATTCCGCGAGGCATATCGTCCTTCCTATCGCGTCATCGCGTTGGATCTGCTGCCGTCATGAATCGCAAAGCCGAAACCGCGTCCGTGCACGGGCTGCGCATCGCCGAGGTGCGAGCCTATCCGACTTCGTTTCCGGTGGATCCGAAGGACAGCGTCACCCTGGGTATCGGTCGCGCCGTCAAACGCGATGCAGTGATCGTCAAGGTGTCGACCGCAGACGGTTTGACCGGATGGGGTGAGGCGCATCATGGACGCTGCCCTGGCGCGGTCGCCCATCTGGTCAATACCACGATGCGCCAGCTGGTGCTCGGACAGGATGCGAACGACGTCATCGGCATCTGGAAAAAGGTTTACGACAAGCAGCTGGCAAGTCACGGCATGGGCGCCGGAGCCTGCCTCGCGCTGTCCGGCATCGACATGGCATTGTGGGACATCCGCGGCAAGGCCCTCAATCTGCCGCTGTATAAATTGCTGGGTGGGCGGTGTCGGCCGATTCCAGCCTACGCAGGCGGAGTGTCGCTCGGTTATCAAGAGCCCGCCAAATTGGCCGACGAAGCGCGGCCCCACGTGCAGGCAGGTTTCAAAGCGCTGAAGCTGCGCATCGGCGATACGGTGACGCGCGACATCGCGCGCATCCGCACGGTCAGAAAAATATTCGGCGACGATCTGGTCATCCTTACCGATGCCAATACCGGCTACACGCTCAGCGATGCGCGTGCAGCGATGCCGGCCCTCGATGAACTGAACGTCGGCTGGCTCGAGGAGCCGTTTCCCGCGCTCGACTATCTTTCGTATCGCCAGGCCGCCCGCCTGGGCCGCACGCCCCTCGCAGCCGGGGAGAATCATTACACGCGCTTCGAATTCAATCGCTTGATCGAAGATGGGGCGATCACGATCCTGCAGCCGGATCTTTCCAAGACAGGCGGCATCACCGAGGCCGTGCGCATCGCAGCGCTGGCCTCGAGCTGGAAGCTGGCGATCCATCCGCATACGTCCATGACCGGGCTTAATATGGCCGCTACCATTCATTTTCTGGCCGCGATCGACAACGGTGGTTATTTCGAGGCAGACGTTTCGAAGAACAACCTGTTCCGCGACAATCTGGTTTCAACGCCCTACACCCTCGACCGCGAGGGCAATGTTCTGCCTCTGGAAGCGCCCGGTATCGGCGTGGAACTCGATGAAAGTTTCCTGGCCGCGCATCCGGTCATTGAAGGACCGGCTTACGTCTGAAGGCGCAAAAAACTGCCATGAACAACAGGGTCAAACTCGAGCGCAGGGATGCCGTAGCCGTAGTCATTCTCAACCGGCCGGAAGTGCTGAACGCCATAGACGTTGCGATGCGCGAAACGCTGATCACCTTGCTGGCGGAACTAAACCACGACGATGCCACGCGCGCGATCGTCATCACCGGCGCGGGCGAACGCGCGTTTTGTTCCGGTCAGGACCTGGAGGAAACATCGAAATATGGCGTCGGCGACGTCGACGCGTGGTTGACCCGCCAGCATGCGATGTATGCTGCCGTGCGCGATCTGGACAAACCGTGCATCGTTGCGTTCAATGGGACCGCCGCCGGCGCGGGCTTCCAGATCGGCCTGTGCGCCGATCTTCGCGTGGGCTACCCGCAGTTGAAGCTCGGTCAGCCGGAGATCAAGGCGGGACTCGCCAGCATCGTGGGAACCTACCTCATGACCATGCATCTCGGTCTATCGAAGAACATCGAACTGTCGCTCACCGGCGAGCTCATTTCCGGGCAGACCGCCTACGATATCGGCATACTCAATCATCTGGTGCCAAAAGAAGAAGTCCTGGCCAAGGCAATGGCGCTTGCAACCGACATGGCCCAACTGGCGCCCACGGCCATGCGCTTGACCAAGCAGCAGTTGCGTATGCTGACCCAGACCGGTTTCGAAGCCGCGCTGGAAAAAGCCAAGATTGCGCAGAAGGAAGCCTACGCAAGCGGCGAACCGCAGGCGGCCATGCGCCGTTTTCTTGACGCCCGGAACAAAAAGCCGCCGGCACCGTAAACATGAGTGCCGTCACCACGAATAGCGCACGGTGTAGCGCACGACGGCTTCCGCGTTTGCAGCAACGTTCAGCGGGAAATGGATCGTGCGCGAATCCTGTTTGTCGTATGAACGGCTCGCTTGCGTGATCTTCCAGTTGGTCCAGCGATACAGATTTTCTTTGACGACTATGCGCACTGGTTCGTCCTTGCGGTTGCGGATCTTGACTTCGATTTCCTCTGTCATGGTGTTGTGATGGGTGTCGATCTTGAAATCGACCTGGCGCCGCTCACCCACGACGTCGAAGGCACTGCCAAGCTTTAGCTGAACCGTTTCGTTTTTCGGGGTGTGATCGATGCGATCCTCGCCGATGAACTCCAGACTGCCATCGGCCGTGTCGAGTTTCGCAACCCGCACGCGCCCGGATGGCAGGGGCACGCCCATGCCCTCTTCCGGCCGATTCCTGAAAGACAGGTAGGTATCCACTTTCGTGTTGCCGGTAATGCCATAGTTGCGGTCCGTCATCGGGCCGCCGCCGGACCACTGGCCAGCCTGACCGAAATACACGAGCGTTTTTTGACACGGCACGTCGGCTATTTTCGGAAACAGCTCGATCTGCTTGGTGGAATTATCCGGCAGGGAACTCGGACGCCCGAGCGTGTAGAGGTGATACTCGAAGAAGCTCTTTTCCTCGAATCCCTTGACTTCCTGTGCCCGGTCCATGGCCATGCTTTTCGCCATCATGTTTCCGGCATTGGTCTCGGCGCGGTGCACGTCTCCGGCGACCAGCTTGATTTTTGCGTCCGGATAACTGCCGCCCGATTGGTTGAGAATGCTGACCCAGGCGCCGATATCCAGCTTGCACGCATTGGCGTCCTTGCCCTCGGCAAACGTGAGATTGTAGTCGGCCCACCAGGTGATGCCGGTGGTTTGATAGGCAACGCGCGCCTTGTGAGTGCCTGCCTTGCCGGCGATGACATCCCACACCAATGTCGGGCGCGTAATCAGCCCGCCGGGCAGCGACGGCAGCTTGACGCCGGCGTTATGGGCAAGCGTGCGAATCGAACCGTCGGCTTCACGAAGCACGAGGCCGCCCTGCGTCGAAAGCAGCGTGCCCTCCAGGGTTTCCACCTTGTTGCCCACCGTGCGCTCTACGGCTATGTCGCGATCGACATAGCGCCTGAGCAGCTTGTCCTGGCTGACCAGATCGAACTGAAAATTCTGCTCCATCACGCGCGTGCCCTCGGGATCGGTCAACGAGGTGAATGACACTGTAGTCGGATCGATCAGTGCGGCGACATCGGTGAAGCGGATGGCATTCTGCCCGGCCTTCAGCACCATCGGCCGTTCGTGGCGCACCATCGCGTAGCCGGGCAGCGAGCCGCCGCCGTTGTTTCGATACTGCTCCGGCGAGATTGAACCTGGGGTCACAGTGCTGTAGATCGTAAGGGCGTGAGACCCTTCATCCGCGGCAAGGGCCGCAATCGAAGTGGTCAGGGCCAGCATGGCAAACGGGACACGCAGTCTTTTGCAAACCATGAGCGATCCTTTCGGGTTGATTCCTGCGTTCATATAAACGCGCGCCAGCCGAATACGGGGTTAATGCGGAACAAGCCGGCAGCAGTTGCCGCTGGCGCGCATTATCAGAACACGAACGCCGCGATTCGTTTGCGCCGCTCGCGCTCGCCTTGGCTGGGGTTTACCGGGCGCTCCCATGGTTCGATGAGCCGACCGATGCCTTTGCTCGCTCCCACCCCTGTAGCGCAGCCGGTTTTTACCAGGGCAGCATCGCAAGTCGATGGAAACAAAAGAAGAAGCTATAGGATACCCCGCTGCGTCCAGGGCGCGAGGCGCCAGCGGGTAGACCGTGCATGGCCGGAGCGGCAATGCGCCGGGCCTTTCCCGGTAGAGTGGACGCCGCGTCTTCATGCCGCGGTGCAATCCCCCTCGCGCGCCAAAGCATTCCGGAGCGCGGTTTTCGCTGACGAAACGCGGTCGAGGCATTAAGATTGCACTGTGCCGCACAGTGCATGGGCCCGCGTTCAATGGCCTCGTTTTCCAACCAATTCATCTTCCCAGCGTGAACAAACCTGCTACCGGAGACAAGGCGCACGCGCCCGTCGCCCAAGTAACCAATTTCATCCGCAACATCATCGAGGCGGACCTTGCGCAAGGCACCTATGCTGCACGGCGTTGGGGAGGCAAACCCGGCCCGGCATCGGTGCACGCCCGTGCGCCGGCCGATCCAGCCCGGATCCGCACGCGCTTTCCACCCGAACCCAACGGCTATTTGCATTATGGGCATGCGAAATCGATATGTCTGAATTTCGGCCTGCCGTTGCAATACGGCGGCCGTTGCCATATGCGCTTCGACGACACCAATCCGGTCACCGAGGACACGGAATACGTCGACTCGATCCTGGATGCGGTGAAATGGCTCGGTTTTGAATGGGGCGATAATCTGTATTACGCGTCGGATTATTTCGACACCCTGTATGCATTCGCTGAATCCTTCATCGAGCACGGGCTAGCGTACGTGGACAGCCTCTCGGTCGATGAGATGCGCGAATTTCGCGGCACCCTGACCGAAGCGGGCAAACCGAGCCCTTATCGCGAGCGCTCGCCCGACGAAAGCCTGGGGCTTTTCCGCCGCATGAAAGCGGGCGAGTTTGCCGATGGTACGCACGTGCTGCGGCTGAAGATCGACATGTCGTCGCCGAACATCAATCTGCGCGACCCGGTGATCTATCGCATCCGCCACGCCCATCACCACCGCACCGGCGATAAATGGTGTGTATATCCGATGTATGACTACACGCATTGCATTTCCGATGCGCTGGAGAACATCACGCATTCGCTGTGCACGCTGGAGTTCGAAGACCATCGGCCGCTTTATGACTGGGTACTCGAGAAGCTGGCCGAATTCGGTTTGTTGTTGCGTCCCTTGCCGCAGCAATACGAGTTTGCGCGACTGAATCTGTCTTACGTAGTGCTTTCCAAGCGTAAGCTGATTCAGCTGGTCGAGGAAAAGCACGTCGATGGCTGGGACGATCCGCGCATGCCCACGCTGGTCGGCGCCCGCCGCCGCGGCTTTATGCCGGAGGGCTTCCGTCTGTTCGCGGAGCGCATCGGCGTCTCGAAATCCGATTCGTGGATCGACATGAGCGTGCTCGAAGATTGCATGCGCGAAACGCTGAACGAGAGCGCGCCGCGGCGCATCGCAGTACTGGACCCGGTCAAACTGATCGTGGACAACTATCCGGCCGACCAGGAAGAAAATTGCGAGGCACCCAATCACCCGCAGAAGCCAGAGTGGGGGAAACGAGCCCTGCCGTTTTCACGAGAACTGTGGATCGAGCGCGAGGATTACATGGAGGTTCCAAGCAAAGGTTACTTTCGGTTGTTTCCGGGCAACCAGGTGCGATTGCGCTATGGTTATGTGCTGAAGTGCATCGGTGCGGACAAGGATGCGGCAGGCAATATCACAGCCGTGCATTGCGAGATGTTCGCGGACTCCAGGTCAGGCACGACCGGCGCCGACGCTTACAAAGTCAAAGGCAATATCCATTGGGTTTCGGCCCGGCACGCCTACCAGGCCGACGTGCGGCTTTACGATCGACTGTTTGCGGCGCCGCATCCGGGATCGGAGCGCGATTTCCTCGCAGACATGAATCCGGATTCCAAGAAAGTCATCCGCGCATATTGCGAGCCATCACTTCGGCACGCCCAGGCCGAGGAGCGCTTTCAGTTCGAGCGTCACGGGTATTTTTGCGCCGACCGCAGCGACTCCCTGCCAGGCGCGCCGGTCTTCAATCGAACGGTCACACTCCGCGATTCATGGGCCAAGCCGACGACGTGAGCCAAAATGCGCGAAACGCGGGGCAGCCCCTGGATTGGCGCCCGGGCATTGCGCTGAGGGTTTCCGCGGGATTGCATGGGCTTGGCGTCCTTGTGCTGATTGCACAGCCACAGTGGTGGGCGCCCATCCTGGCGGCGCTTGTATTCAATCATGCCGCACTCGCACTGCTTGGTCTGTGGCCGCGCAGCCAGTGGCTCGGAGCCAACATGCTGCGGCTGCCGCCGGCCGCGGTGCAACGAAACGAAATAGCGCTGACCTTTGACGATGGTCCCGATCCGGATGTAACGCTGAAGGTGCTCGACATTCTTGACGCCTATCAGGCCAAGGCCAGCTTTTTCGTCATAGCGGACAAAGCCGCCGCGCGTCCCGACCTGATTCGTGAGATCGTGAACCGGGGCCACAGCGTCGAGAATCACAGCCGTCGCCATCCCGGCCTGTTCGGATTTTTCGGCTGGACAGCCCTCAAATCCGAAATCGGCACCGCACAGCAGATCATTGCCGGCCTGACCGGACGAGCGCCGGCGTTCTTTCGCGCCCCGATGGGCATTCGCAATCCCCTGCTCGATCCGGTCGTCGCGCGGTTCGGGCTGCGCTACGTGAGCTGGACGCGGCGCGGTTTCGACACGATGGCGCGCGATCCAGGCGTGGTACTAAGGCGCCTCACGCGCGACCTGGCGGCCGGTGACATCCTGCTGCTCCACGATCGCTGGACGCGCCGCTATGGCGCGATCGCGCTCGACGTGTTGCCGGGTTTACTGAGCAGGATCAGCGCCGCAGGATTGCGCCCCGTCACCCTGCCGCTGGCGATGCGCTGATGCGCGCCGAAACCGGCGCACTGATCGCTGCCGCGTCAAGGCCCTATCTTGCCGGCGGCCTCAGCAGTTACTGTTTTGTTCGCGCCAAGCTCACGCACGACCCGGTGTTTTTGGCGCTGCTGCGCTCGGGGCGCCTCCCGGATCGAGCGCGAGTGCTGGATCTCGGTTGCAATCACGCGATATTCGCCGCGCTGGTTCTGGCGGCCCGCGAGCGCTTCGAGCGCGGACTGTGGCCTTCCTCGTGGGCCGCGCCCCCCGGAAACCTGCAACTGCACGGCATCGAATTCGAGCGTCGGATTGCGCAACGTGCGCGGCTCGCGCTGGGTGAGCGTGCAACCATCCAGGTCGCCGATCTGCGGGACGCTCCTCTGCCACAAGCCGACGTAGTCATGCTGATCGACGTGCTGCACTATCTGGACAAGCCTGAACAGCTATCGCTGCTCGAACGCATCGCGCACTGCCTGCACGAAAACGGCTTGCTGGTGCTACGCGTGGCAGACAGCGCGGCCGGCTGGCGTTTCGAGTTCGGCAAGGCGGGCGACCGGTTGGGCGCGCTCCCGAGCATCCGTGCGTTCGCGAAACAGCATCACAGGCCGCTGCAGGAATGGCTGGAGGTGCTGCATAGTCTGGGATTTCAGCCGAGTGTCGAACCAGGCGCCGGGCGCTCTTTTGCAAATGCGCTGGTCTGGGCTCAGGCGTCTGCGCACGCTTGAGAACATTGTCCCAACGCCGCACAATGGCAGCTTCCCGGTTTGCCGGCACAGTCATGGATGAGGCCAGGCACTCGAACTTCGAACAACGCCGCAACCAGATCTGGCGGGTCAATCGACGCTGGCTGTTCGGTTGTGCCGGGGCGATTGCATTGCTCGTCGTGGCTGCGCGTGTGGTCAACCTGCCCGCGCAAGTCTCCTGGGCCGCGATCGTGCTGGCAGCGGGTCTTGTCGCGATTACCGTGTTCCGCATCGTGCGCGCGCTCAATGTCTTGTACCGCTGCCCGCAGTGCGGCGTTTTGCCCTACCAGGCGCTGAACGAGTATAAATGCGGCGGACTGGGACCGACGCGCGCGAATTTCATGAGCCCGCGCGCCTGTCCGAACTGCGGTACGCGCATACGCTGAATCACCGTTTCCCTTAGCCCTTGGTCTCTAGCCCCCTCTAAATCATGGACCGCTCCCCCATCCATCCCGTTCTTTCCGGCCACACCGCTTTCATGAAACTGCTTGCGCAGGAAGGCGTCACGCACCTCTTCGGCAACCCGGGCACCACCGAACTGGCCATCATGGAGGCGATGTCACAGCAGTCCGCGATCAGCTATGTGCTTGGTTTGCAGGAAGCTGTCGTGGTCGGCATGGCCGATGGCTATGCCCGGGCGTCAAACAATCTGGCTGCATGCAATGTTCACGTGGCCCCTGGTCTGGGCAATGCCATGGGCGCGCTCTACAACGCAAAGTTCTACGGCTCGCCGGTGCTGATCACCGCCGGCCAGCAGGAGCAGGGCCATGGACTCATGGAGCCGATGCTCTACGATCCTCTCGTGCCGATCGCGCAGCCAATGGTCAAGTGGGCAGTGGAAGTGACACGCGTGCAGGATTTGCCGCGCATCGTGCATCGCGCGGCCAAGGTCGCGCTGACGCCGCCAACCGGACCCGTGTTCATCAGCCTGCCCGGCGACATACTCGATGCCGAGGCGCCGCTCGATCTCGGTTATCCGACCCGCGTGGATGCCGGAGTGCGCCCGTCGGACGCGGCGCTCGAACGACTGGCCGATCGGCTGCTCGGCGCGCGCAACCCGGCTCTCATCGCGGGCCACGAACTTGCCACGCGCGATGCATTGCAGGAAGCCGCGCAGCTCGCGGAAATCCTCGGTGCCGCGGTATGGCAACAGACCGTGCCGTATGCCGCGCACTTTTTGTCCGAGCATCCGGCGTTCGCCGGTCAGCTCACACGCAGCCAGACGCAGGTGCGCAGTTGCCTGCAGCCGTATGATCTGCTCGTGTGCCTCGGAGCCGATGTGCTGCGCATGTCGGTTCACAACCCCATCGATGCGCTGCCCGACGGCTTGCCCATCGTGCAGATTTCTGAGCGTGCCTGGGAGTTGGGCAAGAACTATCCAACCGAAGTCGCCCTCAACGCAAATGTCAAGGAAACGCTGCGCGCGCTCATTGCAGTGCTGCGCGTGCGCATGAACGACGAGCAGAGAGCCCACGCCGCAGCGCGGCTCGCAGCGATCGCGCAGAACAACTGGAACGTAAAGCGCACCAAAGCGCGCGAGGAAGCGGTGCAGCTCGAATCCGCGCGGCCGATGGAGCCGAAAGTGCTGATGATGCGCATTGTGGAGGCGTTGCCGCGCGACGTCGTGGTCGTCGAAGAGGGACTGACGTCGACATTTCCGCTGCTCAATTTCCTGCCGCTGCGCGACCACCAGGGCTTCTACGGACTCGCGTCCGGTGGCATCGGTTTCGCCATGGGCGGTGCGGTGGGCGTGAGCATTGCACTGCGCGAACGGCCGGTGGTGGCCATCGTCGGCGACGGCAGCGCCATGTACAGCATCCAGGCACTCTGGACCGCCGCGCATCTGAAGCTGCCCATCACCTATGTCATCCCCAACAACCACAGCTACCGCATCCTCAAGGAGCGGCTTGTCTCGTTTCGCAAGACCGACAAGTTCGTGGGGATGGATATGGACAATCCGCCCATCGACTTCGTGGGCCTCGCGCAATCAATGGGCGTGCCGGCGCAGCGTATCTCCGATCCACAGAATGTCGGGCCAGCACTGCGCGAATCGATAAAAAGCGGCGGGCCGAGGCTGCTGGAGGTCAGCGTAGCCGATGGGTTTGGCGGCTGAGACGCCGCCTCATTGCCGTTTTGCTGACTGGACGTAAGGATCCGCCAGCGTCGCACGAGCCCGAACCATGCGGCGCGCTTCTTCGGCTACGGCCTCCAGGTGCTGGTGGACCAGATTCACGCCCTGCATTGCCATCATCTTGAAATACTTGATGCCCGCCTCGCTGTTCGCGAAGCGCATGGTGTTGTCGTATTTGGTAAGGTCGTAGATCGGCGCGAAATGGCTTTTGGCCTCGTAGGTCGCGACCTGTAAGTCCCGCATCTCCTGCTCCGAACCCGGCACCCCGTACTTCAAGCGATCGGTGAACGTGTACGTCTGCAACGTCAGTTCGCCGACGAACCACTCGATGACGCGGCGCTGCAGTTCGCCGCCTTCGCTGCGAAAGTGTACGGCAATTTCGTCGGCCTCCTCCCCGTTGAGCAGCACTGAGACCTGCTCCGACCAGGCTTCCTGCACCCAGTAGCCGCTGGCGACCTTGCGCTGAATCAGCGCGTCCGTGCCGTGCATCAACTCTCGCTCAGCCCCCCGCCACTGGGGCACATTCATGTTCCACTTTTTTCGATCGAGCCCGGCGGCCCTGCCCTTCTCGGCAAGCAGGTCGCGCGCAGCGTTCAGCGTCGCCTGCTTGACGTAAACGCGGCCGATATGGACTGGCAAGGCCACATCGTGGCTTTCCACCAGCCGGGACACCGCATCGCGCTTGAGTTCTTCGTCGCTGATGTCGTCTGCCGCCACCGCGGCGCACGTGAAAATGGCGGCACAGACGATGGCCGCCCAGTTTGCTGGCTTCAACTTCGAACCTCCGGTCAATCTGCAGATGAAAGCCTCACATGATGCCTCACGTAAGCCAGCCTCATCTAGCACTATATTGCAGCAAGTTCGAACGTGCGCGGTACGCTCTGCGCGTGCGCGCGCGCGGGACTAGAATAACGCCCGGGATGCTCGCGCCCGCATTCCGGTGCCAATCAAGAGGAGAAGGATAATGAAACTCGGATTCATCGGCGCGGGCTTCATCGCGCGCTTTCAGTCGGTTGCCGTGCGCCAGGTCCGCGGACTGGAGGTCGCCGGCATTCTGGAGCGGCGTGGCGCCAGGGCGCTGGCGGAATTTTGCCGCGAACATCGTCTTGGGGAGGCGCGACTGTACGGCAGCATCGCCGAGATGGCGCGAAACGTCGATGTCATCGCCATTTATGTACCCAACTATTGCCGCGTCGACGTCATGGAAGAAGTGGCGGCAGCCGTGAAGGCCGGCGCGCCGATCAAGGGTGTCATCATCGACAAACCCCTTGCGCGCAACATGCACGAAGCCCGGCGCATGGTAGAACTCGCGCGCAACGCGAAGCTGCTGACTGCGTATTTCGAGAATCAGATCTTCATGAAAGCAATCCGCAGCCAGCGCGAGCAACTGCTTCCGGTGGTGCGCACCATGGGACCACTGACCCTGACCCGATCGGCCGAGGAACACGGCGGTCCGCATGAGCCTTGGTTCTGGGATCCTTTGCGACAGGGGGGCGGTGTATTGCTCGACATGGGATGCCACAGCATAGCGGTGGGGCGCTACGTGCTTACGCCCCCGGACAAGGATCTTCTGTATCTGCAGCCGATCTCAGTAACCGCGGACCTCGGCTTGCTCAAATGGGGACAGAAGAAATGGCGTGACAAGTTGCTGCAGGAGCGCGGTGTCGATTACTCGAAAACCCCGGCCGAGGATTTCGCTACAGGCATGATCACTTATCGCAATCCCGATTCCGGACAGATCGTCAAATCGCAGTTCACCGATTCGTGGATGTTCGAAAAGCAGGGCTTGCGGCTGTTCATGGATGGCATGGGCCCTGGCTATGCGTTCGAGATCAATACACTCGTGTCGCCACTCAACGTATTTATCGGCGACGTGGCCGCGGAGGCGATCGCCAACCAGGAAAGCGCGCTGGAAAAGGCTACCGCGAGTCGCGGCTTGCTAGCGGTACAGTACAACGAAGCGGACCTGTATGGTTACACGGATGAAAATCATGACATGCTGCAAAGCTTCAGCGCCGGGCGCAACGCCATGCTTTCTTGGGATTACGCGCTGGAGATCCAGCGGCTCGTGATGGCCAGTTATATGGCAGCGGAACGCGGCAAGACGATCGATTTGACCGATCCCACTGTCAATACGGAGCTTGACGCTTATATCCCGGCCATTCAGCAAGGCAAAGGCGCGGCCCAGCTACACGCGCGATAGATATATCTCGAACCATTCCTGCATTTTGCTCCACGCGTCCTGCGCGGCTTCCTTGCGGTAGCTCGGACGGTAATCGGCAAAAAACGCGTGAGGCGTCCCCGGATACACAACAAGCTTGGACTTGCTGTTTGCCGTGTTGAGCGCCGCGCGCATTTTCTCGATGCTCTCTTGGGGAATTCCTGCGTCGGCGCCGCCATAGAGTCCCAATACCGGCACCTTCAACAGCGGCACCGTATCGAGCACGGATTTCGGCCGCAGTTCGGTTGCCTCTCCCTCCAGTCGTCCATACCAGGCCACGCCGGCCGCCACCATGGGATTGTGGTCACAGTAGAGCCACACGATGCGGCCGCCCCAGCAGAATCCCGTGATGCCGAGTTGGGTGACATTCGCACCGTGTTTTCGCGACCATGACATCGTGTCGTCGAGATCGTGCATGACCTGCCGGTCCGGCACTTTGTCGACAATGGCAAGGATGTCTTTCATGTCGGCGAGTTTCGCGACATCGCCTTGGCGCGCATACAATTCCGGCGCGACGGCCATGTATCCCAGTTTCGCGAGCCGCCGGCAGACATCGCGAATGTGTTCGTGCACGCCGAAGATCTCGTGCACGACCAGTATCAAGGGCAAGTCCGCGCCCTCGGCGGGCATGGCGCGATATGCTGGAATCTCTCCGTCCTTGACGGGCACGCGTACTTCTCCCGCCGTCAAATCTTTGTCGTCGGTTTTCACCGTCTGCGCGGATACCGGCTGAACTGCCAGCGCGAACCCTGCGGCGAGGGTCGAGACGAAATCGCGTCGCGTCCATCGATCGCGCATCTGCAGGCTCCGCCACTCCTCATGCGAGGATTTGATCTCACTCATGGATTTCACTCATGGACCGCCTCCCGCACTCGCTGCGGGGCTACATCCGGCCAAAGTTAACGTTCGTGGCGGTGACGCATTGCGTGCGGTCAGGTTCGCTCAAACGCTCGCATCGTGCCAGTGCGGCGGAATAATCGAGTTCCAGCGGATAGACCCCGTCCGACGTATCGTCCCGGTCGAGATTGTTGCGGGCCATCGGGTCGTCCCGGCGGCTTGCATTCTCCGGCTCGCCGGGTTGTTCCGTTTGGCGATCGCTCACACGGCCTTCATCGACGCGACGATCATTAGCGCGAGCGGGATCGACGCGGTTCTGATCGATCCGGGCTGGACTTTGATCTGCGCGATTGTCCTCGATGCGGTTGGGATCGACTTCGCGGGGCTCAACCGCCATGACGCTGAATGCGATGGCCACTGCACCGAGTACAAGCGGGCCACCCAACCAACCCTTAAACATAAAAACCTCCCGCGGGGCGATGTATCGCGTCGAGCGTTCAGCCGCGGCCGAACACTTCGGCAACGTCCGGATCGCCCACGATAACTTCCGGCGTGGGGCCAGACAGGCTGCTGCCCGCATCGCGGTCGATCCAGCGGCCGTCGTCGGATTGCCAGGCACTCCGCGCTTCTCCACCGCGATTGACTGTCTCCACGCCTGGTGCATCCGTCTTCACGGGGAGCGACTCTTCGTCCGGCGCATAGCCTGCATAGTTGTCATAGACATAGCCGGTGCGAGGCTCCGGTTCGTAAGAATACAAATTGCTGTCGGCTTCCGCGGCGCTCTGTGCCATGGCCGCTGCCGCTGCGACGCTCAGCGTACCGCCGATGATCAATCCAGTAATCTTCTTCATTGATCCTTCTCCTAAGAATGAAACAAGGTCTTAAAGAAAGAGTGACTGACAACTTCAGGTGTAGTTCCGGCGTAACGGCTAAAAAGTATGCCTGTGGGAGCGTCAACCCGCGCTTTCGAAGGCGACGCCCGTTTCCGCGACAAGGCGGCGTTCCGCGGATCAGGAGCTTGTCCATGTAAATTTCCGTTTATCCATGTAATAAATACCGGGACCTGGCAAGCGGGCCATCCCCCGATCGAACAAGCCCTCTCCGGGCGCCTGGAGACATTGGCAGAATCCCCCGATACAGGCCCAGGGCGATACGCGTGAATTCTGGCGCGGGGGGACCCATTGATTCAGCAAGTATGGTGCCCGCGGGCGCTCTTCTCGTACTGCCCATGGTTCATGCAAGCCCGACTGGTTTTCAGTTAGAGTAGAAGCGTCTCGCAGTGATCGGCGCCATCGGGATTGGTTATGAAAACTCCGGAAAAAAAAGCAGTGCTCGCATTCTTTGGCATCATGCTGTGGGTTGCGTCCTCCGCGGCAAACTCTGCGGGCTGGTTTCGCGGCGGCTTTACCGGGGAAGACATGCTCAACCATTGCAAGGCCGCAGAAGCGGACCCGGTCAAGGACTTTGGTCGGGGGGTGTGCATCGGCTTTATCGATGGCTTTGTCGGGGGCCATGTTGTTGCCGAGAGCTATCACGCATTTCATCATCGCGACGAAAAAATCGACGATATTTATGGCCATTTATGCATTCCTGATACGGTCAATCGAGGTCAGCTCGCCAAGATATTCGTGCAGTTCCTCGAAAAGAATGCGGACAAGCGTCAGTTGCCCGCCGGCCTGGTACTCGAAGACGCCATGCGCGAAGCATTTCCCTGCGTCGCGCCCAAGTAACACTGCGGTCGATTTGGTGCTGGGCCTTTGCATCGCCGAGCGCTGATCGGGTGCAGCGCGCTCAGTCATGTCTTGTCAAAAAGTACGTACCCAAAATAGATCATGGATCGCGCACTCAGGATACTGCTGGTGGAAGACGCGGAAGTCGACGCCAGGCTGCAGTTTCGGGAATTGAACCGTGCCGGCTTGGTCTTCGAGGCACAGCGCGTCCAGACTGAAACGGCTTTTCTCGCCTCGCTCGCCGGGTACCGCCCGGACATCATCGTGTCGGATTACTCCATTCCGGGCTTCGGCGGCCTGCGCGCACTGGAATTGGCCAGAGAACACACGCCCGAATTGCCCTTTGTTTTCGTTTCCGGAGCAATGGGCGAAGACAAGGCAGTGGAACTGCTCAAGCGGGGGGCCACGGATTATGTGTTGAAAACCAACCTCACTCGTCTTGCTCCAGCGCTCACGCGCGCCATCGAACAGGCCGAGGCCAGACGCGCACGGCGCAGGGCCGAACTTCGCATCATCGACCTGGCGAATTTGTATGCTGCGCTTTCCGAAGCCAATGCTGCGCTCGCGCGTGCGCAGGATCGCGATCATTTATTCCAGGACATGTGTCGTATCGCCGTCACGCGCGGCGGTTTTCTTTTTGCGTGGGTCGGACTCAGCGATCCCCCATCGAATATCCTGCTTCCTGCCGCCACCTTTGGCAACGCCGAGGGATTTCTCGACGGCATCGATCTTTCCATCGATCCGCGCAAACCGGGAGGTCGCCAGCCCGCCGCCAATGCAGCACGCGAGGGTCGTGCGTTCGTCTCCAACGACACCGTGCAAGACAAGCGCATCACCGTGTGGCACGAAAGGATGCGACGCTGCTCCATCCGCTCCGCGGCCGCGGTACCCCTTCTGGAGGCGGGCAAACCGATCGGCTCGTTCAGTCTGTATGCCTCGGAGATCAATCATTTCGACGACGAGCGCATGCATCTGCTGAATGAACTCGCCGGCGATATCGCGTTCGCACTCGACCGCTTCGAACAAGACGCGCGCCGGCGGCATGCGGAGACGCAAGTCCACCAAGCAAGGCAGCAACTGCAGGCCCTCTCCACCCGTTTGCTCGAAGTACAGGAGCAGGAACGGCGTGACATCGCGCGCGAACTGCATGATGAAATCGGCCAATCGCTGACCTTGGTCAAGATCAAGCTGCAAATGGCACTGTACCGCGGCGGCGACAACCGGGCGCTCACCGAGGAATGCGTGGGCATTACCAGCGAGACGCTCGAGCAGGTGCGCGCCATGTCCCTGAACCTGCGTCCCCCGGCGCTTGACGACCTGGGTCTGGCGGCGGCGTTGCAGTGGGCGCTCGACCGGCAGAAAGGCGCGACCGGCTGGGACATAGAATTCACGGCTGATGCGCTACCCCAGCGCCTGGCGACGGAAACGGAAACTGCCTGCTTTCGTGTCGCGCAAGAGGCCCTTACCAATGCCGCGCGACATGCCCGGGCCGGCAAAATCGCGGTCCATCTGCGCCTTCGCGCCGACCGCCTCGAACTGGCGGTCCAGGACGACGGTTGTGGGTTCGACCCGGACGCAGTGCGCCGCCGTCCGGCTGATCGGTCCAGTCTTGGATTGATTTCCATGAACGAACGCGCCGCGTTGGCGGGCGGCAGTCTGGCAATCAATTCGGACCATAGCGGGACCCGCGTGCTCGCGGTATTTCCCTTGCGCTGGCGCACGTCCGCCGTGTGACCGGAGGCAGCCGACGCCACGCGCCTGCCGGACTGCCAGAGCACGAAGGCATGGGCGACATACATCGCAGCACATCGCGATGGTCCCTTGGCTGGTGCCGCATTGACAGCCTTCGCACACGGCCTTACTTTTCTTTCCCCTTGAACTGGTCGAAGGAACTCGCCATGCGCGCACGACGTTTGATGCTTACCCTGGTTGCGGCGGCATGCCTGTGGCCGGCCTTTACGGCATTCTCCCAAGGTTTGCCTTCCAGCGCTCCGGAATCGGTGGGAATGTCCGCCTTGCGTCTGGCGCGCATCGCCGACGTGTTCAGCAAGGAAATCGATCAGGGCAATCTTCCGGGCGCGGTGTTTCTCGTGGCCCGCAGAGGCAAGCTGGTGTATGCCGAGGCCGTCGGCATGCAGGACAAAGCGGCGGGCAAGCCTCTGGCGCGGGATTCGATCTTTCGCATCTATTCCATGACGAAACCTCTGGTGTCCGTCGCAGCGATGATGCTGGTCGAAGATGGCCGCTTGCAGCTCACCGATGCGGTATCGAAATTCCTTCCGGCCCTGAAATCGCAGACGGTCAGCGTGGCGACGGCGGACGCCGAGTTCGCAAAAATTATCTACGCGCAAGTGCCCGCTAATCGTGAAATGTCGGTGCAGGATTTGTTGCGCCATACGGCCGGTCTGGCCTATGGCGAAATCACGCAGAACGCGCCCGTCAAAGAGGCACTGGCCAACGCCGGGCTGTTCAAAAGCGCGATCGAATTCGATACCCGCGATCTGTCGCCCGCCGAACAGGTCGAGCGTCTCGCCCGGGTGCCGCTGGCGCATCAGCCCGGCACGGTCTGGGAATACAGCCTTGCCAGCGATTTGCTAGGACGCGTAGTGGAAGCCGCATCCGGGGAGCGGCTCGGGGATTTTCTCGATCGGCGCTTGTTCAAACCACTGAAAATGAACGACACCGGCTTCCGGGTACCGAGCAACAAGATGGGACGGCTGGCGCAGCCATTGGCGATCGACGCGGCCAGCGGGAAACCCATCGCGCTGATCGATGTGGCTGCCATGCCCGGCAATGATTCAGGCGGCGCGGGCGGCGTGTCTACCGCTCCGGATTACCTGCGCTTTGCGCAAATGCTGTTAAACGGCGGTCAGCTCGAGGGCGCACGCGTGTTGAGCCGTAACACGGTCGCGCTGATGACCTCCGATCATCTCGGTCCGAGGATTCTGGCGCCGCTGACTCCGGGGGAATTGCTGCTCGGGGTGCCGGGCTATACGTTCGGCCTGGGTTTCGCTGTGCGGCAAATGCCCGGAATCGCAGGGGTGCCCGGGTCGGCGGGCGAATTCATGTGGGCGGGTTACGCGGGGACCTATTTCTGGGTCGATCCCCAGGAAGCCATCACGGCGGTCTATATGACGCAGGCGCCCAGTCCGATTCGCGCTTATTACCGTCGCCTGTTCAAGCAACTGGTCTACGCCGCAATCATCGACTGAGCTTGCGCCGACACGTCTGATAAGATGATGCGGTGATGCCCCGGAGCCGATCCGCCATGTCTTTGCCACTGCAACGTGAATCAAGCTGGCCGTTCGAAATCCGGCCGCTGACCCCCAACCTGGGCGCGGAGATCATCGGCGTCGATCTTGCCGCCGGCGTCGATGAGGCGACTTTTGCCGCGCTCTTTAAAGCCTTCGTGCGCCATCAGGTCCTGCTGTTCGGCACCCAGCAACTGCCGCCAGGGCGCCAGGTGGAATTCGCGCGGCGTTTCGGCGAAGTACAGATCCATGTCATGAACCAGTACCACGCGGATGGTTTTCCGGAGCTGTATCGGCTCTCCAATCTGGATGCGAACGGCAATCCCAACGGCAAGCATCCCGACAAAGGCACGCTGGAGTGGCACACCGACGGCTCATGGCAGCGCATCACAGGCCAGGCAACGATCATCTATGCCGAAGTCGTTGCCGGCGAAGGCGGCGAGACGCATTTTTGCGATATGTATGGCGCCTATGAGCGCCTGACTCCGGCCTGGAAACGGCGCATCGAAAAATTGCGTGCCGTCCACAACCTGGATTTCTCGCGTACACGCCGGCACGGTGAAGAGCGCATGACCGATGCTCAGCGCAATGCGGTGCCCCCAGTCGATCATCCGGTCGTGCGAACGCATCCGGATACCGGTCGCAAATGCCTCTATCTGGGCGACCACGCGGAATATATCGTCGGCATGGATTACGCAGAGGGACGGGCACTGATCGAAGAACTCAATGCGGCGGCGATCCATCCGGACCTCACTTACGAACATCGCTGGACCCCGCACGAACTGCTCGTCTGGGACAACCGCAGCGTGCTGCATCGCGCGACTTCCTATGATCCCGCGACGCAACGCCGGGTCATCAGGCGTTGCACGGTGCTGGGAGAAGCACCGCGATAAAGGCAGAACTGAGGACTGAGTGCGCAGGAACTAAGTCACAAAGCATAAGGAGCCCGAAGTCGGCGTTGCGTTCACGCGGTTACTCCGTCGTCATCACTCAGTCCTGCTTTTCTGTCCTCGCCCCCCCGCCCGTCATCACCTCATCTCTACTACCTCAGCATCGATGAAAATCTACGGGTAAATGCGGAGAGAACGGATTCTGGTCTTGCGGCAGGATCGAACAGCGCCGAACGATCGATCTGCGAAAGGCTGTCCCAGCCGCACAGCGCCATGACGCGGTCGATCTCACTGCGATAGATGTCCAGGATACGCATGACCCCCTGTTCACCGGCCACGGCCACGCCCCAAAGGTGAGGCCGACCGATAAGACAGGCTGTGGCGCCGAGCGCGATCGCCTTGACGACATCGCTACCGCGGCGCACGCCACCGTCAAGCAGCACGGGGATTTTGCCGCGCACGGCCGCTACGACTGCAGGCAACGCGTGGATGGATGGCGGCACACAGTCCAGCTGGCGGCCGCCGTGGTTCGAGACAATCAAGGCGTCGATGCCTGCTGCAACGGCCTGGCGCGCCTCGGCGGGATGCAGTACGCCTTTCAGCAGCAGCGGGCGATTCCAGACTTCACGCAACCACTCCACGTCCTCCCAACTCGCGCTCGGGTCCATCCAGCCCGCCACGCGGGCACCGATGGAAAATACCCCGGTATCGCCTTCGCGCGCATAGTTCGCCATCGTGAGCCGGGGCGCGCGTGCCATGCGCAAAATCCAACGCAAATGCAGCGCCATGTCGACCAGGTCGCCGGCGGCGAAACGGGGCGGGACGGTAAAGCCGTTGCGCAGATCGCGCTCGCGCTGACCGAGTACCTGATTGTCGATGGTCAATACCAGGGCCTGATAGCCGGCGGCTTGGGCCCGCTGCACGAAATCCCGCGTCAGACCGCGATCCTTGTACGCGAAGACCTGCATCCAGCGGCGGCCAGGTACAGCGGCGGCAAGATCCTCGATGGAGACCGTCGATCCGTGGCTCATGGTGTAAACCGTACCGGCTGCTGCGGCGGCGCGTGCCGCTTCGATTTCGCCGCGGGGCCAGAGCATGCCCGTCAAGCCAGTCGGCCCGATGAGCACCGGACTTTGCAGCCGTGCGCCGAACAACTCGATCGACTGATCACGCCGCGTGGTACCGCGTAGCGGCTGTGGCCCCAACGCGAGATCGCGAAACGCGCTTTCATTGCGATGCAGCGCCACTTCGTCTTCTGCGCCGCCGTCGACGAAATCGAACACGGCACGAGGTAGACGTTTGCGCGCCATCTGGCGCATGGCGGCCACGCTGTAGCCGTGTAGCTTCAAAGCTTCTTCGCGCATGCACGACCCTCCAGGATTGCCTGCGCGGCATTATCGCCGTTCGCGCCACGAAGCAGAACAAAATATCCGTATGACTATCTCCGAACCCGGACGCCAAGGCGGCAGCCGCGCCGCACAACCGTCTGATGCTCTAAGATGTCGGTGCGCTCCTGGCGTCGCCGCGAATGCGGCGTGCGCACCGAACCTTAAATAAAACGGAGGAATCATGAATTTCAAACACACGTTCACAGCTGCGATAGCGGGGCTATGCCTCCTGTCGACGGTCCACGGGGCCGAGCGCATCAGGATCGCGCACATTGATCCGATGAGTGGCCCGTTTGCGTTAATCGGAGAAAGCTTTGGCCGGCATCTCGATGCGGCGGCAGCGCAGATCAACGCAAAGGGAGGCGTGCTCGGGGGGGCCCAACTCGAGATCGTGCATTTCGATAACAAGTCGAGTCCCCAGGAAAGCGTGCTTCTGGTCAAGCAGATCACCGACGCCGGAATCCGTTATCTGACGCAAGGCGCTGGATCGAATGTGGCGCACGCACTGTCCGAAGCGCTTGCGAAACACAATCGCCGCAATCCGGACAAGTCGGTGTTGTTCATGAATTTTGCGGCGCAAGATCCGGCGTTGACCAATGAGAAATGCAATTTCTGGCATTTCCGTTTCGACGCGCACGTGGACATGAAACTCGATGCAATCACCAATTACATCGGCGCGCGCAAGGAGATCAAGCGCGTGTATCTGCTGAATCAGGACTATGCCTTCGGCCAGGCAATCAGCAAGGCGGCGCGCGAAATGCTGTCAAAAAAACGACCGGACATCCAGATTGTCGGCGATGATTTGCATCCTCTCGGCAAGGTGAAGGACTTCTCGCCTTACATCGCCAAGATCAAGGCCTCTGGCGCCCAGGCCGTGATTACCGGCAACTGGGGGCCCGATTACACGCTGCTGATCAAATCCAGCAAGGACAGCGGGCTGGGGGTGACCTACTACACACTCAATGCGCACAACGCCGGCGCGCCGACCTCCGTAGGGGCGGCGGGGGCGGACCATGTGCGGCAAGTGTTCACCTGGCACGCGAACGTTGCGGACAACAAGATCGAAAAGTTCGCTCTGGATTTCCGCAAGAAATATAAGGGCGATTTCTTCTACAACACCGCCAAAACCGAACTGGAAATGCTGGCCAAGGCAATCAACGACGCCAAGTCGGCCGATCCGCTGCAAGTAGCCAAGGCGCTGGAGAACATGAAATATCAGAGCGACACCGGCGAAGTCTGGATGCGTGCCGACGATCACCAGTTGATGCAGCCGATCTACCTTGCCACATTCACCAAAGCGGGAGGCAAGGGGGTGAAAATTGACGCCGAGGGTACCGGATATGGCTGGAGAACCGATTCGCGCACCGAGGCGAAAGACACTGCGATGGCGACGACGTGCAAGATGGAGCGTCCGTAATGGAGCGCCCTTAAAAGCAGGCGCTGATCCTTGAGGTGCAATACAAAGGGCACCGGCCGGAGCCCTTTGTCCCAATCACGCGCAGTCGTTTACATGCGACCGAACGTGCGCTGCGCAGATTGAAGGCACGCCTGCTTGTCGGTCCCGGTCAAGGGCTCGCATTTCTTCAGCGCGGCAAGGTACTCCTGTTCCTGCTGCGCAGCCTCGGGCGCGGTCGTTACGATGCCGCCCTCGCCCGGCTGGTTCTCTGATGAGCGGGGTTCGGGCGGCACTGGATCCGCGGCCAGCAGGGTAGTGGCGCTCGATAGCGCCAGCGCGGCGGCGACTGCCATCAATGTATGTCGGAACCTGTTCATGGGCACTCCTCTGGCATGGTTAAAAAGCAGCTTGGGCACACTCATTAGTCCCGTCGCGAACGACCTGAGTTCAGCGGGCGACCGAGAGGACTATTGCGCCAGTTAAAACGGCACCTCGCGGTGCCGTCGGCCCTGCAGGTTTCAGTGCCCCTTACATCTCACCGTGCTTGCGTCGCGCCGCATCGATGCATTTCTGGCGCTCATCCCCGGTCAGGGGCTCGCAATTCTTCAGCTCTACGAGATATTCCTGATAGCTCTGACTCGCAGTCGCTCCTCCCGCCGCCGGATCGTTGACGATCGGGTCTTGCACCGCGGGCTCCTGCGACTGCGTGGCAGCTTCGCCTTGCTCGCTGTCTGCGGCAAAGGCCAATCCGCCCATTGCCATGGCCAAGGCACTGGCCACCATCATATTGATTAACTTACTCATGATTGTTCTCCTCTGAATATGGCGAAATTACCTGTCATCCGGATCGCCCTGGCGAGGATCCGCGGAC